>JBGQFD010000049.1:0-27519 GCA_041496705.1 Gammaproteobacteria bacterium | reverse complement strand
CCCACTGGACGGGATCGGGATCACCTACTACGAAGTGCTGATGCCGGCGCTGCAGGTGATCGTGCTGCTTGGGTTGACGGCCACCTACCACCGCGCGAGGCAGAGTCCGGTCGCGGGTGCGCGGCGCTGACGGTCGCCTTGGCGCACCGGGCGCCTCGTCATTCCAGTTTGAGGTTCGTGCTCTTCACGAGCTTGCGCCACTTCTCGATGTCGGCGACAAAGAACCTGCGGAAGTTCTCCTGATTGTTCTCGAAGAGCGACGCGCCGGCCTTCCCGAGCCTTTCGCGCGTTTCAGCCTCCTTTAGCACGGCCTCGACGTCGCGCGCGATGCGCGCCGCGAGCTCGGGCGGGATCGTCGCGGGCGCGAAAAAGCCCTGCCACAGCGTAGCCTCGTACTGCGGCAGCCCCTGCTCGGCGACCGTGGGGATGTCGGGTGCGCCCGGGTAACGCTGCCGGCTGGTGACGCCGAGCGCGCGTGCCCGGCCGGATTTCACGAGCGGCAACCCCACCGGCATGCCGGCGAAGTAGTAGGCGACGCGTCCCGGAATGACGTCCTGCACCGCCGGCGCGCCGCCCTTGTAGGGCACGTGGATCGCCTGGATGCCAGCCATCAGGTTGAAGAGTTCGCCGCACAGGTGGTCGGAATTGCCGACGCCGGAGGAGGCGTAAGTGAGCTTGCCCGGCTCTGCCTTGGCGCGCGCGATCAGCTCCTGCACGTTCTTCGCTGGAAACTCCGCGCCGACGATCAGGATGTGCGGGGTCGCGGCAACCGGCGCGAGCGGCACGAGGTCACGCTCGGCGCTGTAGGGAAGGTTGGGCAGGGCGGCGGCGCTGATCGCCAGGCCGTTCTGCGCGAACAGCAGCGTGTAGCCGTCGCCAGGGGATTTTGCCGCCGCGTCGGCGGCGACGTTTCCTGCCGCGCCGCCGCGGTTCTCGACGATCACCGACTGCTTCCAGTAAGCGGAGAGGCGGTCGGCCATCACGCGCCCGACGATGTCGGTCGAGCTTCCTGCGGCGTAGCCGACGAACACGCGCACAGGCTTCGCCGGGTACTGCTGTGCCTGTACGGCGCAGGAGAGGCCGACGGCGAGGGCGACGAGAGCCAGCTGCAAGCGTTTCATGGAGTTTCCTTTCAGAGGTGAGCGAAGAGCTTCTTGCCGGCGACCGGCATCTTCGCGGTGAGGATCTCGCCGTTCAGCGAATCGGTGATGTACAGCGTCTTGCGGCCGGGCCCGCCGTACGCGATGTTGGTCATGAGCCGATGCGGCCTGCCGGCGTGCACCAGGTGCGTCGGCAGGCAGTTCGAGTCGAAGCGCCAAATACCCACGCCGAGATGGCATACGGCGAGGCCGTCCTCCGCGTCCATCTCGATGCCGTCGGGCCCCGCATGGCCACCGGAGAGCTGGATGGCGACGCCGGTCTTGGAGAGCGAGCCGCTCGCCATGAGCGGCAGCCGCCAGATCTGCTGCGAGCGCGTGATCGCGACATAGACCTGCGTGTTTTTTGCGTTCATGGTGATGCCGTTGGGCGACGGGGCGTTGTCCACCAGGCGCTGCAACTCTCCCGCCTTTCCGTCCACGCCCCCACGCAGCCGGTACACGCGGCCGCTCGGATCGGCGATGCCGCTCTGGCCCTGGTCGGTGAAGTAGAGATCGCCGTTGTCGGCGAAATGCAGATCGTTCAAGCCCTTGAAACCTTCGCTGAATGCGGTCTCGAGCAGCGGTTCTATCCTTCCGGACCGCGGGTCGAGCAGCATCAGTCCGCGCTTGTAGTCGGCGACGAAGATGCGGCCGTCGCGGTGGATCTTCAGGCCGTTCGGCCAGCCGTCGTACTGGGCCACCAGGTCCCAGCGGCCCTTCGGGTCGATGCGGAAAATGCGCCCGAAGGGGATGTCGACGCAGTAGAGATTGCCTTTACGGTCGAACGACGGCCCTTCGAGGAAGCTGTCGAGGGGCGCGCCCTGGCGGTTGGGATCGGACCAGGCGGTGCGGCGCTTGTTGCGGTACTTCGCAGGCATCGACGTGAAGCGGCGTACTTCAATGGGCTTGACCTTCTGAAACGGATTGAACATGCGAGTCCTCGAGCGACGCGCGAAGCCGGTTTCGCGCGACCGACGAAACCTACGCTTTCCTGCCGAATTTTCCGGTGAATACCTGTTCCATGCCGATCGTGCCGTTGGGGCGGATGTCGGGGCTGATCAGCGTGAACCGAGCGCGTGCCGCGCTCTTCCTGCGGGCCTTGCGTGCCATGGTGTCTCCGGCGGAATTGCGTAAGGCGTCATTTTATCGAAGCAGCCATCGTGCCGCACTTCTTTATAATGCGGGCTCGCTATCTCTCACTGGACCCCGGAGGATACATGCCGCGACTGACGTTGAAGCAGGCCAACACCATCACCGAAAAAGCGCTGGAGAAAGCGCGAGCCATGAAGATCAAGCCGCTCGCCGTGGTCGTTCTCGATGACGCCGGCCACGTCAAGGCGGTGCAGCGCGAGGACGGCGCGAGCATGTTCCGTTTCGACGTCGCGCTGGGAAAGGCCTGGGCCTCGGTCGCGATGGGCGCCTCGAGCCGCGCGCTTCTCAAGCGGGCCAAGGACAATCCCAACTTCTTCATCACGCTCGCCGCGACGGCGAAGGGCAAGTTCCTGCCGCAGACCGGCGGCGTGCTCATCCGCAACGACAAAGGCGAGATCCTCGGCGCAGCCGGCGCGAGCGGCGGGACCGGGGAGGAGGACGAGGAAGCCTGCGTCGCGGGGATTCAGGCCGCGGGACTCACCGCGGATGCGGCGGGCTAGGCTGTTTGCCGGCTCAGGCCGGCCGGGTCTCCCGCTTCGGCCTGAACGTCCGGCCGCGAAGGATCTCGCGCGCGAGCAGCACGCCGCCCAGAACGAGGCCGGCAATATCGGTGAAGATCGCGCCCGGGAAGGCGTCGGCCGGGATGAGCAGCAGGACCCCCGCGAGCACGAACAGCACCCGTAGCGGCGGCGCGATCGGCGCGGAGTAATAGCCGACCACGCCTATCGTGCCGGTCCACACGCCGAGCGCCGCAGTGAGCACCGCCCAGGCAATCATGAGCGGATCGCCCTGCATGAGCAGGTTCGGGGAGAAAACGAACAGGAACGGCACGATGTACGCAGCCCAGCCGATTCGCGTCGCGGTCCAACCGGTGCGGTTCGGGTCGGCGCCGCCGATGTTCGCGGCGGCAAACGCCGCCAGCGCGACCGGCGGTGTCACCATCGACATGATGCCGAAGTAGAGCACGAACATGTGCGCCGCCATCGGCGCAATCCCGGCCTTCACGAGCGCCGGCGCGATCAGCGTCGCCATGATGATGTAGACGCCTACCGTGGGCATGCCCATCCCGAGTAGCACGGCGAGCGCCGCGGTGAGGGCGAGCAAGAGTATGACGCTCTGCTGCGTGATCGTGAGCAATTGCAGCGTGAGCCCGAATGCAAGGCCAGTAATGTTGAGGATGCCGATAAACATTCCGGCGACGGCGCAGATGAGGATGAGATCGACCACCGCGCCGCCTGTGGATATCGCCGCGCGCAGCACCTCCGGAATGGTATAGCGGTGGCCCTTGTAGCCGAAGACGAGCGCGCAGAAGATGAGCACCGCTGTAGCAAGGAGCGCGCAGTACTCGGCGCGCAGGTTCCACCCGAGCAGTGCGCCGATCAGCACGGCGAAGGGAATCGGGAAGTACCAGCCGGCGCGCAGCACCTTACGCGTGCGCGGCAGATGCTCCGCCGCCTCGCCGACGATGCCGCGCTTGGCCGCTTCCAGGTCCACCTGGAAGAACAACGCAAGATAGTAGAGCACGGCCGGGATGGTGGCCGCGATCATGACGGCGCTGTAGGGCACCCCCAGCACTTCGGCCATGAGGAACGCAGCCGCGCCCATCACCGGCGGCATCAACTGCCCGCCGGTGGACCCGACCGCCTCGATCGCCGCGGCCACCGTTGCCGGGAAGCCGGCGCGTTTCATGAGCGGGATCGTCACCACGCCGACCGCGGAGACATTGGCCACGGCGCTGCCAGAAATCATGCCGAAGAAGGCCGATCCGACGACTGCGATCTTCGCCGAGCCGCCGCGGTAGCGCCCCATCCAGGCGCGCGCGAGATCGGTGAAGAACTCCGAGCCGCCGCATCGCGACAGGATCTGTCCCATCAGGATGAACGGGATCACCACGGTGACGCCGATGCTGACCGGGCCGCCGAGCATGGCGTTGGTGTCTAACCCGAGGTACACCAGCAGCCGCGTGAATTCGACCGGCCGGGACTGGAACACGCCGGGCAAATGGTGCCCGAGCATGGCGTACGCGGCGCCCGCGAGCACGATGAAGACGAGCGGCGAGCCCGCCGTGCGCCGGGTGGCCTCGAGCACGAGAACCACGAGCGCGGCGGCCATCAGCACGCCTTCGAGAGGCCGTGAGGTCAGCTCGTTGGAAAGCGCCGGATAGCGCCACGCGGTGTACAGGCAGAGCGCGAGCCCCAGCGCGGCCGCCGCCATGTCCCACCAGGGAACCCGCCCCGCGAAGCGGGGACGCGCCGGCGCCGTGAGGTACGCGAGCGCGAGGGCGAAGCCGACGACGGTGACGAGGAACTGTTCGGTGTAGAGCGCAATTCCGAACCACTGGCGCGGCAGGTCGAGCACCCACCCGACCACCGCCGCGACGATCAGCGTCTGCAACAGGAGGCTGATGCGCCCCCGGCCCGCGCCGGCCGGCTGCGGGTCCACGGAATGACCTCGGGCCATCGGCCGTTACTTGGCCCCGATGCCTTTTTCTTTGAAGAACTTCACCGAGCCCGGATGGAACGACGCCGGCATCTCCTTGTTGATGGTCGCCGGATCCCATCCGTTGAAGGCGCGCAGGCTCTCCGCGAGCTTCGGCTTGTTCTCGTACATGGCCTTCGCAATTTGGTAGACCGTGTCGTCCTTGACGTGCGTGCCGACCGCCACCAGGTAATCGTAGGCCATCAGCTTGGTCGGGCCGTCGAGGCCGACGAACGCGGGCGAAGGGTTCACCAGCTTGATGTAGGCATACGGCATGATTCTCTTCATCGCCGCGACCGACTTGGGATCGTCCGGTAGCGGCAGGTAGCGGATGCCGCCGACCGACTTGTCCACTTCCGCGATCTTCGCCGCGCCGAGCGCGAAGAAGCCGCCGTCGATCTTGCCCTCGATGAAGTCGTCGGCGCCGCGAATGACGTTCGGGACGAGCACGGGCACGATGTCCTTCCGCGTGAGTCCGCCGGTGGCGATGATCGCGTCGACGATCCGTTCCAGCGTCACCTGCGCCGAATAGCCGTACGGCAGGCGCTTGCCCTTGAGCTCCGAGAGCGTCCTGATCGGCGAGTCCTTGCGCACGAAGATGCTCGAGTACAGCGGAAAAATCACGCCGAGCACACGCAGGTTCGACTGCTTGCGGCCCTGGTACGGGCCTTCCCCCTTCGTGGCCTCGTCGATCTCCAGCACATTGCACACCGCGAGATCGAGTTCGCCCGAATTGACCAGAGGCAGCACCGCGCTCGAGCCCGAGTAGGGCTGAACCCGGCTCTGGATCTGCGCCGATTCGGACATCACGCGGGCGATCGCCGAACTCATGTTGTAGCCGATCGAGCCCTGCGGCGCGCTGCCGAAGCCGAGAACCTGCGCCTGCGCCACTGCGGCCGACAAGGCCGTGCACAGGACCAGCGTGGTGCGCATCATGGTCTTTCCTCTGGGGTTATGGTGTCGCGAATGTAGCAAATGGCCGGCCCTGAGGCAATGCGATACAGGAGTGGAGCGGGTGTTTAGAATGACGGAGCTGTAACGCGGCCAATCCATGCTGATCCTCGAACGCATCATTTCGGTAATAGGACCGGTTTTTCTGATCATCGCGATTGGCTACGTCTATGGCCGCCGCCACCGGCCGGACCTGAAGACGTTCAATCACGTATCGCTGCACATCCTCGGGCCGCTGCTGGTATTCACCTCGCTCGCCGGCGAGGACTTCCGGCTCGCGGGCAACGCGGCCCTCGTCGCCGCCGGCGTGGTGGTCGTTCTGGTCTCGGGATTGATCGCCTGGCCGGTGGCGCGGCTGGCAAAGGTCAGTCCGCGCACTTTCGTGCCGCCGATGATGTTCAACAACTGCGGCAATATGGGATTGCCCCTGGCGGTGCTCGCCTTCGGGCGCGCCGGCTTGGCGGCGATGGTGCTGATGCTGGTGGTGAGCACGCTGCTGCAGTTTACGCTGGGGAGCCGCATCGTCAGCCGGCACGCCGAGTGGAAGTCACTCGCCACCTCGCCGATGATCATCGCCAGCGTGCTCGGACTGGTGTTCAGCGGCCTGGAGTGGAAGGTCCCCGCCGCCCTGATGATTGGCCTGAAGATGCTGGGCGACGCGACGCTGCCGATGATGCTGTTCGCGCTCGGCGCGCGCCTGAACGACATGTCGAGGCGCGGCTGGCAGCTCGGCGTGCTCGGCGCGGTGGTGTGCCCCGTCGCGGGAATGGCGGGCGCTTATCTCGCGCAGCTCCTGCTGCGGCTTCCGCCCGAGCAGTTCGCGCAGCTGATGCTGTTCGCGTGCCTGCCGCCCGCCGTGCTCAACTACCTGCTCGCCGAGCGCTACCAGCAGGAGCCCGAACGCGTGGCGTCGCTGGTGCTGATCGGCAACGCCTTTGCCATCGTCTTTGTGCCGCTGGGCCTGACGCTGGGCCTGCACCCGGTGTGATGCCCGCCTGGGCATCGCATCGGGCAGAGGGCACGCGGCTATCCAGGGCGCCTACGGCTCCTGCGAATCCATCAGGATGAAAGCGATGCGGCAGGGCTCCTTGCCGCGGTTCACCCAGGCGTGGTTGGTCGCCTGCTGCACGACCACGTCGCCTGCCTTGAGGTGGACTTCGCCCTCATCCATGAGCATGTCGATCTCGCCGGACATGATGATGGCGTAGTCGAGGCTGCGCGTGCGGTGCATCATCGGGTGCCGCGGCGGCAGGCCTTTCCTGGGCGCGTGGTCGCCGACCACCTTCATCATGAGGTTGATGTCCATCTTCGCGACCTCAGCCGCGTTCGGCACGAAATCGACGATGCGGAAGATGGTGCCGTTCTTCGGCGGCACCAGGCCTACCTTGGTCAGCGCGCGGTCATCATTGAAGTTGAAATCCGGCAGGCTCTTGTCGGTCACCCACATCTCGCCCGCCGGGTTGGGCGAGCGGAAGCTCTTCAGCGGCACCTTGCTGTCGTACATCACTGCCGCCTTGCCCGACGCGTCGATCTTGGTGACGACGCGGCGGACTTCCGGGGCCGGCTTCTGTTGCGCGACCACCCATCCTGCGCTCGCCAGCGCCACGCCGAATACTGCCCACAGCATTTTGGTTTTCATGCATTCCTCCTTTGTCGTTTCGTTCAAAAGACCAGGTGCGTCGATCTTAACGCAGGCGCGGCCGGGACGACATCGGGCGGCGCCGCCATCGGCGTGAAATTCTCGATCAGCACGTCGCAGCGCTCGGCCGAGTCCCGTTCGCATTGCGCGCGGCTGTGCTGGCGCGCATCCCGGAGATCGGCTGCGCCCCCCCAGTAGCGCACCAGGCCTTTCTTGCGCGACATCGACAGCGCCTTTTCCGTTGGCGCGCTCAGATAGTCGTCCACCACGCGCTGCGCCGGCGGCTGGAGGCGCTTCGCGAAGAGGTCCAGAGGCTGCCGATCCCAGGTCGGCAGTCCTTGCGCGATTAGGAATCGATCGAGCGCTGGCAGCCATAGCTTGCGCCCGGCGAACAGGGTCCAGAGCTGATGACCATCCTTTCCGACCGGGCCGAACATTATCAGCTCCGCGTTGCCGCCGCTCCCGGCGAAAGCGGCATGCAGGCGGCGGACCAGTTCCGGCCCGAAGAAACTGTCGTTTTCCGCATAGAGCCACAGCGTCGGGACCAGCGAGCGGGCGCCGGAGGAGGCAAAGCTCGACACGAGCCCTGCCTCGTTGCAGTTGCGCTCCGGGGACAGCGATCCGGTTCCGCCCGACAGGTTGATGACGCCGGCGAGACCTTCGGGGCGAGTCGCGGCCCAGGTGAGCATCGACGCGCCTCCGACCGACACACCGAGGCCGAGCACGCGAGTGCGGTCCGCGTCGGGCCGCCGGGCGATGGCCACCCGGACCGCCTCGATGTCCTCGGCGGCGGTTGCCAGCGCGTGGCTGAAATCCGCAGACGCGCAGGTGAAGCCTTCGACAAACGGACCCTGGGACCGGCCAAAGCCCCGCCGTAGGAAGGCAACCGCCAGCCAGCCGCGATGGGCGAGGTCGCGCGCCATGGGCAGCTGGGCGAGCACGCGAGATTTGGGCCGCTCGGCGCTATCGCGCGGAGAACCGTGGGCGATGAGCGCGACCGGCAGACGGCCGGTTGCTCCGCCCGGCCTGACGATCAATGCCTCGAGCGAATAGCCGCGGCCGTGGATGTCGACTTTGACAGGGGATTCCTCGATCACCAGCGGCGAGCCGGCAGCGGAAACGCCCGCCGCGCATCCCCAAAGGAGTGCACACAGAACCCGCTTCGAAGTGAAGATCTTCGAAGTGGAGATTATCGCGCTCCCGGAACCCTGCGAGTCTTCAGGAACTCCTCCAACGTCTCGCCGCGAAACGCCGCCACCATTTCCGGATTCGACACGCCTTTCACGCGGCCGAGCTTTTCCAGGCAGAAGAAGCTCGCGCCGTAGCGGATGAGCGCGGCCCAGTCGAGATCGCGCAGCATGCGGCACTCCTCGGCGCTGAGTCCCGCGGCAGCGAACGCAGCTTGCGCGTCGCGCTTGAACGACTCCCGGTTTTCGGGCCTGGTGAGGCCGTGGAGGAAGCGGTTGAGGCGCAGGGCCTTCGCGCTGGTTTGAAGATCGAAGAGATGGGTTCCTTCGAGCTTTTCGACGCCTTTGAGCTGAGGATTCATCGCGCCGAACGGGTCTTCTTCTGCGAGGGCTTCGCCGCGGGCTCTTCGAAAAGCGCCACCGCCATCGCGGTGGTCATCGGCAGGTAGTAGTTCTGATGGATCTTACGCGCGCGCGGCGAGAGCGCGCCGCGCATCGCGAGCCACATGATTTCTTCGGCGCCCTCGGTGCCGCCGAGCCTGATGTAGTCGGCGTGGCGCATCGCGGCGAGCCGCTTCGGGTCGCGGGCGATCAGATCGAGAAACTTCATGTCCCATTTCTCGTTGTTGAATCCGGCGCGCTTGCCGTTCATCTGGTGCGACAGGCCACCGGTGCCGACGATGACTACTTTCAGATCCTCGGGGTACGAAAGCACGGCGCGGCGCACCGCCTGTCCGAGCTTCCAGCAGCGCGCGGGCGTCGGGATCGGGTGCTGCAGAACGTTGACTTCGATGGGCACGATCTTTCCCGGCCAGTCCGGCTCGGGCGGCCAGAACATGGTGAGCGGCGAGTGGCAGCCGTGGTCGATCGGCAGGTCCTGCCAGACCGCGATGTCGAACTCGTCGTTGACCAGCGAATCCGCCATGTGGCGGGCAAGCGGTGCATGGCCCTTGAGCGGCGGCACCAGGCGCGCGCCGAGACCTTCGTCGGCGATCGGATATTCGGCGGAGACGCCGAGCGCGAAAGTCGGATAGTGGTCGAAGAAGAACGTCGTCGCGTGGTCGTTGTAGAAGAACACGAGCACGTCGGGCCGCTTCGCTGCGAGCCACTCCTTCACCGGCACGTAGCCCGCAAACAGCGGCGCCCAGTCGGGGTCGTTCTGTTTCTTGCGGTCGTAGGCGCCGCCGATGGTGGGCACGTGCGAAGTGCCGATGCCGCCGATGATCCTGGCCATGGATACCTCGCCCGGGATTCTAGCGCTTCGCCGTGCCGAGCGCGACGACCGAGCCGATGACGACGAGCGCACCGGCGATCTGCAAAGGCGAAAGGCCTTGCCCGAGGATGATCCAGGCGAGAAACAGCAGCGCCACCGGCTCGATATTGAGCACCGCCACGTCGCTCGCCGAGCGCATGCGCGGCTGCACCACGAACAGGGCGGTGATCGCCGAACCGTAGAAGAGGGTGAGGAGCGCGAGGCCCAGCCACGCAATCGCGTCGACCGGGAAGGCAAAGGCGCCGGTCGCAGCGGCGCAGGCGAACGTCACGGCCCCGCAGCTCGACATGGTGAGAAGGCTGCGCACTCGGCCGTCCATCCCATGCAGCCAGCGCGCGTTGAGAAAGAGCACGAAGGCGAAGGCGAGCGACGCACCGGTCGCGAACGCGACCCCCGTGCCGATCTCTTCCCAGCGCGCTGCGAGCTCTCCGCCGCCGCGGGTGATGTCGAGCGCGAGCGCCAGGCCGAAAAGCGCCACCAGCATGGCGAGGAACGCGCGGCGCGGCGGGCGTTCCACTCCGGCCGCCCAGGTCATGAGCGCGAACAGCACCGGATAAGTGTTGAAGGTGAGGAGCGCCAGCGCGACGGGCAGCCGCGCCACCGCCGCGTAGATGCAGTAGCTCTGTACCGCTACGACAATCCCAATCGCGAGCGCACGTGCGAGCGTAGGAGCGGGCAGCGCGAGCGGCGTGCGCAGCGCGAGGAGCAGGGCGAGCAACGCGAACGCGGTGCCGGCGGAGCGGAAAACCACCGCGGTGACGACGTTGACGCCGTGGTCGAACGCGATACGCGCGGCGATGTGGTTGAGGCTGAAGGTGACCGCGATGACGAGCAGGATCGCGATACCTGCCCAGCGGGGAAGGGGATTCAACCGCGGTTACCGGAACGCGCGGGCTACGCCAGCGCGACGGGAATCTTGAAGTCCCGGATGCGCTTTTCCCACTCGGCCGGGCCGCTCTGGTGCACTGAATCGCCGCGGGCGTCGACCGCGACGGTCACCGGCATGTCCTTCACCTCGAATTCGTAGATGGCCTCCATGCCCAGGTCGGCGAAGGCGAGCACGCGCGAGCTGCGGATGGCTTTGGCGACGAGGAAAGCGGCGCCGCCGACCGCGACGAGCGAGGCGGCCTGGTGCTTGCGGATCGCCTCGATCGCTGCCGGCCCGCGCTCGCCTTTGCCGATCATGCCGATCAGGCCGGTACGCGAGAGCATCATCTCGGTGAACTTGTCCATACGCGTCGCGGTCGTCGGGCCGGCGGGGCCGACGACTTCATTTCGCACCGGATCGACCGGGCCGACGTAATAGATCACGCGGTTGGTGAAAGCTACCGGCAGCTTCTCGCCTTTGGCGAGCATGTCCTCGATTCTCTTGTGCGCGGCGTCGCGGCCGGTGAGCATTTTTCCCGAGAGGAGCAGGGTCTCGCCGGGCTGCCACCCGGTCACTTCTTCGCGCGTGAGCGCATCGAGGTTGACGCGCTTCGCTTGTGCCGATGGCGTCCAGGTGACCTTGGGCCAGTCATCCAGCGACGGCGGCTCGAATTCAGCCGGACCCGAGCCGTCGAGCACGAAGTGGATGTGCCGGGTCGCGGCGCAGTTCGGGATCATCGCGATCGGCTGCGACCCGGCGTGCGTCGGAAACGTTCTGATCTTGACGTCGAGCACCGTGGAGAGTCCGCCCAGCCCTTGAGCGCCGATGCCGAGCTGGTTGACTTTCCCGTACAGCTCGATGCGCAGCTCCTCGAGCTTGTCGCGGGGTCCTCGCGCGAGCAGCTCGTGCATGTCGATCGGCTCCATGAGCGATTCCTTGGCCATCAGCATGGCCTTCTCGGCCGTGCCGCCGACGCCGATGCCGAGCATGCCCGGCGGACACCAGCCGGCTCCCATCGTCGGCACGGTCTTCAGCACCCAGTCGACGATCGAGTCCGAGGGGTTGAGCATCGCGAGCTTCGATTTGTTCTCCGAACCGGCGCCCTTGGCGGCGACGTCCACGGCGACGCTGTTCCCTGGTACGAGCTCCATGTGGATCACCGCCGGGGTGTTGTCCTTGGTGTTCCTGCGGCCGAAAATCGGATCTTCGACGATGGAGGCGCGCAGCTTGTTGTCCGGATCGAGGTACGCGCGGCGCAGGCCCTCGTTCACCATGTCGGCGATCGAGAGCTTCGCGTCCCAGCGTACCTCCATCCCGATCTTGAGAAACACGTTGACGATGCCAGTGTCCTGGCAGATCGGGCGGTGGCCTTCGGCGCACATGCGCGAGTTGCTGAGGATCTGCGCGATCGCGTCCTTCGCCGCGCTCGACTGCTCGCGCGCGTAGGCTCGGGCGAGGTGCTGGATGTAATCGCGCGGATGGTAATAGCTGATGTACTGCAGAGCGTCGGCGACGCTTTGCACGAGGTGTTCCTGCGTGACGGTGGTCATCGTTCGCTTCCGGATGGACTTGAGGGCGAATGCTGCCAGGGGCGAAGTATACTCACTGCGCCGCGACGCCCGAACGCCCTGCCGTCGCCCCGCAGCGACACGTTCAAGCGCAGCAAAATCAGGCCGTTAATCTCCGCGGAGCGCAATCGTGTCGCTGCGGGGCGACATTTCTCCGCCGCTTCGCCGTGCTGCAATCGTGCTAAGGCCTTGATGTTGCAACGGCATCCCGCCATGGCACGACGGTTGCTCATGAAGAATTGATCGTCGTCTTCCCACCCTCCCTCCCTAAAGGGAAGGCGATCGGTAGGCCCGCAGGATCTCGACACCCTGCGGGCTTTTTTTTGGCTCGCGCCTCGCGAGCTTCGGTTGCGAATCACGCGCCCCGGCCGTTACACTTGCCCCTCCTTAGGGGAGTGGAGATTTCACGATGGCGAGCGCAACCATAGAGTCGGTGCTCCAGGAGGATCGGCTGTTTCCGCCCTCCGCGGAGTTCGTCAAGCAGGCAAACGTCTCGGGAATGGCGGCCTACCAGGCGCTGTGCGACGAGGCCGAACGCGATTTCGAGGGATTCTGGGGCCGGCTCGGCAAGGAGCACGTCCTCTGGCACAAGCCGTTTACCAAGGTACTCGACGAGTCAAACGCGCCGTTTTTCAAGTGGTTTCACGACGGCGAGCTGAACGCCTCCTACAACTGCCTCGACCAGCACCTGAAGACTCAGGGGGACAAGACTGCCATCATCTTCGAGGCGGACGACGGCAAGGTGACGAAGATCACCTACCTGCAGCTCTACCACAAGGTGTGCCAGTTCGCGAACGCGCTCAAGTCGCTCGGCATCAAGAAGGGCGAGCGGGTGATCATCTACATGCCGATGTCGATCGAGGTGGTGATCGCCATGCAGGCCTGCGCGAGGATAGCCGCGACGCACTCGGTGGTGTTCGGCGGTTTTTCGGCGAAAAGCGTGCAGGAGCGCATCATCGACGCCGGCGCGGTGGCGGTGATCACCGCCGACGGCCAGATGCGCGGCGGCAAGGAGATCCCGCTCAAGCCGGCGATAGACGAAGCGCTGTCGCTGGGCGGCTGCGAAGGCGTGAAGAACGTCGTCGTGTACCAGCGCACCGGCAGCGCGGTCAAGATGCACGGCCCGCGCGACAAGTGGTGGCACGACGCGATCAAGGGCCAGGCCGACACCTGCGAGCCGACCTGGGTGAACGCCGAGCATCCGCTTTTCATCCTGTATACGTCGGGATCGACCGGCAAGCCCAAGGGGGTGCAGCACTCGACCGGCGGCTACCTGCTGATGACCGTGATCACCATGAAGTGGGTGTTCGACTACAAGCCCACCGACGTGTTCTGGTGTACCGCGGACGTCGGCTGGGTCACCGGGCACAGCTACTGCACCTACGGACCGCTCGCGGTCGGCGCGACCGAAGTGATGTTCGAGGGCGTGCCGGTGTGGCCCGACGCCGGGCGTTTCTGGAAAATGATCCAGGACCACAAGGTATCGGTGTTCTACACCGCGCCTACCGCGATCCGCACGCTCATCAAGGCGGGCGGCGAGCTGCCGAAGAAATACAATCTAAAGTCGCTGCGCATCCTCGGCACGGTCGGCGAGCCGATCAATCCGGAGGCGTGGATGTGGTACTACAACACCGTCGGCGAGCAGCGCTGCCCGATCGTCGATACCTGGTGGCAGACCGAGACCAGCAGCCACCTGATCACGCCGCTGCCCGGGGTGCATGCCCTGAAGCCCGGCTCCTGCACCATGCCGCTGCCCGGAATCATGGCGGCGATCGTGGATGAGACCGGCCACGACGTCGAGAAGGGCAAGGGCGGGATTCTCGTCATCAAGCGCCCGTGGCCCGGGATCATCCGCACCATCTGGGGAGATCCCGATCGCTTCAAGAAGAACTATTACCCCGAGGATTTCAAGGGCAAGTATTACCTCGCAGGCGACGGCGCGAGCCGTGACATGGACGGCTACTTCCGCATCATGGGGCGGATCGACGACGTGCTCAACGTCTCCGGGCACCGCCTCGGCACGATGGAAATCGAATCGGCGCTGGTGGCGAACGTGAAACTAGTTGCCGAGGCCGCGGTGGTGGGAAGGCCGGACGACCTGACCGGCGAAGCGGTGTGCGCCTTCGTTGTGCTCAAAGGGTCGCGACCCACCGGAGAAGAGGCGAAAAAAATCGCCCAAGAGCTGCGCGACTGGGTCGGCAAGGAAATCGGCGCCATCGCCAAGCCCAAGGAGATCCGCTTCGGCGACAACCTGCCCAAGACGCGTTCCGGAAAGATCATGCGCAGGCTGCTGCGCTCGATTGCGAAAGGCGAGGCGATCACCCAGGACGTGTCGACGCTGGAGAACCCGGCGATCCTCGAGCAGCTCAAGCAGGTGACGTAGCGACCTCGCGTCGCGCGCCGCGCCCGGCTCGCGTAAAATCCACCCTCAGCGGAGAGGTGGATGAGCGGTTTAAGTCGCACGCCTGGAAAGCGTGTTTAGGTTAATAGCCTAACGCGGGTTCGAATCCCGCCCTCTCCGCCAGTCGAGCTGTTTAACTACTTGATATTTGAGCAGGGCTGCCGGACTCGCTTGGTTGTACCCATATATCTACCCATGTTCGGGCAAGAAACGCTCTTTACTGGCGGTACTATGTCACTGATGAATGGAATCGCAAAGCTGATCTTCGCGGCCTCGGCATTGCTGCTGTCCGGTGAGCTTGCGGCGCAGACCTTTAAATGCACGAATGCAGCCGGAAAGATCACCTACTCGGGCACGAATTGCAGTGAGCTTGGGCTGAAAGACGCCGGCGAAGTCAAGGACCGGCTCAATGTGAATCCGGCCTACCGGCCGCCAGCCCCAGAAATCAGGTCGCAGCGCCCGTCCACTCCCGCCGCGGCTTCGGAAGCCCCGAACCCCGACACGCCAGCCGCTGCCGCAGAACCCGCTAACCCGGAGCGACGCTGCTTCACCGTACATACCGCCAAGGGCAACGTCACCCGCTGCAACGACAAGCCCGATTGAGCGGTTATCACGGAGCCGATCAGGGCTTGGCCACTAGCGTAACCTCGACGCGGCGATCGCGCTGCAGGCACTCGATCAGCTTCTGGTTCTTCCGGTTTTCCGGACCCATGTTCTTGCATGCTTCGCCGGTCACGGGTTCTTGCTCCCCCTTGGCTTCGACGCGAACGCGCCCGGCGTCCATGCCTTTGCCGACCAGATAAGCGCGCGCTGCTTCGGCGCGCCGCCGGGAGAGCTGCAGGTTGTACGGGTTCAAGCCGATCCGATCGGCGTGGCCGACGGCGTCGAGGCGATCGAATGCCCGGCCCTTCATCTTGGCGGTCAGCTCGTCGAGCTTCGCGGCCTCCCCGGGTCGTATCTCTGACCGGCTGTAGTCGAAGAACACCGAGGCAGTCACAGGCTCTTCGGCCTTGGGCGCGATCGGCGCAGGGGCCGGCTCCGGCTTCGATGCCACGGGCTGGGCAGCAACTGGTGCCGGCTGCTGATCGCGCTTGCTCCAGAGCAGCCAGATAATGCCGATCGCTACCACGATCGCAACCACAAGCGCCCAGCGGTGGAGAGGTTTCATGGTTTCCTCCGATTATGAGTGATGAGTGTAGATCAACGGGACTATCTTAGCAGGAGCCAGTCGCAAATCAGTTACCGACGCTGGCTTGGAGCAACCGGCATTCTTTTGACACGCCAGAGCGTTGCGGGTCAAACTTAGGACTTTGGCGGACGCCCTCTCCGCCAGTCATCCCTTTGATTGCTTGATTGTGTGAGCTTTCCTTCGCAAGGAGCATCGGCCGATGAACATCAGCACGTTCTCCATGATCCTCACGGGCGTCCTGCTGAATGCCGGCGCGCAGTTGCTGCTCAAAGCCGGAACTCGCACGCTCGGGGTAATCGGCTTTTCCGAGACCGGATTTCTCAGCACGGCCGTTAGCGTGGCCCTGCAGCCCTTCATAATCGGGGGCCTCGGTTGCTACGTGCTGAGCGTGGCAATATGGATTGTCGCTCTCTCGCGTGTAGACGTGACCGTGGCTTACCCGATGCTCTCGATCGGCTACGTGGTCAACGCCTTTGCGGCCTGGTGGCTGTTTGGAGAGCTGCTTACACCGATGCGCTTGGCCGGCATCGCGCTGATATTGCTGGGAGTGTTTCTCCTCTCGCGAGGCTAGCCACCGGGAGCTTGCGACGGATTCGCACGGATGAAGATTCTTCTGACGGGCGCGGCCGGTTTCCTGGGACGCGCATGCACGAGCGTATTGCGAAACGCAGGCCATGACCTGGTGACAACCGACCGTCATGGCGCCGTTCAAATCCAGGGAGACCTCGCCGAGGCTGAATTCACGAAAAAACTTCCACCGGTGGAAGGGGTGGTGCATGCTGCCGCGGTACAGTATGTATCGGGCGATCTGCCGCTCTGGAATCGGCGAGCGTTCTTCGATCGGAACAACGTGAGGGCAACCCGACTGCTCGCCGAACGGTACTCTGGTCAGGCCGTGCACTTCGTCAACGTCGGGACAAGCATGATGTACAGGCAAGGCGGCGCTCCGACCTACTCACCCGGCAGCCCGATGCAGGGACAGGGCGTCTACAGCGAATCCAAGCTCGCCGCGCAGCGTTCAGTAGCCGCTCTATTCGATGATTGGGCTACCGTTGTGCCTTGCATCATCGGCGGCCCCGGCCGGGAAGGGCTATTCCGCGCCTTCGTGCGTTCGATCCAGCGGCGCGGGTTTGTCGCCTTCCCGGGACAGGGGAATGTGCCGACGCACATGGTGCATGTGGACGACGTAGCGGCATTGGTCGAACTGGTCACGCGGGTTCGCGCGACGGGTTTTTTCAATGCGGGTGCACCGTCACCCTTGTCGATCTCGCAGTGGATACTGGAGATTGCATCGGAACTTGGTGTACGCGGCATCCGAATGCTGCGGATGCCGCTGGGCCCGATCCGTCTGCTATCGGCGCTGACCGGCTACCGCTTGCTCGCACGCGAGCAACTTCTGATGCTTGCGCAACCCCACGTCCTGGATGTCTCGCGATCGCTGAATTTGGGTTGGGTTCCCACGCGAACCAATGCCCAGATCATTCGAGAAATCGCGAGACACATTGCCGCTTCGCCCGATCCGCTGGTCACGGCCGAGGGTCCAAGGGCGTGATGACCGGGTGATTTCGCCACCCGATTCTTCCTCCCGCAACGTGGACCTCCGATGGCCTTTCCGGCCGTTCGTTGATCCAGATCAACTCGCTTCCGGAGCCAAGTAATAAGAAGTACTTCATCATCGGGCCGCGGTATGGATTTCGCGCCCGGAAGAGGGGGAAGCCGAATGCCGATGAATGCCGCCGAGTCCCTGCTTTCCACGGGAGACGACCGGCAGATCGCGCTCGAATGCGGGGAGGCACGCCTGTCGTACGCGCAGCTGCGCGACGCGGTGCGCCGCGCTGCCGGCGCTTGGCGCGGCCTGGGCCTTACGACCGGGGATCGCGTCCTCGTCTTTGCGCCCGACAGCATCGACTGGGTGATCGCCTACCTGGGGGCGATCTGGGCCGGCGGCATCGCCGTCGGGCTCAACTCGCGTCTGTTCGAGAAGGACTTATCGGCAGTGCTCTCCGATTGCGGTGCGCGCTTCGTCTTCTGCGACGCCGCGGGAGCCGCGATGCTGCGGCGGCTGCTGAGAACGGAAACCGGTGCGCTGCGCATCGTCACCCACGACGAGGCGCATTTGCTCTGGGACATCGCGCCGGCGATTGCCGCGGAGCAGCGCCCGGAGGAATCCGCGGCCTTCTGGATCTACACCTCGGGCACCACCGGTGTGCCCAAGGGCGTGGTGCACGCGCAGCGCGCCGTGATCGAGACCGGGAGCTTCGCCAGTTCCGTTCTTGGGCTCGATGCAAGGGCGCGCGTCTACGCATCGTCCAAGATGTTCTTCGCATACGCGCTCGGCAATGCCCTGTTTGCCGGGCTGCGGCTCGGCGGGACGGTGATCCTGGACCCCGAGTGGCCCACCGCGGAGCGCGTCGCCGACATCGTCGAACGGCACCAGCCGAGCGTGATGTTCTCGGTGCCGACCTTGTATCTCAAGATGCTCCAGGCCGGGATCACCCGGCGTCTCGGGGGAGTTCGGCATTTCGTTTCGGCGGGCGAGACCTTGCCCTCCGATGTGCGCCGGCTGTGGAAGGAGGCGACGGGGATCGCCCCGGTCTCCGGCTACGGCGCCTCCGAAACGATCGCCTTGCTCCTCTACTGCAGCGATGACGGCAAGCTCCTGGAGCTCTCGCCCGAGGTCGAGCTGCGCGTGGCCCCCGGAGGCCCGGACGTCGGCAAGACGCCGCAGCGCGTCTGGCTGCGCCACCGCTCGGTCGCCCTCGGCTACTGGCAGCGTCCGCAGGCGCAGGCCGACAGCTTCGACGCCGGCTGGTTTTCTCCCGGCGACCTGTTCCGCCGCGCCGCCTTCGGCCGCTGGGAATTCTGCGGACGCGACGACGACATGCTGAAGATTTCCGGGCAATGGGTGAGTGTGCTCGACGTCGAGCAGTCGTTGATCGCGTGCACCGCCGGCAGCGTTCAGCAGCTCGCAGCGGTGAGCGATATCAGCCGCGACGGGCTGGGATCGATTGCGCTGTTCGCGGTTGCGGCGCCCGGAAAAGAGATTGAAGCCCAGGCGCGGATCGAAGCCGCGATCGCCACGCTGCCGAAGATCAAGCGGCCGAGGCTGGTGAAATGGATAGCCGAAATGCCGGTCACGGCCACCGGCAAGCTGCAGCGGCGTAAGCTGAAGGACCTCTACCTCGCGGACGCCTTTGCATAACGAGATTCCAATGGGACACATATTGGTCGACACGCAGCCCGCCAATCCGGCATCCACTCCGGCGGAGCCGCAATCGCCGCAGGGTGCGCAGCGCCCGCCGATCCAGGATCTGCGCGAGTGGCTCGCGCGCGTCGAGAACCTGGGCGAACTGGTCCGCATCGGGCAAGCGGTGAGCCGCGACGAGGAAATGAGCGCTGTGAGCTATCTCGTCGCGAAACAGCAGCCGTCTCCCGCCGTTCTTTTCGAGCGCGCGAGCGGCTTCGAGAAAAGTCCGATCGGCGCGCGGCTGCTCTGGAACATCCTCGGCCCGAGCTTGAAGCGCATCGCGCTCACGCTCGAAGAGCCGCCGGACACTCCGGCGGTCGAGCTGATCCGCCGCGTCAAGGACAAGTTGAAGCGGCGCATTCCTCCGCGGGAGGTTTCTCGCGACCGGGCGCCTGTCTACGAACACACTCTGATGGGAAAGGCGATCGACCTCGACCTGCTGCCGATTCCGCGCCACTGGCCCCTGGACGGCGGGCGTTACGCGGGGACCGCCGATGCGGTGATCACCCGCGACCCGGACAGCGGCTACCTGAACATCGGCACTTACCGGATGATGCTGCAGGGCAAGTCCGAGGTCGGCCTCTATCTCTCCCCGGGCAAGGATGCCCGCCTGCACATCACGCGCGCCTGGCAGAAGGGCGAATCGATCCAGGTCGCGGCCGCCTGGGGGATCGATCCCCTGTTCATGCTGGTGGGCTCGCAGACTTTCCCGAAGAACGTTTCCGAGTACGAGTTCGCCGGCGGCATCAAGGGCGAGGCGATACCGGTGGTGCGCGGCACGACGACCGATCTGCTCCTGCCGGCGAACGCGGAACTCGTGATCGAGGGAATCATCCGGCCGAATTCGGTCAAAGCCGAAGGCCCGTTCGGCGAGTTTCCGGGCTACTACGGCAGGCCCGAAGCCGGTGCTCCGCTGGTCGAAGTGACCGCCGTGCACCACCGCTCCAATCCCATCCTCACGAACGCCCTGATGGCCGACTACCCGTCGTGCGAGCAGAGCGGGTTCTTCTCGATCGTCCGCTCCGCCAAGATCTGGGACGACCTCGACAAGCTGGGCATCCCGGGAATCCGCGGAATCTACTCGCATCCGGCGGCCGCCGGTGGCTTCGGCATGACGGTGGTCAGCCTGGAGCAGCGCTACGCCGGTCACGCCGCGCAGGTGCTGTCGCTGGCGGCCCAGGTTCCGGGCGGCGCCTACTACACGAAATGGATCATCGCCGTCGACGAGGACGTCGACCCGACCGACATGAACGAGGTCATCTGGGCGATGGCGAGCCGCTGCAATCCGGTCGACGACATCGATATTCTGCGCAACACCTGGAGCACCTGGCTCGATCCGACGCAGAACCCACCGGATGAGCGGCCCTACGGCTCGAAGGCGCTGATCAACGCCTGCAAGGAGCACCGCCACCTGCCGGTGTTCTCCAAGCGAACCACGCTGCGCAGGGAGACCTACGACCGAGTCGCCGCCCGCTGGAAGGAGCTGGGCCTGCCTGGGCAGGTTCCACAGGTCAGGGCTTTCGAGGATGACCGTGCAGTCGTCTATCACGAAACCGGTGCCTTTGAACCCGGGCGCTGAAATGCTCAGGCTCGAACGCATCGGCCACGTCGCCGTCGCCACGCTTTCGCGTCCGCCGGTGAACGCGCTCGACGAGACGCTGGTCGCGCGGTTCGACGCAGTGCTCGATGAGATCGCCGACGCGGACGATATAACGGTGCTGCATATCCGCAGCGATCAAGAGGTTTTTTGCGCCGGCGCCGACCTCGCCTTGATGCGGTCATGCTTCGCCACCGCCGACGGACCGGACACCATGCTCAAGCTTGTGTCCCGCATGCAGTGGCTCTTCGAGCGCATCGAAGCCTTGCCCATGGTCGCTCTCGCCGAGATCGGCGGCGCGGCCCTGGGGGGCGGAATCGAACTGGCGCTCGCCTGCGACATTCGCGTCGCGGCAGCCGGGGCCAGGCTCGGTCTGCCCGAGGTTGGGCTAGGCCTCCTGCCCGGCGCCGGCGGAACGCAGAGATTGACGCGTCTGTGCGGGCACGGCGTTGCCAAGCGTCTGATTCTCGGCGCCGAGGTCATCGACGGAGCGGAAGGCCAACGGCTGGGACTCGTCCAATGGGCGCAGCCGCGAGAGCGGCTCGCCGACTGGACCCGGGATTTGGCGGCGAAGATTTCCGTCTTGCCGAAGGCGGCCCTCGCCGCGGCCAAGCACTGCATCGCTGCGCACGGCGATCCGACTCGGGATGGATTCGCCGAGGAGCTCGCCGCGAGCCGGCGGCTGTACCATCATCCCGAAACCCGCCGCCGGGTCGCGGAATTCCTGAATCGCAGCAGCCCAGAGATTCAATCCAAGGAGACATCATGAAGTTCAGCGACAGAATTGCCGTCGTCACCGGCAGCGCCTCGGGCATCGGCCAGGCTACCGCCGAGGCACTGGCCGAAGAGGGAGCGACGGTGTGCATCGGCGACATCGCCGCCGACAAGGGTGAAGCCGTGGCCGCCGGCATCCGCGCCAAGGGACGGCAGGCCGAATACTTCCCGCTCGACCTTACCGACCGCGACTCGATCGCGAAATTCGCGGCAGCGGTGCTGAAGCGCTTCGGGCGGGTGGACATCCTGGTCAACGGTGCCGGCTGGGGCAAGACCGTGCCCTTCGTCGACTCGGACGACGCCTTCTGGGAAAAGGTCATCAACCTGAATTTCATCGGGCCGATGCGGCTCACCAAGGCGCTGCTGCCGCAGATGTTCGAGCGCAAGTACGGGCGCGTCGTGAGCGTGTCGAGCGACGCGGGCCGAGTCGGCAGTCTCGGCGAAACCGTGTATTCGGGCGCCAAGGCGGGCCTCATCGGATTCACCAAGGGCCTCGCGCGCGAAGGCGCGCGCTACAACGTCACCGTGAACGTCGTCTGCCCGGGGCCCACCGACACGCCGCTCCTCGCGGCGGTCCCGGAGAAATACCGGGAGGCCTTCATCAAGGCCATCCCTATGCGCCGCTTTGGCCAGCCGGCGGAGGTGGCGGAAGCAATCGCGTTTTTCGCCGGCCCGAAGGCGGGCTACATCACCGGGCAGGTACTGAGCGTCAGCGGCGGCTTGACGATGGTCGGCTGAAGGAGCAAAACCATGAAAAAAGTAAAATTGGCTGACTACAAGGCTTCGCACTTCGCCTACAGCGTATCCGGCAAAGTCGCGACGATCACGCTGAACCGGCCCGAGCGCAAGAACCCGCTCACGTTCGAGTCCTACGCCGAGCTGCGCGACCTGTTCCGCGAAATGAGCTACGCGAGCGACGTCAAGGCCGTGGTCATGACCGGCGCGGGCGGAAATTTCTGCTCGGGCGGCGACGTGCACGACATCATCGGCAAACTGGTGAAGATGGACATGACCGAGCTCATGCAATTCACGCGCATGACCGGCGACATGGTCAAGGCGATGCGCAGTTGCCCGCAGCCTATCGTTTCGGCGATCGACGGGGTTTGTACCGGAGCAGGCGCGATGATCGCCTGCGGGTCCGACATGCGTTTCGGCACCGCCCGCAGCAAGCTCGCGTTCCTGTTCGTGCGCGTGGGCCTGGCCGGCGCGGACATGGGCGCGTGCACCTTGCTGCCGCGGCTCATCGGCCTCTCGCGTGCCGCGGACCTCCTCTTCACCGGCAGGGTCATCGGCGGCGAGGAGGCAGAGCGCTTCGGTTTCTACAACCGCCTCGCGGAACCCGAGCGCGTGCTCGAGGAGGCGACCGCCATGGCTGCCAGTCTTGCCGACGGTCCCACCTTCGGACACGCGATGACCAAGACCATGCTGGTCCAGGAATGGAGCCATGGTCTGGACGAATGCATCGAAGCCGAGGCCCAGGCGCAGGCGATCTGCATGAAGACCCGGGACTTCGAGCGCGCCTACCACGCATTCGCCGCGAAGCAGAAGCCGGTGTTCGAGGGCAACTAATGCCCGATTCCGGATTCCTCACCTGGCCGTTTTTCGACGACGGCCACCGCAACTTCGCGGCGCGGCTGGAGCGCTGGGCGGCGCACGCCGTGCCACCGCTGCTTGCCGGCGCCGAGAGCAGTTCGGACGCCGTCTATGCCTGCGTCGCCCGCCTGGTTGCCGAACTGGGCAAAGCGGGATGGCTGCGTGCGTGCGTGCCCGCAGCCTACGGCGGACTGCGCGAGCAGGTCGACGTGCGCAGCCTGTGCCTCGCGCGGGAGATTCTCGGCAGGGTCTCGGGACTCGCCGACTTCGCCCTGGCGATGCAAGGCCTGGGAAGCGTCCCGATTTCGCTCTATGGCAGCGACGAGCAGAAGCGCGCGTACCTGCCGCGCGTCGCGGAGGGCACGGCGGTGGCGGCGTTTGCGCTGTCGGAACCCGAGGCCGGATCGGATGTCGCCGCAGTCGCGACGACGGCGGTGCGCGACGGCGACGGCTGGCGTCTCGACGGAATGAAGACCTGGATCTCCAACGCCGGGCTGGCGGACTACTACGTGGTGTTCGCCCGCAGCGGCGAGGCGCCCGGCGCGAAAGGATTGTCGGCCTTTATCGTCGACGCCGACACGCCCGGGCTGGATACCTCCGGAAGAATCGAGATCATTGCGCCGCACCCCCTGGGGACGCTGCGCTTCAGCGATTGCCGCGTCCCCGCACACCGGCTGCTCGGGCAGGCGGGCGAGGGGTTCAAGATCGCCATGGCGACGCTCGACGTTTTCCGCTCGACCGTCGGCGCGGCGGCGCTGGGATTCGCACGGCGCGCCTTCGAGGAAGCGACCCGGCGCGCGCGCGAGCGGCGCATGTTCGGTCGAGTCCTCGCCGATTTCCAGCTCACCCAGAGCAAGGTGGGCGAGATGGCCATGTCGATCGACGCCTCGGCTTTGTTGATCTATCGCGCTGCGTGGATCAAGGATGTCGTCGGCGGGCGCGTCACGCGCGAGGCCTCGATGGCGAAACTGTTCGCTACCGAAGCGGCGCAGCAGGTGATAGACGCGGCGGTGCAACTGTTCGGCGGGCTCGGGGTGGTGCGCGGAGTGACGGTCGAACGCCTCTACCGGGAGATCCGCGCGCTGCGCATCTACGAAGGCGCGAGCGAAGTGCTGAAGCTGATCATCGGCTCCAAGGCCCTGGAAGCGGCGGCGAAGTAGGAATCCTGCACTGGAAACCTCATAAGGAGATCAGCCATGATGAAGCGCACCTTCAACCTGCTCGTGGCGGGGGCCGCCTGCTTGGTAGCTACGGCGGCCGCGGCCCAGGAGCCGATCAAGGTCGGAATGGTGGTGGAGATGAGCGGTCCGTTCGCCGACATCGGCCGGCAGATCATGAACGGCGCCCGAGCCTACGTGAAGGCCAACGGCGATAGGGTCGCCGGCCGCAAGGTCGAGCTGGTGGTGAAGGACACGACCGGAATGGCGCCGGACGTGGCTAAGAGGCAGGCGCAGGAGTTGATCACCAATGACAAGGTCGATTTCCTGGCGGGTTTCGGGCTGACGCCCAACGCGCTGGCGGTCGCACCGCTCGCGACCGAGGCGAAGAAACCCATGATCGTCATGAACGCGGCGACCTCGATCATCACCACGCGTTCGCCCTATATCGCCCGCGTATCCATGACGCTTCCGCAAGTTACTGCGCCGCTCGCCACCTGGGCGATCAAGAACGGGATCAAACAGGTCTACACCCTCGTTTCCGACTACGGTCCCGGAATCGACGCCGAGACGCAGTTTAAGAAGACGTTCACGGCAGCCGGCGGGCAGATCGTCGGCGAAGTGCGCACGCCCCCGAACAACCCGGAGTTCGCGCCCTTCCTGCAGCGGATCAAGGACGCGCGGCCCCAGGCGGTATTCATCTTCCTGCCGCAAGGTGCACAGCCGGTCGCGATCATGAAGGGTTTCGCCGAGCGCGAGTTCGACAAAGCCGGTATCCGCTTGATCGCCACGGGCGACGTCACCGAGGACAGCCTGATCGAAACCATGGGGGACGCGCCCCTGGGTGTGGTGACGACGCATCAATACTCGGTCGCGCACGAGAGCCCGCAGAACCGGGCGTTCCTGAAGGCCTATGCCGAAATCGGAGGCCCGGGCCGGCCGAATTTCATGGCGGTCGGCGCCTGGGACGGTATGGCGGCGATCTACGAGGTCGCGAGGCGCCTGAACGGCAGGATCGACGGCGATCGGGCGATGGAGGTTCTCAAAGGATTGAGAATCGACAGCCCGCGCGGGCCGATCTCGATCGACCCGGCGACACGCGATGTCATTCAGACCATCTACGTGCGCCGTGTCGAGAGACTCAGGGACGGCAAGCTGTATAACGTGGAATTCGATCAGATCGACAACGTCAAGGATCCCGGCAAGTAGCTGTCGTACGCCCTGGAAACGGCGCACCCTTTAACCTATGAAGAATACGAGGAGGATTGTCATGTGCAGACGATGGGTGGAAGTTCTCGCAATGTCGGCGGCCTGCCTGGCCGCCGTTCCGGCCGCAGCCCAGGAGCCGATCAAGATCGGCATGGTCCTGGAGATGAGCGGAGGATTTGCGGATTTCGGCATGCAGATGATGAACGGCGCGCGTGCCTACATTAAGGTGCACGGGGACACGGTCGCCGGACGCAAAGTCCAGTTGATCGTGAAGGACACCACCGGGGTGCCGGACGTTGCCAAGCGGGTCGCGCAGGAGCTTGTCACCAACGACAAGGTCGACTTCCTGGCGGGCTTCGGACTAACCCCCAGCGCGCTCGCGGTCGCGTCGCTCGCGACCGAGGCGAAGAAGCCCATGATCGTCATGAACGCGGCGACCTCGATCATCACCACGCGTTCGCCCTATATCGCCCGCGTGTCGTTCACGCTGCCGCAGGTCACAGCGCCGCTCGCCACCTGGGCGATCAGGAACGGGATCACCAGGGCATATACCCTGGTTGCCGACTACGGTCCGGGAATCGACGCGGAGACGCAGTTCAAGAAAACGTTTACAGCTTCCGGCGGGCAGATTGTCGGCGATGTGCGCACGCCCATGCGCAACCCCGAGTTCGCGCCGTTCCTGCAGCGGATCAAGGACGCGCGGCCCCAGGCGGTTTTCGTTTTCCTGCCCGCCGGCGAGCAGGCGGTGGGTTTCATGAAGGGTTTCGCCGAGCGCGAGCTCGACAAGGCCGGCATCAGGCTCATCGCCACGGGCGACGTTACCGAGGACGGCGTCATCGAGGCGATGGGCGACGCGCCCCTGGGCGTAGTCACCACGCAGCACTATTCGGTCGCGCACGACAGCGCGCAGAACCGGACCTTCCTCAAAGCCTACGCGGAAGTGTCGGGCACATCCCAGCGGGCGAATTTCATGGCGGTGGGTGCGTGGGACGGCATGGCCGCGATCTACGAGGTGGCGAGGCGCCTGAACGGCAAGATCGATGGCGACAAAGCCATGGAGATACTTAAAGGGCTGAAGATCGACAGCCCCCGCGGGCCTGTCGTAATCGATCCCGCAACGCGCGATCCGATCGAAACGATCTACGTTCGCCGCGTGGAGAGGCTGAAAGACGGCAAGCTCTACAACGTGGAGTTCGACCAGTTTCCGAACGTAAAGGATCCGACCCGATAGGTTGTCGGCACGCGACATTCCCTGCTGCGGACCTTCGGCCCCGGGCATAGATGCTCACCAGTTTGCTGGGCGTGCTGTTCGACGGGCTCGCCTACGGCATGCTGTTGTTCCTCATCAGCGTGGGCCTTTCGGTGACGCTGGGGTTGATGAACTTCATCAATCTGGCCCACGGGGCCTTCGGCATGCTGGGCGGCTACGTGTGCGTGCTGATACTGCAGAACTGGGGCCTGCCTTACTTCGTCGTGCTGCCTGCGGTTTTCGTCGTTTCGGCGCTGGCGGGTTTGGTGTGCGAGCGCGTGCTCTACCGTCACCTTTACCGCCGCAGCCATCTCGATCAGGTGCTCGCCACCATCGGCCTGACCTTCATGTCGATCGCCGCTGCGACGTACCTTTTCGGGCCGCTGCAGCAGCCGCTGCAGGTTCCGAAATTTCTGTCAGGCCAAGTCAGCGTGCTGGGGGTCGACCTCAACATCTACCGTGGATTCCTTCTCGCAGTCGGGGTCGCCCTTACCATCGTATTGACGCTCGCCCTGGAGAGGACGCGGTTCGGAGCTTCGGTCCGGGCATCCGTCGACAAGCCCCGCGTCGCCGAGGGGCTTGGAATTCGCGTCGGCCTGGTGTTCCAGGTCACTTTTGCAGTCGGCTGCGGACTGGCAGGGCTGGGCGGCGCACTCGGAGTCCAGGTTCTCGGTCTCGATCCGGTGTTCCCGCTGAAGTTCATCGTGTACTTTCTGCTGGTCGTCGCAGTAGGCGGGACCAGCAGCCTAAAGGGTCCGCTCTATGCCGCGCTGCTCCTGGGAGTCATCGATGTGGCCGGGAAATACTACGTTCCCCAGATAGGCGCTTTCATCATCTATGCGATGATG
>JBGQFD010000048.1:0-27922 GCA_041496705.1 Gammaproteobacteria bacterium | reverse complement strand
GTGAGGAACGCGGCGCCGGTCAGGATGAAGGCGATCATGCACGAAGTCTTCATCGCGCCCATCACACCTGCCTGGAAGGTCTTCCAGTCAAGAGAGATGGTGGCGAGCGAAAGAACCAGCGACCCCGCCACGCCGAGCACCGCCGCCTCCGTCGGCGTGGCGATGCCAGCGTAGATCGAGCCGATTACCGCGGCGATCAGCGCGACCGGAGGGATCAGGTGGCGGGCGGCGTAGAGTTTCTCGCCAAAGCTCGAGACGATGTCGCGCGGCGGCGTCCTGTCCGGATTGGCCAACGCCCAGGCGACGATATAGCCGGAAAAGAGCAGCATCAGCATGATGCCGGGAAGCACGCCGGCGACGAACAGCCGCGCGATCGAAACGTCCGCGGCAACGCCGTACACGATCATGATGATCGAGGGCGGGATCAACAGCCCGAGCGTGCCGGCGCCGGCGAGCGAACCGATCGACATGCGCTCGTCGTAGCCGCGCTTCTTCAGTTCCGGGATGGTGATCTTGCCGATGGTTGCGGCGGTAGCGGCCGAGGAACCCGAGATCGCGGCGAAAATGCCGCAGCCGACGACGTTGCAATGCATGAGCCGTCCGGGGAGCGGAGCCATCCACGGCGCCAGTCCCTTGAACATGTCCTCGGAAATTCTGCTGCGAAACAGGATCTCGCCCATCCAGATGAATAGCGGCAGCGCGGTGAGCGCCCAGCTCGACGAGGATCCCCACACCGTGGTCGCCATGAGCTTTCCGGCCGGGGCGCCGGTGAAAAACACCATGGCGATCCAGCCGACACCCAGCAGCGAGAGCGCGATCCATGCGCCGGCGATGAGAAAGGCGCCGAGCGCAGCCAGGAGGATTGCCGCGACGAAAACCGGGTCCATGGCGTCAACGCTCGAATTCCAGCCCGGTGGCTGCTTTCGCCATGTCCACCGAATCGTAGGACGGCGTCTTGCGGGAAAGCACGAGCACCAGATCGTCGAGCAGCGCGATCAGCAGGATTGCGACTCCCAGCGCCATTCCCGATTGCGGGATCCACAACGGAACCGGCACCAGGCCCTGGGAAACGTCGTGAGTGGTGAAAGAAAACCATGCCATGTCGCAGGTGTACCAGGCGAAGAACCCGACAAGCGAGGCCCCTGCTGCGAGTCATCCGCTCTCGAGCGCGCGGCGGGTCGCGCCACGCGCTCGATGCAGGAGGAGCGTCATGCGGATGTGCTCGTTGGCGCGCAGGCAGCAGGCGAGCCCGAGAAACGAGGACGCGGCCATGCAATATCCGGCGAACTCGTCGAAGCTGTGGGCGGCGAATCCGAGCAGCCGTCCGCCGATCTGCATCAGGGACAGAACGGCAATCGCAACCAAAAAAAATCCGGCCAGCTGGCCGGATGTCCGGTAGAGAAGCTCCAGCGCTGCCCGCACCCGGCAACCCTCAGCGCGCGAAAGCCCTGAGAATGGCCTCCCCCTCCGGTCCGGACTTCTTCGCCCACTCGTCGGCGATCTGCCTGCCGATCTTCTCGAATTCGGCGGCGAGTTTCGCCGAGGGCTTCATGATCTTGATGCCCTTGTCGGCCATCGTCTTGACGTAGCGCTGGTTCTCGGACTCGCTGGTGCTCCAGCCGCGCGCCTCGGCCGCTGCGGCGGCATCGGTCACCGCTTTCTGCGTGGCGGGGTCGAGCTTGGACCAGGCGTCCTTGTTGACGATGACCATGTTCTGCGGGAGAAATGCCTGCGTGTCGTAGTAATGCGAGAGGTAGTCCCAGGCCTGGGTGTCGACACCGGTTGCACCGGAGGTGATCATCGAATCCACCAGCCCAGTGCGGAACGCCTGCGGGATCTCCGGAACCTGCACGGTCGTCGGGATGGCGCCCATCAGTTCCGCCAGGCGCGAAGTACTCGGGCTGTAGGTGCGGAACTTCGCTCCCTTCAGGTCGGCGAGCGAATTGATTTCCTTCTTCGCATAGATGCCTTGCGGCGGCCAAGTCACCGAGAACAGCAGCTTGATGCCCTGTGCGTCGAGACGTTTTTCCAGGTAGGGCCGCGCGATGCCCCAGAGTTTCCTTTCCTGCGCATAGCTGTTGGCGAGGAAGGGATTGGAATCGAACGCGAACAGCGGCGACTCGTTGGCGAGCACCGAAATCAGCAGCTCGCCGATCGGCACCTGCCCGGTCTGGACCGCACGCTTGATCTCCGGCATCTTGATCAGCGAGCCGTTCGAGTGCACGGCGATCTGCAGCCTGCCGCCGCTCGCCTTGGAGACGTCCTGGGCGAACTGGACCACGTTCCTGGTGTGGAAGTTGCCGTCGGGGTAGGGCGTGGGCATGTCCCAGCGGGTCTGCGCGCAGGCGGCGTTCCACGCGAGGCCGAGCGCGAGCGCCGAGAATCCGAGTACCAGCCGCCGGTTGTCCATGCGTGTCTCCCTGGGAATGCTGCGGGCCAGTTTGTCAGAGGGGGCAGGGGGCGTCAACCACGCGCGAGCGCGAGGACGTGGTCTGCGATCGCCAGCGACCCGGTGAGGCCCGGGGACTCGATGCCGAAGAGGTTGACGAGACCGGGGACGCCGTGCTCGAGCGGACCCTGGATGAGGAAATCCCGCGCCGCTTCGCCGCGCGCCTGCAGCTTGGGGCGGATGCCCGAATACGCCGGTTGCAGGGCGCCGTCGCGCAGCCCCGGCCAGTACGTCCGGATGGCGGCGTAGAAGGAGTTGGCGCGGTGTGGGTCGACCGCGTAGTCGATGTGCTCGATCCACTCCACGTCTGGGCCGAAGCGCGCCTGGCCGGCAAGATCGAGGGTCAGGTGCACCCCCAGGCCGGCGGTCTCGGGGGCGGGGTAGATCAGGCGCGAGAAAGGCGAGCGTCCCGACAGGCTGAAATAGTTTCCCTTGCAGTAGTAGCTGGGCGGCAACCGATCCCGGGGGAATCCCGCGAGGCGGCCGGCGAGGTCCTGCGCGAACAGTCCGGCGCTGTTGACCACGGTACGCGCCCGCAGCCGCGTTGCTTCGGCGCCGCCGACCTCGAGTTCGATCCCGCCTTCGCCGATACGGCCGCCGAGCACCGGGCTCATGAAGGCCACGGCACCGCCGCGATCCTCGAGTTCGCCGTGCAGCGCAAGCATGTAGCCGTGGCTGTCGAGGATGCCGGTCGACGGAGATTCCAGCGCGGCGACGCACTCGATCTCGGGTTCGAGTGCACGCGCTTCGACCCGCGAGAGCATGCGCAGGTCGGTCGCGCCGTTGGCGGCTGCCTGCGCATGCAGCTTCTCGAGTCCTGCCATTTGCCCGGAAGCGGTGGCGACGATGAGCTTGCCGCAGCGCCGATGCGCCACGCCGCGTTCTGCGAGGAACGGATAGAGAGCGTGCCGGCCGGCCACGCAGGTTTTCGCCTTGAGCGACCCCTGGGGGTAGTAGATGCCGGCGTGAATCACTTCGCTGTTGCGCGAGCTGGTGCCGGTGCCGATCGTGGCTTCCTTCTCGATCACCACCACCTCGCGGCCGGCGAGCGCAAAAGCTCTGGCCACGGCAAGCCCGACGGCGCCCGCGCCGACGACGACGGTGTCAACGCTTTCCATGAATTGGCCGCGAGCCTACTGGCTGCCGGCGATGGCGTCAATCCGGCCCGAGCGCCCCGTGTTTTTGTATGGCAAAGTGACGGGCGCAGGTAAGTGACCAATTGCCGATGTCCACCACCGCCCCCCGCTGGCAATTCTGGATCGACCGCGGCGGGACCTTCACCGACGTGATTGCGCGCGGTCCGGACGGCCGGCTCGTCGCGCACAAGCTGCTCTCGGAGAGCCCCGGTCGCTACCGCGACGCGGCCGTCGAGGGCATCCGCCGCGTGCTGGGGCTCGCGCCCGGCGAGCGGATTCCCGGCGAACGCATCGAAGCAGTGAAGATGGGCACGACGGTGGCGACCAACGCACTGCTCGAGCGCAAGGGCGAGCGCACCATCCTGTTCGTAACGCGCGGGTTTCGCGACGCGCTGCGAATCGGCTACCAGAACCGGCCGCGCATCTTCGACCGGCACATCGTCCTGCCCGAGCTGCTCTACTCGAAGATCGTCGAAGTGGAGGAGCGGCTCGGCGCCCGCGGCGAGATTCTCGTCCCGCTCGACGCAGAACGCGCTCGCCGCGACCTCGAAGCGGCGTACCGCGAGGGCTATCGCTCGGTGGCGATCCTGTTCATGCACGCGTACCGCCACCCGCGGCACGAACAGCAGGTCGCGGCGCTAGCGCGCGTCGCGGGGTTCGAGCAGGTATCGGCGTCGCACGAGGTGAGCCCGCTGATGAAGCTGATCTCGCGCGGGGACACGACCGTCGTGGACGCATATCTGTCGCCCGTGCTGAAGCGCTACGTGGCGCAGGTTGCCGCCGAGCTCGAAGACGTGCAGCTGATGTTCATGCAGTCGAACGGCGGATTGACCGACGCACGGCGCTTTGCCGGGAAGGACAGCATTCTTTCCGGACCCGCCGGCGGCGTCGTGGGCGCCGTGCGTGCCTCGCTTGCGGCCGGGTTCGACAAGATCATCGGATTCGACATGGGCGGGACCTCCACCGACGTCTCGCATTACGCGGGCGAATTCGAGCGCGCCTTCGAGACGCAGGTGGCCGGGGTGCGCATGCGTGCGCCGATGATGAGCATCCACACGGTGGCCGCGGGCGGCGGATCGATCCTGCACTTCGACGGTTCGCGCTACCGCGTCGGGCCGGACTCGGCCGGCGCTCATCCGGGGCCGGCGTGCTACCGCAACGGCGGACCGCTGACCGTCACCGACGCCAACCTGCTGCTCGGCAAGATCCAGCCGAAGCATTTTCCAGCGGTATTCGGGCCGGACGGGGACTCGCCTCTCGACGGCGCGCCGGTACGCGAAAAATTCGCCGCCCTCGCTGCGGAGATCCGCCGCGCGACCGGGGGCACGCGCAGCCCCGAGCAGGTCGCCGAGGGTTTCCTGGAAATCGCCGTCGGCAACATGGCCGAGGCGATCAAGAAGATCTCGGTGCAGCGCGGGCACGACGTCACCGAGTACGCGCTGTGCTGCTTCGGCGGCGCAGCGGGTCAGCACGCGTGTCTGGTCGCCGACGCGCTCGGCATGACGCGGGTGTTCATTCATCCGCTCGCCGGCGTGCTGTCGGCCTACGGCATCGGCCACGCGGACACGCTGGCGATTCGCGAGGAGGCGGTCGAGGCGAAGCTGGAGCCAGGCAGCCTCGCCGCGATCGAGCGGGCGCTGCAAGGCCTCGAGGAGAGGGCGCGCGCCGAGCTTGCCCTGCAAGGCGTGGCGGCGGACCGCGTGCGGGCTGTGCGAAAGGTTCACCTGCGCTACGACGGCACCGACACGGCGCTGGGAGTCGGCTTCGGCAGCTTCGAAGACATGGTGGCGCAGTTCGAATCGGCCTACCGCAGGCGCTTCAGCTTCCTCATGCCCGGCCGAGCGCTCATCGCAGAGTCGGTGTCGGTCGAGGCGCTGGGAGCGCCGTTCGCGTCGCCGGAGGCCGCGGCCGGCGTCGCGTGCACTGGGGACGGGCCTCAGGCAAAGGAATGGGTGGCGATGCACGCCGGCGGCGGCGCGCACCGCACCCCCGTCTTCCTGCGCACGGAGCTCGCGCCCGGCGATCGCGTCGATGGGCCCGCCATCATCGCAGAGCAGAATGCCACGACCGTGGTCGAGCCCGGCTGGCGTGCAGAGGTCACGCGCCTGGACCACCTGAACCTGCGACGCGTCGTGCCGCTGCCGCGGCGCGCCGCCATGGGCACCGTCGTGGATCCGGTGAAGCTCGAGGTGTTCGGCAGCCTGTACATGTCGATCGCCGAGCAGATGGGCTTTCGTCTGGCGAACACCGCCTACTCGGTGAACATCAAGGAGCGACTGGATTTTTCCTGTGCGGTCTTCGACGGCGAGGGCAATCTCATCGCCAACGCGCCGCACATGCCCGTGCACCTGGGCTCAATGGGGGAGAGCGTGCGCGCCGTGATCCGCGAGAATCGCGGATCGATGAAAGCGGGCGACGTCTACATGCTGAACGCGCCGTACAACGGCGGCACGCACCTGCCCGACGTGACCGTGATCAGCCCGGTCTTCGAGGCCACTGGCCGCGATATCCTTTTCTACGTCGGCTCGCGGGGGCATCACGCCGATATCGGCGGCATCACCCCGGGGTCGATGCCGCCGGGGAGCCGCAGCGTCGAGGAAGAGGGCGTGCTGATCGACAATTTTCTGCTGGTGGCAGAAGGCCGGCTGCGCGAGGCCGAGACCGTCGCGCTGCTCTCCTCCGGGCCGTACCCCGTTCGTAACGTCCAGCAGAACCTGGCCGACTTGCGCGCCATGATCGCTGCGAACGAAAAGGGCGCGCAGGAACTGCTGAGGATGGTGGAACATTTCGGGCTCGAAGTGGTGCAGGCCTACATGCGGCACGTTCAGGATAACGCGGAGGAGGCCGTGCGGCGCGCGATCGACGCGCTCAAGGACGGCAAGTTCAGCTACGCAATGGACAATGGTGCGGTGATCCGCGTGAAGATATCGATTGACCGCAAGGTGCGCGGCGCCAAGGTTGATTTCAGCGGCACCTCGCCGCAGCTGCCCGACAACTTCAACGCCCCCTCCGCGGTATGCATGGCGGCCGTGCTCTACGTCTTTCGTACGCTCGTCAACGACGAGATCCCGATGAACGCAGGCTGCTTGAGGCCGATCGAGGTCATCATTCCGCCGGGCTCTATGCTCTCGCCGCGCTATCCCGCGGCGGTGGTGGCCGGCAACGTGGAGACTTCGCAGTGCATTACCGACGCACTCTATGGAGCGCTCGGCGGCATGGCGGCGTCCTGCGGCACGATGAACAACTTCACCTTCGGCGACAACGCGTATCAGTATTACGAGACCGTCGCCGGCGGATCCGGCGCTGGAGTCCTGAACGCCGGCGCAGACGGCGCGCCGCAGGGATTCGACGGCACCGATGCCGTGCAGACGCACATGACCAATTCGCGGCTCACCGATCCGGAGGTGCTGGAATGGCGCTATCCCGTGGTTCTGGAGGCTTTTGAGATCCGGCGCGGCAGCGGCGGCGCCGGCCGCTGGCACGGCGGCGCCGGCGCGGTGCGCCGCATCCGCTTTCTCGAGCCGATGACCGCGGCGATTCTGTCGGGCAACCGGATCGGGGCGCCTTACGGCGCGGACGGCGGCCTGCCGGGCAGGAGCGGGCGCAACTGGGTGCGCCGATCCGATGGCTGCACGGTGGAGCTAGCGGGCTGCAGCCAGATCGACATGCGGTCCGGCGACTGCTTCGTGATAGAGACGCCCGGAGGCGGCGGGTACGGTCGGCCCAAGGGCTGAGGCTCGGGCCTCTAGCTTCGCCCGGCGCTGCCGCCGGCAGCCGATCCTCCCGCAGAGAGGCGTGTGCATCGCCTCGCCCCGGCGTGCCCGACCCGCCTATAATAGGCGCCCGTGGCGACGCAAAGAGCGACGGCGGGAGTTGTTCCCGCCTGAAGACATTCCGAATCTCTAGAGAGCATGAATCGGCGATCGATTCTCACCAAGACCGGCAAGGGCCTGATGGAGGCGACCGGTAAGACTTCCCACCTGCCGCGCGATCTGCGCAACGTCCTGAAGGAAATCGACGGCAAGGTCAGCGTTTCGGCGCTTCTGGAAAGGCTCGACAGGTTCACGGAGCCCAAGCTGGTCGAGGCGTTGATCGGCCTCGAACGCGACGGCTACGTCCGCGAGTTCATCGGATCGCAGGACTCGGGCGCCAATACTCCGCTGGGGCGCTCACCGCTGTCGCAACCGCTGTCGCAGCCGTCGTCGGACCCGATCGACGACCTGGATTTCACGGTCATCATTCCCGCCAAGCCGGCCGCCAAGGAGGACTCCCAGCGCGCGCAGTCCCAGGAAATGGCACGCCTCGCCCAGGCTGCCCGGGTCCGCGCGGAAGCCGCAGCAAAGGCGCAGGCGGCCGAACGCGCCAGAGCCGAAGCCGGGGCGAGGGCGAAAATCGCGGCCGATCCCAAGGCGACACTCGACCTGCAGGCCAAGCTGCAGACGCAGGCTCTCGACCAGGCGCGCCGCGAGGCCGAGGAACGTCAGCGCAGGGATGCCGAGGAAAAGGCGCGACTCGAGATGGAGGCACGCGCGCGCTTCGAAGCGGAGGATCGCGCCAAGCGCGAAGCCGAGGAACGCCAACGCTTGGAATTCCAGGAGAAGACCCGGCGCGAAGAGGGGGAAAAGGCCCGGCGCGATGCCGAGGCGCGCGCCAGGCGCGAGACCGAGGAGGGTGCGCGCAAGGAAGCCGAGGAGCGTGCGCGCAGGCAGATCGAGGAGCAGGTGCGCCGCGAGACCGAGGAAAGGAAGATCCGCGAGGAAGTCGAGCGGCGCAGCAAGGTCGAGGCGGAGCGCGCGCGGCGCGAAGCCGAGGAGATGGAGCGCCGCCGCCGCGAGGAGCGCGAGCATGCCGAGCGCATGGCGCGAATTGATGCCGAGGCGCGCGCCAAGGTGGAAGCCCAGGAGCGCATGCGCCGCGAGCAGGAGGAAATGGTCAAGCGGGAACTGGAGGATCGGGCGAAGCGGGAGGAGGAGTTGCGCTTTCGTACCGGGGACGAAGCTCGCAAGCGCAAGGAAACCCAGGACCGCGAAGTGCAGGAACGCGCAGCGCGCGAGCGCAGGGAGGCGCAGGAGCGCGAGGTCCGCGAGCGCGAAGCACGCCAACGCCAGGAAACCCAGGAACGAGAAGCCCGCGAGCGGCAAAAGCGCGAGGACGAGGCCGCGCGCTCGGAGATCGAGGAGAAGATTCGCCAGGAGGAGCAGCGCGAGAGCAAGGAACGCGATGAACGTGCGCGGCGCCAGGCCGAGAAGGCCGCCGCCGAGGAGAAGGCGCGCCTCGAAGAGGAGGCGGAGAATCGAGCGCCAGAGGACGCCGCCGGGGGCACAAAGGAAGCCGAGGAGGAGGAAAGGAAAGCGCGCGAAGAGGAGCGCTCGCGCGCGCGGGAAGAAGCGCGGGCGCGCAAGGCGGAGCGCTCGCGCGAACGCGCCGGGGAGGAAGCGTGGCGTGGCGAGGACGAGGCAAGAGAGCGTGCGCCAGCGCGCACCCCGGCGGACTGGACGCGGAAGAAGTCCGGCGGCCTGGGCAAACAGCTCTCCCTGATGCTGCTGATCATCCTGATCATCGGCGTCGCAGTGCTTCCCTTCGTGCCGCTGGAGTCCGGTCCTTACGAGAAAGCCGCCCAGGAGTGGCTGGGCGTTCCGGTGAAGATAGGCTCGACCAGCGTGTCGCTGCTTCCCAGCCCGCAGCTGAAATTCGAGAAGGTGGTCATCGGCGAGGACCCGCCGTTGCGCGTCGCTTCAATCGGCGCCGTTCCCGATCTTGGTTCGCTCACCGACGACCGCAAGGTCTTCCGCAGCCTTGAGCTCACCGGCGTGGCGTTTTCCCCCAAATACCTGCCGGTCCTCTTGTCGGACAAGGGCAGGGGTAACCTGCTCCGGGTGGAGCACATAATCGCCAAGGGCGTGAAGCTCGGCATCCCGGAGCTGGAGCTGCCGCCTCTGGACGTGAACGCCAGACTCGGCGCTGACGGCACGGTGAAGTCGGTGGTGCTCGCCAACGCCGAACGCAAGCTCTCGGTCATTCTGCTGCCGCAGGGCAGGCGCGCCTCGATCGAGGTTTCCGCGGACAGCTTTCCCCTGCCGATCGGCGGTGACCTGGTTTTGGGCGAGTTTTCGGCGAAGGGAACGCTGACCTCGGGCGAGATGGCGCTCACCGAGGTCGAGGGACGTGCCTTCGGCGGCCGGGTGCTCGGCAATGCTCGCCTCAGATGGTCGTCGGAGGGATGGAGCCTGGACGGCGAACTCGGCGCGAAGCAAATCGAGGCCGCCAAACTGGCCGCCCCGATACTCGGCGGCGGCGTGCTCGAGGGCAAGGGCGTCTACGCGATGAAGGCGGCGGGGCTGGGCAAGCTCTTCGCCAGCGCGCGCTTCGAGGGCAACTTCAGCGTCGCCAAGGGTTCGATCAACAACGTCGACATGACGCGAGTACTCCAGGGCAGCAGCACCGGGGGCGGCACCACGCTGTTCTCGGAGATGAGTGGCGTCGTGACCGCCGATCCCAGCCGGATGGTGGTGCGGCAGCTGCGGCTGGTCGCCGGCCTGCTCAACGGTACCGGCCAGGCGGAGATGGATTCGGAGAAGAATCTCTCCGGACGGATGCAGATCGAGTTGCGCTCCCAGACCGTCCAGGCGCGCGCGACGCTTTCGCTCACGGGCAGGCTCAAAGACCCGCAGTTCCGGCGCAGCAACTGAAGCGCCCGCGCACACGCGGTGCGCACGCGCGTTGCCCCGGGCGGCCGGCCTTCGGCCTTCCGGTATAATCGCCCTTTACCCGCACGTCCAATGTCGTTGATCCTCAAGTTGCGCGGAAGCCGTGCTGCTTCCGCGTTCCGGCTGGAAAAGCTCAACGCCCGCCTCTCGGCAATTCATGCCTCGCTTCACGCAGCGGGCGCCGAGTACTGGCATTTCGTGGAAACCGCGCAGCCGCTCACCACCGGGCAGAGCGGGTTGCTGGAACGCCTGCTGCGCTACGGGGACGAGACGCCGCAGGCGGCCGGCCGCATGCTGCTTGCGGTGCCGCGCCCGGGCACGATCTCGCCCTGGTCGTCCAAGGCAACGGATATCGCCCGCCAATGCGGGCTGGCCCCGGTGCGACGCATCGAGCGCGGCACCGCCTGGTGGGTCGCAGGCGACGAGGCGCTGGATGCGCACCGGCGCGAAGTCGTCGAGCTGATACACGACCGGATGACCGAAACGGTGCTCGAGTCGCCCGATGCCTGCGAAATCCTCTTTCGCCACCACGAGCCCCGGCCGATGGCGAGCGTCGGCGTCACGGCGAGGGGACGGACAGCGCTGGAAGAGGCCAACACGGCGCTGGGGCTGGCGCTCGCTACGGATGAAATCGACTATCTGTTCGAGCACTACCGCAGCATCGGCCGCGATCCGACCGATGTCGAACTGACCATGTTCGCGCAGGCAAATTCCGAACATTGCCGGCACAAGATATTCAACGCCGCCTGGATCGTCGACGGCAAGCCGCGTTCCGAAACGCTGTTCGGCATGATCAGGACCACCCACGCGCGCAATCCGCAGGGAACCGTGGTCGCGTATTCGGACAACGCCGCGGTCATGGAAGGGCGCGTGACCGCGCGCCTGCTGCCGGGCCGCGGCGGGGCGTACGCGTACCGCGAGGAGCTCACTCACACGCTGATGAAGTGCGAGACGCACAATCATCCCACCGCGATCTCGCCTTTCGCGGGCGCGGCCACCGGCTCGGGCGGGGAAATCCGAGACGAGGCCGCCACCGGTCGCGGCGCCCGCCCCAAGGCCGGGCTGTGCGGCTTCTCGGTGTCGCACCTGCGCATCCCGGGCTTCGAGCAACCCTGGGAGACGACCCCGGGCCGGCCGGAGCGCATCGCCTCCGCGCTGCAGATCATGCTCGAGGGCCCGATCGGCGCGGCCGCGTTCAACAACGAATTCGGCCGCCCCAACCTCGCGGGTTATTTCCGCGCCTTCGAGGCGCAGGCGGGCGGAGTGGCGCGCGGTTACCACAAGCCGGTCATGATCGCCGGTGGAATCGGCAATATCAGCGCTGCGCACACGGCGAAGAACGAGCTTCCAGCCGGCGCGCTGCTGATCCAGCTCGGCGGTCCCGGCATGCTGATCGGCATGGGCGGCGGCGCCGCCTCGAGCATGGACACGGGCGCGAACGCGGAGAACCTGGATTTTGACTCGGTTCAGCGCGGCAACGCCGAGGTCCAGCGGCGCGCGCAGGAAGTGATCGATCGATGCTGGCAGCTCGGTGATGACAACCCGGTTCTGTCCATCCACGACGTCGGTGCCGGCGGCCTGTCGAACGCGCTGCCCGAACTGGTCCACGCGGCAAACCGGGGCGCCACCATCGATCTGCGCGCCGTGCCGAGCGAGGAGCCCGGCATGGCCCCGCGGGAAATCTGGTGCAACGAAGCGCAGGAGCGCTTCGTGCTCGCCGTCGCCCCCGGGCGCCTGGAAGAATTCCGCGCGATCTGCGAGCGCGAGCGCTGCCCGTTCGCGGTCGTCGGCGCGGCTACTGCGGACGGGCATCTGCGCGTCCGGGACCGGCACTTCGGCAACGTTCCGGTCGACATGGATCTCGCGGTGCTGCTCGGAAAACCGCCGCGCATGACGCGCGACAGCCATCACCGCCCGCCGCGGTTGGCGCCGCTCGACCTCCAGGACATCGCGCTGGAGGAGGCGTGTACCCGGGTGTTGCGGCACCCCAGCGTCGCGTGCAAGAGTTTCCTCATCAGCATCGGCGACCGCACCGTCGGCGGTCTGTGCTCGCGCGACCCATTCGTCGGCCCGTGGCAGGTGCCGGTGGCCGACTGCGCGGTGACGCTCATGGGTTTTCGGGACACCGCCGGAGAGGCCTTTGCGATGGGCGAGCGTTCGCCGCTCGCGCTGATCAGCCCGGAAGCCTCGGGTCGCATGGCCGTCGGGGAGGCGCTGACGAACCTTGCGGCAGCGCGGATCGGCGCGCTCTCGGGCGTGAAACTCTCGGCGAACTGGATGGCGGCCGCCGGTTACGAAGGCGAGGATTCGGCACTGTTCGACACGGTGCGCGCCGTGGCGCTGGAGCTTTGTCCGGCCTTGGGGATCAGCATCCCGGTGGGGAAGGATTCGCTCTCGATGCGCACGTCCTGGGAGGATAGTGGGACACGCCACGAGGTGATCGCGCCATTGTCGCTTGTCGTCTCCGCCTTCGCACCCTGCGAGGACGCGCGCGCCACGCTCACGCCGCAGCTGCGCACCGACGCCGGAGCCACCGAGCTCCTGCTCATCGACCTCGGCGGCGGGCGCAACCGCCTCGGCGGCTCCATCCTGGCGCAGGCGTTCGGGCAGTTGGGCGATGCTGCGCCCGACCTCGACGAGGCGCAGCTGCTGGTTCGATTCTTCGGCGCGATCCAGGCGCTCAATCGCGACGGCCTGCTGCTCGCTTACCACGACCGCTCCGACGGCGGCCTGTTCGCAAGCCTGTGTGAAATGGCCTTCGCGGGGCGCTGCGGCGTGACGATCAACCTCGACCTGCTCGCCTACGACGCGCTCGCGCATGATGTCGACGGCAACGAGCGCCGGCCCGGGCTCATGTACGGGCGAGACCGGGAGCGCGTGCTGGCGGCCCTGTTCTGCGAGGAACTGGGCGCGGTCGTGCAGATCCGCGCCGCGGACCGCACGCGCGCGCTCGAGCGCCTCGCCGGGCTGCCGGTGCAGGTGATCGGAAGTCCCAACCCACGCGATGAACTGCGCCTGGTGCGCAACGCGAGGCCGGTGTTTGCCGCGCCGCTCGCGGAGCTCGAGCGCACCTGGTCGGAGGTGAGCTTCCGCATGCAGCAGCTGCGCGATGACCCCGCGTGTGCGCAGGAGGAATTCGGCCGTATCGTCGACCGGGACGATCCCGGGTTGTCGGCCTCGTTGCCCTTCTCACCGGCGGAGGATGTCGCCGCTCCCTACGTTGCAAGCGGCGCGCGGCCGAAGATCGCCATCCTGCGCGAGCAAGGGGTCAACGGCCACCTGGAGATGGCCGCCGCTTTCGATCGCGCCGGTTTCGAAGCCCACGACGTGCACATGAGCGATGTCGTTGCCGGCCGCGTGTCGCTCTCCGGTTTCAAGAGTTTCGCCGCCTGCGGCGGCTTTTCCTACGGCGACGTGCTCGGCGCCGGCGCAGGATGGGCGAAGGCGATACTCTTCAACGCGCGCGCGCGCGATGAGTTCAGCGCGTTCTTCGAGCGCCGCGACACTTTCGCGCTGGGCGTGTGCAACGGCTGCCAGATGATGAGCCAGCTGCGCGAGCTGATTCCCGGGGCCGGCAGCTGGCCGAGCTTCTCCCGGAACCGTTCCGAGCAGTTCGAGGCGCGCCTGGTAATGGTCGAGGTCGCGCAGAGCCCGTCGCTGTTCTTCACCGGCATGGCCGGCAGCCGCATGCCGATCGCCACGGCGCACGGCGAGGGTCAGGCGCGGTTCGATTCGAAAGAGATCGAAGCGCGGGCGATCGTCGCGTTGCGCTTCGTCGACAATCGCGGCGCGCGGACTGAGATCTATCCGTTGAACCCGAATGGCTCGTCGCAGGGCATCACCGGGCTCACCACGCCGGATGGCCGTTTCACGATCCTCATGCCGCACCCGGAGCGCGTGTTCCGCACGGTGCAGCACTCCTGGCACCCGGACGGCTGGGGCGAAGACAGCCCGTGGATGCGCATGTTCCGCAACGCGCGGAAGTGGGTGGGATGAGTCGGCCTGCCGCGGGATGAACGGCGCTTATCGGGTCCGTTCCATGCCGCGGAAATAAACCGGCGCCCGGCCCGGGCGTCCCGCTTTATTCGATCTTGGCTTTGACGCGCAGTTCGCCGACGAACTTCTGCACCTCACGCTCCTGCAGCATCGAGAAGATCTGCTGCTTAACCGTGTCGAAAGCGGGGAACTGCGCCTGACGCACGTCGTCGAGCTGGATGACGTGCCAACCGAACTGCGTCTGCACCGGCGACTCTGTGGACTTGCCCTTCTCGAGTTTCGCGAGTGCCTCGGCGAACGGCTTGACGAAAGTGCCCGGGGGACTCCAGTCGAGCTCGCCGCCCTTGTCCTTCGAGCCCGTGTCCTTGGACTGTTTGGCAAGGTCCTCGAATTTGGCGCCCTTCTTGAGCTGGGCGATGATGTCGTTGGCTTCGCTGTCCTTGTCGACCAGGATGTGGCGCGCCTTGTATTCCCTTTCCCCGCGCGTGGCCTTGACCTTGTTGTACTCGGCGAGCATCTCCTCGTCCTTGACCGGGTGCGCCTTGAGGTGCTCCTGCACCACCGCCTGCACCAGGACCCCCTGGCGGGCCAGATCGAGCTGGGCGCGCACGTCGGCACTCTTGGACAGCCCGCGGCGTTCGGCTTCCTGCGCCACCACTTCCTGGGCGATGAGGTTGTCGAGGATCGCCTTGCGCGTCTGCTCGTTGTCCGGCTGCCCCTGCGCTTTGCGCTGCTTGACGATGAAATCCAGGCGCGACTTCGGGATCGGCTTGCCGTTCACCGAAACCGGTTTCAGGGCAGCGGCTGCCGGATCCTTGGCCACCTGGGCAGGAGCGGTGATTGCGAAACCCAGCCCGAGCGCGAGGGCGGCCGCGGACCGCACGGGAAACTTGATCATTGAAAGTCCCTCGGAAGAAAACGGAATCATAGCTCATCCGGCGTCATCGCCCGGATCGCGAGCGCGTGTATCCGGCTGCCCATCAGCGTGCCGAGCGCGGAATAGACCATGCGGTGACGCTCCTGCATGCTCTTGCCCTGGAAATGCGGCGAGGCGATGGCGAGCCGGAAGTGGCTGCCGCCGCCCGCCGCGCCCGGGTGCCCGGCGTGCAGCCCGGATTCATCGACGAGCTCGAGCTTGAGCGGCTGCAGCGGCGCCAGCTTCTCGCGGATCGCGGCGCTCAGGTCCACGCGAGTCGCGAGCTGCGCCCGGCCCGACGAAGCTTCACCGCGATTCCTTTTTTTCCTCGATGTAGCGGACCAGGAACAGCCCCTGGATGAGGACGAAGATCAGCATCAGGCCCATGCCGCCGAACAGCTTGAAATTCACCCAGGCATCGGTGGAGAAGTTGTAGGCGACGTAGAGGTTCGCCGCGCCCATGAAAACGAAAAAGCCGATCCAGCTCCAGTTCAGGCGCGCCCACGCGCTGTCGGGCATCTGCACCTGGTCCTTGAGCATCGTGCGGATGAGATTGCGGCGGAACAGGATCTCGGCTCCGCTCATCACCACGGCGAACAGCCAGTAGAGAACCGTGGGCTTCCACTTGATGAAGGTCTCGTCGTGCAACGCCAGGGTCGCGCCGCCGAACACGGTGATGATCCCCAGGCTCACCCACATCATCGTGTCCACCTTGCGCCTTTTCCACTTGAGCCAGCCGATCTGCAGCAAGGTCGCGGCGATGGCGACCGCGGTAGCGGTGTAGATGTCGGACAGCTTGAAGGCCGTGAAAAACAGGAGGATTGGGAACAGGTCGAAGAGGAATTTCATGCGCCGATTATAAGGCGAGATCCGGGCGGAGGGATGCGGATGCTGTCGTCATGCTGACAGCGCCTGCGCACCCGCGCGGGGTTATACTTGCGCCTTCGCCGGCGGGCGGCCGCCCGCCTGAAGATCGCATCTCCGCCTTCAGAGGAGAGAAAAATGGCCGAACCCCACGTCGCGCAGAAGTCCCCGTACGCGGTCGAGCTCGCGCCCGGGGACTACTGGTGGTGCCGCTGCGGCAGATCCAAGAGCCAGCCGTTCTGCGACGGCTCACACAAGGTCACGGAATTCACGCCGGTGAAGTTCACGGTCGCCAAGGCGGAGAAGGTGTGGCTGTGCGGTTGCAAGGGGACGCACAACCAGCCGTTCTGCGACGGGACGCACAAGACGCTTTAAAGCGGGACCCATCCTACTTTTTCGCGGCACTCCAGCGGCCTTCCTGGCCGCTGTCGGTGCGGAAGGCGCCTTCCATCTGCGCGCCTACCACGCGTCCGGTAAAGTCGCGGCGCACGCTCTTGCCGTCGACGTAGGCGAAGCTGATGGTGAACCCGCTCAGGCGCGCATCGCGCAATCCCGCCATGACCTGGCCGAGGTGCGCGCTCCCCTCGATTTTCTGGAAGCGCTGCTCGAAATTGAGATTGACCTTGTCCGTCGTGCCGCCGGCGACGAACTCCATGGCCCAGCGGCCGCCGACCGTGGCTGGGACGATCCACAGATAGCTGCGCCGGCCGTCGATATCGGAGGTCTCGTCGGGTTCCCAGTCTTCCATGTTGAAGGCGTGCGCCACCACCCGGGTGCCGGGCTTCAGGGCGAGTATCTGCGGTCGCAGGCGCATGTTGAGCGATGGCAGCAGGTACATGGTAAGAACGGTGGCTTGGGTGAAGTCGGTGACGAAGATGTCGCCCTGCTGGATCTGCGCTCGCCCCAGCACGCCGGCGGCCTTGGCGTTGCGTTGGGCGTGCGCCGCCATGTCGGGGTTGTACTCGATGCCCAGCGATCGGGCGCCGAATTTTTTCGCCGCCGCGATCGCGATCTTGCCGTCGCCGGCGCCGAGATCGATGACGTAGTCTTCGGGTTTCGTCTGGGCCATGTTGAGCATGCGCTCGACGACTTCGTCTGGCGTGGGGACCCAGACGACGTCCTTGCCCTGCTGGCCTACATGAGGTTGATAGTCCTTTTGCTGGGCGGAAACCGCAGTTGCGAATACAGTGGCGACGGCGGCCAGCACTATGCTTTTCAGAATCGCGCGAAGCATGTTTTCCTTTCCAGAGCGCCAGAAATCAGTTGTTCGGATTTGCCTAGAGAGCCTCGGCGGCGTGATCCGCCAGGCGCGAGCGCTCGCCGCGCTGCAGGGTCACGTGCCCCGAATGCACCCAGCCCTTCATGCGGTCCACCACGTAGGTGAGCCCGGAGCTGCCCTCGGTAAGGTAGGGCGTGTCGATCTGCGCGATGTTGCCCAGGCACACGACCTTGGTTCCGGGCCCGGCGCGCGTGATCAGTGTCTTCATCTGCTTGGGCGTGAGGTTCTGCGCTTCGTCGATGATCAGGTACTTGTTCATGAAAGTGCGGCCGCGCATGAAGCTCACCGCCTTGACCTTGATGCGCGAGCGGATCAAGTCGCGGGTGGCCGCGCGGCCCCACTCGCCGGCCGCGTCGTCGGTCTTGTTGAGGACGTCGAGATTGTCCTCGAGCGCGCCCATCCACGGCGCCATCTTCTCCTCCTCGGTCCCCGGGAGAAAGCCGATGTCCTCGCCGACTGGCACGGTGACGCGCGTCATGATGATTTCGGTGTACTGCTTGGATTCCAGGGTCTGCATCAGGCCGGCAGCCAGGGTCAGCAGCGTCTTGCCGGTACCCGCCTGCCCGAGCAGGGTGACGAAATCGATGTCCGGATTCATGAGGAGGTTGAGCGCGAAATTCTGCTCGCGGTTGCGCGCGGTGATACCCCACACGTTGTTCCTCGCGTGGCTGTAGTCGCGCACCGTCTCGAGCACCGCGGCGTGGCCCGCAAGCTCTCTCACCACCGCGTGCAGCGGGCGCTCGCCTTCCTGATAGACGAATTCGTTGAGCAGCAGCTTGTCGCACAGCGGTCCGCTCAAGCGGTAGTACGTGCGCCCGTCCCGCTTCCAGGATTCGATGCCGCGCGCGTGCTGCTCCCAGAAATCGGCGGAAAGCTCGCGCACGCCGGTATACAGAAGATCGGTGTCCTCGAGCACCTTGTCGTTGGTGTAGTCCTCGGCCTCGAGCCCCAGCGCATGCGCCTTGATGCGCATGTTGATGTCCTTGGAGACGAGGATCACCTGGCGTCGCCGGTCGCGCTTATGCAGATACATCACCACGCCGATGATGTGGTTGTCGGTCCTGCCCAGGGGCAGGCTCGCCGGGAGTTGGCCGTCGATCGCCTCGGTCTGCAGGAACAGGCGTCCGGTGGCGCTGTCGGCGGCGTGGCGCCGCAGCGCGATGCCGGAGGCGATCTTGCCCTTGGTGTGGCTCACGATGTCGTCGAGGAACCGGCTCGCCTGGCGCGCATTGCGCGCAATCTCGGAGAGGCCGTTCTTGTTGTTGTCCAGTTCCTCGAGGGTCATCATCGGCAGGTAGACATCGTGTTCCTCGAAGCGGTAGAGGCTGGTCGGATCGTGCATCAGCACGTTGGTGTCGAGGACGAAGAGCTTGGCGGCGGTCCGCCGGGAGGTGCCGCGGGTGCGTCGCGAAGGCGCGCCTTTGGGCGCATCCTCCGCTGCGGCGGAGTCCCGCTCAGAGTGCTTCAACAAAATCGAGCACCTCCTGGACGTGGCCCGGCACCTTGACCCCGCGCCATTCGCGCCGGATGACGCGCTCGCGGTCGAGTACGAAGGTGCTGCGCTCTATGCCTCTCACTTTCTTGCCGTACAGGTTCTTCATTTTTATCACGCCAAAGCGCTTGCACACGCCCTCGTCTTCGTCGGACAGGAGATCGAACGGGAAACCCATCTTCACCTTGAAGTTCTCGTGGGACTTCAGGCTGTCCCGCGACACGCCGTAGACGGCGCAGCCGGCCTTGCGGAAACGCGGATACAGGTCGCGGAACTGCGCGCCCTCGGTGGTGCAGCCGGGGGTGTTGTCCTTGGGATAGAAGTACAGGACCAGCAGCTTTGCATCGACCGCAGAGAGCCGGAATTCCTTGCCGCCCGTCGACGGAACGGCGAAATCGCCCACCGCTGTGTTGGCCATCCAGTTCAGACTTTCCTTAGCCGTGATTGTTACCCGAACCCCGCCGCGAATGCAAGGCGGCCTCCTGACCCCCTTCAGGGGAGGAACTTGCCCAGCTCGGCGAGCAATTCCTGCGGCGCCTCCTCGGGGATGTAGTGACCGCAGTCCAGAGCCCGGCCGCGCACGTTCTGGGCGCGTTCGGCCCAGTCGGCGAGGGGCTTGAAGCAGCGCTCTATCGTGCCATGCCTGCCCCACAGCACGAGGAGCGGTGCTGCGATCCTGTGCTGCAAGTCGGCCTCGTCGTGGGCGAGGTCGATCGATTCCGCCGCGCGATAATCCTCGCAGCTGGCGTGTATCGTCGCCGGATCGCGGAAGCAGCGGCGGTACTCGGCGAGCGCGTCCTGGGCAAACGCCTTCAGGCCGGCGTGGCGGGTGCCCATGTGGCTCTCGAGATAGAAATCGGGGTTGGCGCCGATCAGGGTCTCCGGGATGGGCTCGGGCCGCAGCAGGAAGAACCAGTGGTAGTAGGCCTTGGCGAATTCCCGCGAAACGTTCGCATACATGGTGCGGGTGGGCACGATGTCCAGCACCGCGAGCTTGAGGACCTGGGCGGGATGGTCGAGCGCCATGCGGTGCGCAACGCGCGCGCCGCGGTCGTGGCCGACGACGTAGAACGCCTCGTAGCCGAGCGCGCGCATCGCCTCGACCTGGTCCTGTGCCATGGCGCGCTTGGAATAGTTGGAGTGATTCGCCAGCCCGTGCGGCTTCTCGCTGTCGCCGTAGCCGCGCAGGTCGGCGGCGACGATGCTGAAACGCCTGGCGAGTTCGGGGGCCACCTTGTGCCAGATCGCGTGTGTCTGCGGGTAACCGTGCAGCAGCAGCAGCGGAGGGCCCTTGCCGCCGTGGACCAGGTTGATCGAGGCACCGCTGGTGCGGATGCGCCGCCGCTTCAGCCCCGGGAAGAGCTCGATCACGCGAGGAATTCCCTGCCTTGCTGCGCGAGCGTGCCCGAGCGGCCGGCGATTGCTCCGATGGCGATTTCGTTGCGCGGCAGGCTCTTCAGGTCGAGGCTTTCGGCGAGCGAGCGCATCGAAACCAGATCGTAGCCCTGGTCCTTCCATCCGCAAAGCAGCTCTTCGAAAACCGGGGCGAGCTTGCCGCCCTCGAGCTCGGCGTGCAGCGTGTACACGTGGCCGGCCGCCGGGGGAACGCGGGTCAGCTCGAGCAGGTGCGCGGCGACGTTCGCCGCGGTAAGCCCGCCCGCGCCGATCAGTTCGTCCAGCGTCGGCAGTGTCGTGGGCAGCTGCGGGCAGGCGACGATCTCGGCGTTCCACACCGGGATGAAGGGGCAGGTTCCGCGCGTGTCGGAGCCGTAGTCGAAGCCCAGGCGCTGCGTCAGGCGCAGCGCGTGCACGTTCATCTGCCAGCCGGCAGCGCCGTGCGCTCGCGCCGGCTCGCCGAAGATGTCCCGGAAGCGCTCGCGCGCGAGATTCATCTGCCGCTCGGTCCAGGCGGCGTCGGCGCCCGCCAGGCCGTCCTGCCACTTGACGTGATCCCAGGCGTGCACGCCGACCTCGAAGCCCGCGTCGCGCACCGAGCGCATCACGCCGGCGCAGCGGCGGCCGATGTCGGGACCGGGCAGGAGCGTCCCGTAGAGCAGCGTGCGCAGTCCGTAGTGCGAAACCACCGAGGTGCGCGACACCTTGCCGACGAAGCCGCGGCGGAACACGCGCTTGATCGCGCGCCCGGTATGGTCCGGCCCGAGGCTGAAGAGGAAGGTGGCACCGGCGTCATGTTTCTTGAGCAGCTGCGCGAGGCGCGGCACGCCCTGCCGCGTGCCGCGCCAGGTGTCGGCGTCGACCTTCAGCGCGAGCATCATTCCACCAGCCTGCGCGCCTCGGCGACCTGGGTGCGGTACGCGTCGAAGATGCGCTTGAGCGCTTGCGGCATGCTCACGCGCGGCTTCCAGCCGAGGTCCTTCGTGGTGCCGCGGATCCCGGGGACGCGGTTCTGCACGTCCTGGTAGCCCTTGCCGTAGTACTGCGCCGCGGTGGTCCTCACCAGCTTCACCCGCTTCGCCTGGTCGCGGTACTCGGGATAGGCGAGGGCGAGCTTCACCATCATGGCGGCGAGCTCCTTCACCGAGTAGTTGTTGCGCGGATTGCCGACGTTGTAGATCCTGCCGCTCGCGATCCCCTTCGGATTCTCGATGATCTTCATCAGCGCGTCGATGCCGTCGTCGATGTAGGTGAATGCGCGCTTCTGCCGGCCGCCGTCCACGAGCTTGATCGACTCGCCGCGCACGATGTGGCCGAAGAACTGGGTGATTACCCGCGAGCTGCCTTCCTTGGCCGCGTTGAGATTGTCGAGCCCCGAGCCTATCCAGTTGAACGGGCGAAACAGCGTGTAGTCCAGGCCCTCCTTCATGCCGTAGGCGTGGATGACCCGGTCCATGAGCTGCTTGGAACAGGCGTAGATCCAGCGCGGGCGGTTGATCGGCCCGTAGACGAGCGGCGAGGACTCGGGATCGAATTCGCGGTCCGCGCACATGCCGTAGACCTCGGAGGTCGAGGGAAACACCAGGCGCTTGCCGTGCTTGACGCAGGAGCGCACGATCGGCAGGTTCGCCTCGAAGTCGAGCTCGAAGACCTTGAGCGGCTCCTTGACGTAGGTCGCCGGTGTGGCGATCGCGACCAGCGGCAGGACCGTGTCGCACTTCCGCACGTGGTACTCGATCCACTCGCGGTTGATGGTGATGTCGCCCTCGAAGAAATGGAACTGCGGGTGGCCGAGCAGGTCGGTGACGCGGTCGGTCTGCATGTCCATGCCGTAGACCTCCCAGTCGGTGCCGGCGACGATGCGCTTGGACAGGTGATGGCCGATGAAGCCGTTCACGCCGAGAATCAGGACTCTCTTCATTTTTGCTCCTTGGCGGGCGCGAGGCGCCGCCCGTCGAGTTGAACCGCGAATTCTTGCGCGGACAGTTGCTTGCCGTCCAGTTCCAGCTCGAGCAGCTCGAGGATGCTCCCGTCGCTGCACACCGCGTAGGCACGCCCGTCCTTCGTATACAGCAGGGCCTGGCCCTGCTGCGGACCCCGTTCGTCGAGCACGCGGGTGCGCAGCACGCGCAGCCGCCTTCCATCGATGTCGGAAAAGGCGCCGGGGTAGGGCGGGGCGACCGCGCGCACCAGGTCGTGCACGCGCCGCGCAGGCCTGCCCCAGTCGATGCGCCCGTCCTCGGGCCTGCGCCCGCCAAAGTAGCCGCCCTGCGCCAGGTCCTGTGAGCGCAGCACCGCGCTGCCGTCGATCAGACCGCGCAGGCTGCGCTCGAGCACGCGCGCCGCCGCCGCGGTGACCTTCCTGAACACGTCAACCGCGAGCTCGTCGGGGAGGATGGTGACCGCCTCCTGGTCGACGATCCGGCCTGCATCTGCTTGTGCGACCATTTCGTGCAGCGTCGCCCCGGTGCGCGTCTCGCCGCGCAGCACCGCCCAGTTGACCGGCACGCGGCCCCGGTACTTGGGCAGGAGCGAGCCGTGCATGTTAAAGGCGCCGCGCTTCGGAACGGCGAGCAGCGCGGCCTTGAGCATCGTGCGGTAGTAGAACGAAAACAGGAAATCGGGCTGCAAGACGCGGATTCTTTCCACGATCTCCGGCGCGTTGGGATCCTCGGGCGCGATGCATTCGACGCCGCGCTCGCGCGCCAGCTCCGCGACGCTGCCGAACCAGATGTTCTCTCCGGGACTGTCCCGGTGGGTCAGCACCAGCGGCACCTGGACGCCCTGGTCGAGCAGCACCTGCAGGCAGCGGCAGCCGACGTCGTGATAGGCGAATACGACCGCGCGGGTCATGGAGTGCGAGCCGGGATCAAGGCTCCCGCTTCTCCAGCACCGCCTGCACCACGTAGCGCGGACGCTGCCGCACCTGCTCGTAGATGCGGCCGATGTATTCGCCGAGCAGGCCGATCCCGAACAGCGTGATGCCGATGAGGAAGAAGGCGATGCCGAACAGGGTGAACACGCCCTCGGCCTCGGGTCCCACGATCAGCCGGCGCACAGCGAGAAACGCAACGAACGCGAGCGACAGAAGCGCGATGACGATGCCCGAGAGCGAAAACAGCTGCAGCGGCATCGCCGAGAATCCGGTGACCAGGTCGAAATTCAGGCGCACGAGCTTGTAGAGCGAGTACTTGGACTTCCCGGCGCTGCGCTCCTCGTGCGCCACTTCGATCTCGGCGGGGCGCTGCGCGAAGGTATAGGCGAGCGCCGGGATGAACGTGTTGATCTCGCGGCAACTGTTGATCGCGGCGACGATGTCGCGGCTGTAGGCGCGCAGCATGCAGCCCTGGTCGGTCATGCGGATGCGGGTGATGCGCTCGCGCACCGAGTTCATCAGTCGCGAGGCGTGGCGGCGAAAGGCGCTGTCCTGACGCTCGCGCCGCACTCCGCCGACGTAGTCGTGGCCCTCGTCCATCTTGGCGAGCAGCTTGCCGATCTCCTCGGGCGGGTTCTGCAGGTCGGCGTCCAGCGTCACGACGCGCTCGCCGCGGCTCGCCTCGAAGCCCGCCATGATCGCCAGGTGCTGTCCGAAATTGCCGTTGAACAGGATCACCCGGGTGGTGTCGGGACGACGCTCGAACTGCTCGCGCAGCAGGGCGGCGGACCGGTCGCGGCTGCCGTCGTTGACGAAGATCACCTCGTACGTCGTACCGAGCGCTTCGAGCGCGGGGGTGAGCCGGGCGAAGAGGCTGGGCAGCACGGCTTCCTCGTTGTACACGGGGATGACGACCGAGACGCGCGGTTTCATGGCGCGCTCCCGCGCAGCGCGGTCGCCGCGGCGCGGCACACGCGCTCGATGTCGCCGTCGCGCATTCCCGGGAACAGCGGCAGCGTGGCGATGCTGCGGCCGACGCGCTCGGCGTGGGGAAACTGCCCCTCGCGCCAGCCGAGCGAGCGGTACAGCGAAAACAGGTGGATCGCCGGGTAGTGCAGGCCGACGCCTATGCCTTGCTCGCGCATCCGCGTCATGAACCCGGCGCGCGGCGCGCTCGAGGGCAGCAGCACTTGGAACATGTGCCAGTTGCCGTTCTCGAAATCCTCGGGGGGCAGCTCGCAGCCGAGGCTGCGGTCGAAACACTCGAAGTAGCGCCGCGCCAGGTGCCGGCGCCTCTCGGTGAATTCGCCCAGGCGCTCGAGCTGCCCCAGGCCGATCCGCGCGGCGACGTCGGTGAGATTGAACTTGCCGCCGATCACGTCGACGTCCATGCCATCCTCGCCGAAGCGCGTCACGCCCTGCAGGCGCAGCTTCTCCGCGAGTGCGATGTCCTTGCCGTCCGGCAGCACGATAGCCCCGCCTTCGGCGGTGGTGAGGTTCTTGTTGGCGTGGAAGCTGAAAGCGACGAGGTCGCCGCGGCTGCCGATGCGCGCGCCCTTCCAGCTCGAGCCGAACGCCTGCGCGGCATCCTCGACCACGCGCAGGGCATGTTTCGACGCGATGGCGTAGAGCCGGTCGAGATCGACCGGCAGACCGGCGAGATAGACCGGCAGGATGGCGCGCGTCTTCGCCGTGATCGCCGATTCGATGCGTTCGAGATCCATGTTGCGCGTCGCCGGATCGATGTCGACGAACACCGGGCGGGCGCTCATCTCGAGGATGACGTTGCTGGTCGCCACCCACGACAGCGGCGTGGTGATCACCTCGTCGCCGGCCTCTATCCCGGCGAGGCGCAGGCCGATCTCCAGCGCGGCGGTGCCCGAGTTGAGTGCGCGCACCGGGCGGCCCCCGCAGAATCGCGACAGCGCGGCTTCGAACTCCTTTACTTTGGGGCCGGAGGTGATCCAGCCCGAGCGCAGCACTTCGGCGACGCCGGCGATGGTCGCTTCGTCGATGCTCGGCCGCGTGAACGGCAGGAAGTCCCCTGCCGGCGCCTGTGGCCCGACGCTTGCAGTGCTCACGGCTTCCTGACGATGACGCGCCGCGCGTCGCGCGCCAGGACCTGCATGGGAACCGGATGGGCCTTGAGGAACCCGTCGAGATCCTTGGCGCTGAACATGGCTAGCGCCTCGCGATCGGCTTGCCAGGCCCGCGCGAACGCCTCGGTGTCGGGCAGGAAGCCCCCGGGCTCCCATGCGATCGGCAGTGCCAGCTCGTCCTTGTAGGCGACCATGGTCACGGTGCGGCCGAGGTAAAACGGGAGGGTGTGATCGAAGGTATCCACCACGTAAAAGGGAATATCCGGTTTCAGTTCGCCCCGGATTTTCTGGACGATATGATACGCGGAAAAAGCCGGAGAAAGCGTCTCGTGCCCGGAGAAGGCGACTTGCATCCAGGCGAGGCCGCCGAAGGCCAGCGTGATTACGGAGGCCGTGAAGCGCTTGCGCAGCGATAACCACGCCGATAGGCCGCCCGCAGCAAACAGCAGGACGCCGGATGCGGTGAGCCAGGGCATGTAGCGCGCATACAGTTCCGGCGGGAGGTCTGTCTCGAAAAGTTCCAGCGCCCGCGGAAGATTCGCCGTGGCCCAGAGCGAGGCGGCGACCAGCGTGATTCCGAGCAAGGCAGCGAGCGCAGCCTCCGCCAGGACGAGGCGCGCGCTTGCCGAGACGAGGGTCGCGCCGATCAGCAGGGCGAGCGCCGGGAACAGCGGGAGGATGTACGAGCTCAACTTGGAGTTCGACAGGGAAAAGAACACGAACACGACGGCGCACCACAGAAGCAGGAAGCGCTTCGGCTGGAACCGCCTGCCGGGTTCCCGTGCCCAAGCGTGCCACAGGGCCGGGAAAAGGCCGACGATCCAGGGGAGGATGCCGGCGAGCAGAATCGGAATGAAATACCACAGTGGCTGGTAACGTCCGTGCTCCTTGGTGAGAAAGCGCTCGACGTGCTCGCGGATGAAGAAGAAATGGAAGAACTCGGGGTTGGCGAGCGACACGGCGACGAACCAGGGCGCGGCCAGGGCGAGGAACAGCAGGCCGCCGGAGACGAGGTGCAGCCGCGCGAGCCGCTTCCAGTCGCGTTCGACGAGGACGTAGAGCGCCAAGGCGGCCGCGGGCAGCACGGCGCCGACCAGGCCTTTGGTGAGCACGGCCAGCGCCGCCGCTCCCCAGGCGACGAGCATCCAGCGGCGCCGCTCGGGCGGCTCGGCTTCGTCGCGCTGCGCGATGGCGACCGCGAATACGCAGGCGGACATGAAAAAGCTGAGCGCCATGTCGAGCGTGAGCCCGTGGCCGATGAACACGTAGATCCCGCTGCTCGCAGTGACCGCCGCGCCGTACAATCCCGCCGGCGGGCCGAACAGGCGCTGGCCGGCCCAGAACACCAGCAGCACGCCGAGGAAACCGGTCAGCCCGGGCCAAAGGCGCGCCGCCCACTCGTTCTGTCCGAGCAGCTTGAAGGCCGTAGCGGTCGCCCAGTACTGCAGCGCCGGCTTCTCGAAATACTTGTAGCCGTTCAGGCGCGGCGTGAGCCAGTCGCCGCTCGCGACCATCTCGCGCGCGATCTCCGCGTAGCGGCCCTCGTCGGGTTTCACCAGGTGCCGGTAGCCGAGGTTGCAGAACCAGGCGAGCGCGAACGCGGCGAGCAGCGCCAGCAACTGGTTTCGGCTGAGATTTCCTGAGGGTGGCGTCAATGCCTATCCCAGAAGCAGCGCCGCGGCGATCCTGCGCTCTTCGGCCATGAGGATGTTGTAGGTGCGGCAGGCGGCGCGAACGTCCATCACTTCGACGCCGATCCCGGCCTCGATCAGCGGGCGCAGGATCTCCGGGGAGGGAAAGCGCAGGCGCGCGCCGGTGCCGAGCAGCACGATCTCGCGGCCCAGCCCGAGGAGGGCGGCAAGATGCCCGGGTGTCAAAGCTTCGAAGCTGGTCGCCTCCCAGTCGGCGATAATGTGCTCGGGAAGCACCACGACGCTACGCTCGAAGCGCCGGTCGTTGACCATCACGTAACCCTCGCCGTAGGCGGTGAAGGTGTTGAGCGCGGCGGAGGTTTCGCGATGCAGCTTCAAGAATTGCCGGTGTCGTTGCCGGTGTCGTAAGTGTCCGGTACATTATAACTTTTTGCGATGCAGCGCGGCCCGCCAAGGCCGCTCCCAGCCCGACATCCCGCCCCCGATCATGAGAGAGTTCTCCCGCATCCAGCGTTTGCCGCCGTACGTCTTCAACATCACCAACGAGTTGAAGATGGCGGCGCGCCGCTCGGGCGAAGACATCATCGACATGAGCATGGGCAATCCCGACGGGCCCACGCCGAAGCACATCGTGGCGAAGTTGGTCGAAGCCGCGCAGCGCGACGACACCCACGGCTATTCGGTGTCCAAGGGCATCCCGAGGCTGCGCCGCGCGATCTGCGCCTGGTATCTGCGCCGCTACGGCGTCGAATTCGATCCGGACAAGGAAGCCATCGTCACCATCGGCTCGAAGGAGGGCTTGGCGCACCTGATGCTCGCGTGCCTGGACCGCGGCGATACGGTGCTCGTACCCAATCCTTCCTACCCGATCCACATCTACGGCGCGATCATCGCCGGCGCCGACATCCGCTCGGTGCGCATGACCGCGGAGGTGGACTTCTTCGAGGAACTGGAGCGCGCCATCCGCGAGCTCTTCCCCAAGCCGAAGATGCTGGTGATCGGCTTTCCCTCGAATCCCACGGCGATGTGCGTCGAGCTGGATTTCTTCGAGCGCGTGATCGC
>JBGQFD010000047.1:0-28064 GCA_041496705.1 Gammaproteobacteria bacterium | reverse complement strand
CGACGCTGTTCAATGCCCTGACCAAGGCGGGCATCGCCGCGGAAAACTATCCTTTCTGCACCATCGAGCCGAACGTCGGCATCGTCGAAGTGCCGGACAGTCGGCTGGAGAAGCTCGCGCAGATCGCGCAGCCGCAGAAGGTCATTCCCGCGGCCGTCGAGTTCGTGGACATCGCCGGCCTGGTCTCCGGCGCTTCCAAGGGCGAAGGGCTGGGCAACCAGTTTCTCGCCAACATCCGCGAGTGTGACGCCATCGCGCACGTGGTGCGTTGCTTCGAGGACCCGAACGTGGTGCACGTCGCCGGCAAGATCGATCCGGTTTCCGATATCGAGACCATCAACACCGAGCTCGCGCTCGCCGACCTTGCTTCCGTGGAAAAAGCCTACGCACGCTACGCCAAGGTGGCGAAGACCGGCGGCGACAAGGAAGCGCAGAGGATCGTCGCGGTGCTCGACAAGGTGCGCCCGGTGCTCGATGAGGCGCGCCCTGCACGCAGCGTGCTGCTGTCGAAGGAAGAGCAGGCCGTGCTCAAGCCCTTGTTCCTGCTGACGGCGAAGCCGGCGATGTATGTCGCCAACGTGGCCGAGCACGGCTTCACTGGTAACCTGCTGCTTGCCGCGGTTGAGGAACACGCGAAGCGTGAAGGTGCTCCAGTGGTGCCGATCTGCGCCGCGCTCGAGGCGCAGATCGGCGACCTTCCGGACGAGGACAAGCAGGTTTTTCTCGCCGACATGGGAATGAAGGAGCCCGGTCTCAACCGGCTGATCCGTGCCGGGTACACGCTGCTGAGCCTGCAGACCTATTTCACCGCCGGACCGAAGGAAGTGCGCGCCTGGACCGTGCAAGTCGGCGCCACCGCACCGCAGGCAGCCGGCGTGATCCATACCGATTTCGAGCGCGGCTTCATCCGGGCGGAGGTGATCGCCTTTGACGATTACGTCGCCGGCCGGGGAGAACAGGGCGCGCGGGAGGCGGGAAAGCTCAGGCTGGAGGGAAAGGACTACGTCGTGCGCGACGGCGACGTCGTGCACTTCCGCTTCAACGTCTAGCCTGCCGGGTTGTCCTGCGCATCAAATCAAATGGTGGTTTTCCACCACAAGCGTTTCCCGGCGGTCGCCCAAAGCCGTGGCCGCGATCACTTGGACAATCGCGGCCACCGGCACGGCGAACACGAGGCCGAGAAATCCCGCCACGTGAAACCCCGCAAGAATCGCGAACAGCGTCGCGACGGGATGAAGGCGCACGCTGCCTCCCACGACCAAGGGCGTCAAGACAAAGTCGTCCATCAAGCGAATAAGCGCGAAGAGAAGAAAGATCCCGACAAGCGTGGGGAAACTCAAGCCTTGAAAATATCCTGCGAACAGCGCAATGGAGCCGCCCACCAACGGCGCCATGAAGGGCACCAGGTTTAGAAAGCCGGTCAAACATCCCACCATCACCGCGCCACTAAATCCAAACAAGGCCAAGCCGCCCATGGTGAGAAGGCCCACGCAAAGCGCGTCGAGCGCCTGGCCGCGGATGTAGCCGCCGAGCGCGGCGTGGATCTCAGCCAGAAATCCGAGGAGGCTTTCCACTTTCTGCGCCGGCACCCAGGCGAACAGCGCGTCGATCCAACGCTGCGACTGGCTTAAGGCAAAAAAACTGACAAAGGGAATGATGAAAAGCCAAACACCGATGTACGCGAATTCGAGAAGATTTTCAGGCAAACTCTTGACAAGAGACTCGACGAACTGCTCGGTTCGGAACGGCAGCGAAAACGACGCGGCGTGCGGCCCCAGCACGGGACGCAGGCTTTCACGTCCCCAGTCGTTGAGGTGTTCGACCACTTGATCGAGTGCCGCGGTGTATTTGGGGATCTCGTCGGCCAGCGCGTGCGCCTCGCGATAGAAGGACGGCACCACGACCGACCCCACGCCGGCGGTGGCGCCCAACAGGAGAAGATAGAGAACGATTACCGTCCGGTCGCGGCGCAGCCCGATCGCGACGAACCGATCGACCAGCGGCGACACCAAGTAAGCGACCGCAAATCCGAGCAGGAAAGGAACGAGAACCTGCCACACAGCGATGACAAAAGCGATGACCAGCCCCAGCACCAGAAGCCATCCCACCGCCCGCCAGAACTTGATCTCGCTCATGCCGCCGGCCGCGCGCGATGGTCGAGCTCTTGGTTGGCGCGCCGCAACAGCGCGGAGAGTATGGCGGCCGTGTTGCGGAGCAGAACCACGCCGATGTTCGGGTACTGATGGATCAGGGTGTCCAGAGTGGCGGTGTAAAGGAGGTAAATCTCGCCGTCTTCGAGAACCGTGGCGCTCGCGGTGCGTTGCATCTGCTCCAGCAACGCCATCTCGCCGAACATCTGGCCGGGGGTGAGAACGCCCAGAACGCGTCGCGTGTTGCCCGATTTGCGGGAAAGCTCAACCTTGCCGGATTTGAGGATGAATACAGCCCGCCCCAGCTGGCCTTCTTCAAAGAGAATCTCGCCCGCGTGGTAAGGGCGGCGCTGCATGGCCATCATCACGCGGCCCAATTGGCGGCGGGTCAAGCCTTGGAAAATCGGGATGCCCCGGAAAAAGGAAAGCGCCTCCCAGTGGTGGTCGTTGCGAAACCACCGCCACACCCACCGCGGCAACCGGAGAGCGATCATCTCATTGGGGATTCTGCACGCATGGATTTTACACACAGGATCGGCGAATTTGCAGCGCCGGTTGCCTCACACGGTCAGGATCCGGCCCGGCGTAGCGGGATGACGGCGTTCGCAGGCCACCCGGGGGCCGGCACGGGCGGCCTTCGCCCGGGGGGGCCGGCGCCCACCGTCCCAGGTGCTCGAGGACGCGGCGGATGACTCCTGCATCCTCGATCAGCGCAACGACGCGCATCGGCGCCCCTTGCACTTGGGGCATTCCAAGGGACACTATAGACTCAACTTCGTGCGCCACGCGGCGCAAGACCGCGTCCGGCAAAACGAGGAATAGGAGGCGACGTGGACGCAAAGTCCCTGTACCTGTCCAGGCCGTGGGTCCGCTTTTACGAACCCGGCGTACTGCCGGACGTGGACATTCCTCTCAAGTCGGTGCCGCAGGCGTTCGACGAAGCGGCCGGGAGATTCGCCGACAAGACCGCCCTCATCTTCTACGGACGCGCGATCACCTACCGCGAGCTGCGCGAGTCGGCAGACCGTCTCGCCTGCGCGCTGGCACGCCTCGGGCTGAAGAAGGGCGAGCGCGTCGCGCTCTATCTGCTCAACAGCCCGCAGTTCGTCATCGCCTATTTCGCCGTGCTCAAGTGCGGCTGCGCGGTGACGCCGATCAGCCCGGTGTACACCTCGCATGAGGTCCGGTTCCAGCTCGACAACAGCGGTGCGCGCGTGGTGGTGTGCCAGGACATCCTGTTCGACAAGGTCGAGAAGGCCGGCGCGGCGCTCGACCACGTCATCGTCACCAGCGTCGCCGAGTATTTGCCGCCGCTGAAGAAATTGTTCGGCTGGGTGTTCGGCGGCACGGCTTCGCCCTCGGTTTCACGCCGCGACAACGTGCACTCGTTCCAGGCACTGCTGGCGGGCGCGCAACCGACCCCGCCGAAAGTGGAAATCGACCCCGTGGCCGATATCGCCGCCCTGCCCTACACCGGCGGCACCACCGGGAATCCCAAGGGCGTCGTCTTGACGCATTACAACCTGATCGCGGCGCAGATCGCGTCACGCTCGGCTTTTCCTTCCTTCGAAGAGGGCAAGGAAGTCATCATTGCCTTCCTGCCTTTCTTCCACATCTACGGACAGGTCGTGATCATGCTGAACGGCCTGACTGGGGGACACACGCTGGTGCTGTTCACCGCACCGGACACCGAGGCCATCCTGGAGGCGATCGCCAAGTACGGCGTTTCGGTTTTCTACGGCGTGCCGACGCTGTATGAATACCTCAAGGACCACAAGGATACGGGCAAGGTCGACTGGAAGCGGCTGAAGGGGATCGTGTGCGGCGCCGATACACTGCACGAATCGACCGCGAAGGACTGGACGAAGCGCACCGGCGCGGCGATCTGCGAGGGTTACGGACTGTCGGAAACCTGCGCGACCAGTCATATCAATCCGCGCAATCGCCTGAAAGCGGGGTCTTTCGGCCTGCCCGTGACCAACGTCATGGCCGCGGTGATCGATCCGGACACGCGGGCTTTTGTCGACGCCGGCCAGACGGGGGAGCTGATCCTCGCCGGCCCGAACGTGATGCAGGGCTACTGGAAAAATCCGCAGGAAACCGCGAGCGCATTCATTGAAAGCGAGGGAATACGCTGGCTTCGCACCGGCGACATCGTGCGCATGGACGAGGAGGGCTATTTTCACTTTCACGACCGCAGCAAGGACCTGATCAAATACAAGGGCCATTCGGTCTTCGCCAAGGACGTCGAGGCCGTGCTCTACGGCCATCCCGCGGTAAAGGCGGCCGGGGTCATCGGCGTGCCCGACCCGGCGGTGGGCCAGCGCATCAAGGCGATCGTGGTGCCGCAGCCCGAGTCGCGGGGAAAACTCAGCGAAGAGGACATCCTCGCCTGGTGCAGGGAGAAGCTCGCCGCCTACAAGGTGCCGCACATCATCGAGTTTCGCGGTGAGCTGCCGAAGACCGACGTCGGCAAAGTTTCGCGCCGAGAGCTGCGCGAAGAGCACACTGCGTGAGCGCGCCATTTTTTCGCGTCGAAGGACTCACCAAGCGCTTCGGCGGGCTGATCGCGGTCAACAACGTATCGTTCGAACTGCGCCGCGACCAGATCGTCGGCATCATCGGGCCGAACGGCGCCGGCAAGACCACGCTGCTGAGGCTGATCACCAAGATCCTGAAGCCCGACTCGGGCCGCATCCTTCTCAACGGCGCGGACATCACCGGACTGCGCCCCTGGGACGTGGTCAACCTCGGCATCGCGGGCACATTCCAAAATACTCGTCCGTTCCGCCATCTGCCGATCGTCGCCAACGTCATGGTACCTTGCCTCAACCGGCGCGCCTCGCGGCGCGGCGAATGGGTGAAGCAGGTCGAGGCGCGGGCGATGGACGCGCTCGAATTCGTCGGCATCTCCGATCTTGCGCTCGAGCCCGCCTCGACGCTGTCGCAGGGCGACCTGAAGCGACTGGAGGTCGCGCGCGCCATCGCCTCGGAGCCGGAGCTGCTGCTCCTTGATGAGCCGCTCGGCGGGCTGAACCCGGCCGAGTCGGGACTGCTCTCCAAATCCATCAAGCGCCTGCACAAGGGCGGGCGCTTTGGGCGGCTGCACTCGGAAGGCCCCGCGGTGCTGATGATCGAACACAAGCTGCGCGAGCTGATGGCGATCGTCGACCGCGTGATCGTCATGAACTACGGCGAGATCATCGCCGACGCGCCGCCGGCCGAAGTGGTGAAGGACGCGCGCGTGATCGAAGCCTACCTGGGGACCGACCATGCCGCTGCTTGAAGTACGCGACCTTTCGGTCCGCTACGACAAGGCGGTGGTGCTCGCGGGCGTGACGCTCGGCGTCAACGACGGCGAGCTGGTCGGGCTGGTGGGGCCCAACGGCGCCGGCAAGTCCACGCTGCTGCGCGCCGTCTCCGGGCTGGTCCGCTGGGAGGCGCAGGCGAAGCGCGGCACCTTCGGCGACATCGTCCTGGAGGGTGAAGTGCGTTTCGACGGCGAGCGCATCGACGCGCTGCCGGCCCACGAGATCAGGATGCGCGGACTGGCCCTTTGCCCGGAGCGGCGGCGCCCGTTTCGCGAGCTGACGGTGCTGGAAAACCTGCAGGCCGGGGCCTACCTAGGCGCGGGCGAAACGGGAAAGAACCTCGATCGCTGCTTCCACCTTTTTCCGCACCTGAAGGAGCGCATCGACCAGGTCGCGGGCACCCTGTCCGGAGGCGAGCAGCAGATGCTGGCGATCGCACGCTCGCTGATGTTCAGGGCGAAGCTCCTGTGCATCGACGAGCCTTCGCTCGGACTCGCGCCGAGAATTCGCCAGGAATTGTTCGCCGTCATCGAGCGGGTTCACGCGAGCGGCATTCCGATCCTGCTGATCGAGCAGGAGGTCGGCAAGGTGTTCGAGCTCGCCGGGCGCAACTACGTGCTGTCGCAGGGCCGCATCATCGCCGAAGGCCCAGGCAAGGCGCTGATGGCCGACGAGATGCTGCGCACCGGCTACCTCGGCCTGTAGCCGCGCGCGCTACCTGAGCGACGCGCCGCAGAGCCGGCAGGCATGCCGCGTGAAGACGTTGCGGTTCTTGCAGCGCGGGCAAACCAGTTCGATCCGGTCGCGCACCCAGGGCGTCAGGCCGCGCGGCATGAACAGCAGCACGAGCAGCACGATCACGGCGAAGAGCAGCAACCGGATCTGCTTGAAGATGTCGAAACCGCCGAGCAGCTCGGTGAGCGGATAAAGCACGAACACCGCGACCACCGGCCCGATGATGGTCGCGACGCCGCCGAATATTCCCCAGATCACCGCCTGGAACGAAAGCGCCACTTCGAGCGAGGACGGCCCCGCAACGCGCATGAAGTGCGCGAACAATGCGCCGGAAATCCCCGCAAACATCGCCGAGAGCGCAAACGCCAGCAGCTTGTATCGCGGCGTATTGATGCCCGAGGCGCGGGCGGCGACCTCGTCTTCGCGGATGGCGTGGAAAATGAGGCCGGTGTGCGAATCGCCGATTTTCCACATCGCGAAGCAAGCCGCCAGCATCGCAATGACGGCGACGTAATAGTTGGCGATCGGCGTCACCGCCAGTCGCTTCAGGCCGGAAACCCCCAGCTCGCCGCCGGAGAAGTCCGGGAACGCGAACAGCACGCCGGTCAGGATCAGCGGAAAGGCGAGCGTCGCCAGGCTCAGGTACGAACCGCGCAGCCTGAGGCAGGGGATGCCGACGAGGACGCCCGCCGCCATGGCGGTGATCGATCCGGCAGGAACGCTCAGCCAGGGCGAAATCCCGAGGCGCAGCGACAGCAGCGCCGAGGTGTAGGCGCCGACGCCGAAGAACAGCGCGTGACCGAAATTCACCTGGCCGGTGTAGCCGGCGAGCAGGTCCCAGCTCGCCGCGTAGATGGCGAAAATTGCCGTCATGGTGAAAATGCGCAGGACGTAGGCGTCGCTGTTGGCGAGCGGCAGCGCCAGCAGCACGACGCCGGCGCCGAAGACCAGGCTGCGGCTGGGCAGCACGAACACCTCGTGGCGCAACTGCGCCCAGAACCAGAGTGGCGCCCCGCGCAGCGCCTTCACCGTTCCTCCTCGAACGCCACGCCGAACAGTCCCTCGGGCCGGATCAGCAGCACGATCACCATGATGGAAAGCGCCACGGCGCCCTTCAGATAGGCCCCGGCGGGAACCGCAAACACCGTGATCGCCTCGACGTAGCCGATGATGAAAGCCCCGATCAGACTGCCCTTGAGGCTGCCCAGGCCGCCCAGCACGACGATGGCGAGCATGGTGACGAGTGGCGACATCCACATCAGCGGATCGATCACGAATACCGGCGCCACCACCACGCCGGCGATAGCCGCGAGCGCCACCGAGATGCCGACCGTAATCATCGCCACGCGCTTGACATTCATGCCCATGAGGTTGGCGATTTCCTGGTCGTTGGCCGCGGCCCGGATCGCGAGGCCGAGCCGGGTGCGCTTGAGCAGGAACCAGGTGGCGCCGAGCGCCGCGGCGACCACCCCCAGGATGATCAGGCGCTGGTAACTGACGCGCACGCCGAGCACCGAGGCGAAGCCATCCACGGCCGCGGGAATGCCGAGGAAACTTCCGCCGAAGGACACCAGCAGGCTTTCCTGGAAAATCAGCGCCAGGGCGATGGTTGCGATCAGCACCGCCGACTCGTGCTGGCGCACCGGTTCGATCACCAGCTTGTAGCACACGAGCGAGAGCAGCACGACGGCCACCACCGCCAGGACTGCGGCGACGATCAACGGCAGTCCGGCCTTGAACAGCAGGCCGTAGAGCGCATACGCGGCGAGCATGTAGAACGCGGTATGCGCGATGTTGACGATGCGCGCCACGCCGAAAATGAGCGAGAAGCCGATCGCCAGCAGCGCGTACACGCCGCCGTTGACCAGACCCGTTACGAGGATGTCCTGGAACATGTTCGTCGTTCCTCTCCCCCTTCAGGAGGAGAAGCAAAGGCGAAGGGGCGGGGATCGATGCGACCCGCAGCCCTCTCCCTGACCGTCTCCCCGCCCGGGGAGAGGAAAACTATTGACCTACCGATGCACGCGTTGATATCTACTGCGTCGGCATCTTGAACGGTTTCATTCCCTTCACCTGCGGTGGCCAGAACGGCGCCTTCACACCGTCTTGCCACTGCACTGCGATGCCGGCGGTCTTGCCGACCGCCCACACCAGATCATGGCGCTTGTCCCAGGTGTCGGTCCCCGTGGCGCCGACGTGCTCCATTTTCTCGATCACCGGCACCAGCTTGTCGGCATCGATGCTGCCTGCCTGCTCGATCGCGACCTTGAGTATCTGGATCGCATCGTAGGTCGCGGCATTGTAGGTCGGCGCCTTCTTGTAGCGTTCCTTGAACGCCTTCACGAACGGAATCGTTTTCGGGGTCATCTCCACTTCGGCCAGGGTGTCGAGCGTGGCGACATAGTTGCCTTTGCCGGCAGTGGCCTGCCAGAAGCCGTCCTTCTGCGCCTCGACGTTGATGCCGAAGGCGACCGCCGGCAGCTGCAGCTCGCCCATCTGCCTTCCCAGCACGATACCCATCGGACCGGAGACGATGGTGAACACGATGTCGGCGCCGCTGCGTTTGATCGCCGAGAGCTCGGCAGTGACATCGGTCGCCACCGGCGACGGCTGCCACGTGCCTACCACGTCCATCTTCATCTTGGGAAGGTTGGCCTGCGCCGCCTTGACCAGCGCTTCGGTCCACGCCGCCTTTTCGGACAGGATCGCAACCTTGGGCATCTCCTTCTTCAGGTCGGTGCGGATCTGGGTGGCGACCGTGCCGAGGACCGCAAACACCGTGCGCGCGAGGTCGGCCGCCTTGACCGGGGTGATGCGAAACCAGTACTTGTAGCGCTCGTAGTCCTTCTCCACGTTCTCGCCGAGCTTGCCGTCGGCCGCGCCGGCGCCGAGAAACAGCTTCTTGTTGTCCATCGCCACTTCCTGCATCGCCAGCACCGCCTCGGAGCGGAAGCCGCCGATCAGGAAATCCACTTTATCCCGGGTGATGGCGCGCTCGATGGCGTTGGTGGCGTCGGGCACGCTCTGGATCTCGTTGGTGTCGACCTTGACGATCTCGATCTGGCGCTTGCCGCCGCCAACCTGGATGCCCCCGGCCTTGTTGATTTCATCGCGCGCCATTTCGGCGCCGGCCCAGTGGTTCTCGCCCTGTACGAACGCCATGGGCCCAAGAACCGCGATCTTGATGCTCTGCGACCAGGACGGAGCGCTGAAGGCGAGTCCCAGCGCAGCCAGCAAAGACAACGTCAGTCTGTAAGACATGGTGCCCTCCTTAGTGCAAATTCAGCCGCAGCGCCACAGGGGCGGCCGTCTTACCGCTGGCTTCCGGCCATGCTTGCTAGCGGTCGACCCCACCCATGCACAGGTACTTGACGACGAGGTAGTCCTCGATCCCGTACTTCGACCCTTCCCGCCCCATGCCCGATTCCTTCACGCCGCCGAAGGGCGCGACCTCGGTGGAGATGATGCCGGTGTTGATGCCGACGATGCCGTACTCGAGAGCTTCGGCGACGCGCCAGACGCGGTTGACGTCGCGCCCGTAGAAATACGACGCGAGGCCGAACTCGGTGTCGTTGGCGAGGCGGATCGCTTCTTTTTCGTCCTTGAAGCGGAACAGCGGCGCGACCGGGCCGAAGGTCTCTTCCTTGGTCACCTTCATCGTCGTGTTGACGTTGGCGAGCACGGTCGGCTCGAAGAAGGTGCCCCCGAGCGCGTGGCGCTTGCCGCCGGTCAGCACTTTTGCGCCTTTGGCGAGCGCGTCGCTGATGTGTTCTTCGACTTTCTCCACCGCGGCCTTGTCGATGAGCGGACCCTGCATGACCCCGGGCTCCATGCCGTTGCCGACCTTCATGGCCTTCACTTTTTCGGTGAGTTTCGCGGCGAAAGCGTCGTAGACCTTGTCCTGCACGAGGAGGCGATTCGCGCACACGCAGGTCTGGCCGGTGTTGCGGTACTTGGAGGCGAGCGCGCCTTCGACCGCGGCATCCAGGTCGGCGTCGTCGAAGACGATGAACGGCGCGTTGCCGCCGAGCTCCATGGAAGTCTTCTTCACCGTCTTCGAGCACTGCTCGAGGAGCAGCTTGCCGACCGCGGTCGAGCCGGTGAAGGTGACCTTGCGTACGATCGGATTGGATGTGATCTCGCCGCCGATGGCGGAGGAGCTGCCGGTGAGCACGCTGAAGACGCCCTTGGGGATTCCTGCGCGCTCGCCCAGTTCCGCCATCGCGAGTGCCGAGTAGGGCGTCATCGTGGCGGGTTTGAGCACCATGGTACAGCCGGCCGCCAGCGCGGGGCCGGATTTGCGCGTGATCATGGCGTTGGGAAAATTCCACGGCGTTATCGCCGCGCACACGCCGATAGGCTCCTTCAGGACGACGATGCGCTTGTCGGCCTGATGTCCGGGAATGGTGTCTCCGTAGATACGTTTCGCTTCCTCCGCGAACCATTCGATGAAGGAGGCACCGTAGGAAATTTCGGTGCGCGCTTCGGCGAGCGGCTTGCCTTGTTCGGCCGTGAGGATCCTGGCGAGATCCTCCTGGTTCGCCATCATCAGGTCGAACCATTTTCGCAGGATGTTGGAGCGTTCCTTGGCGGTCTTGGCACGCCAGGCGGGCATCGCGGCGTTGGCCGCTTCGATCGCGCGGCGCGTTTCGGCGGCGCCCATGTTGGGGATGGTGCCGAGAATTTCGCCGGTGGCCGGATTGTTGACCGGAATGGTCTTGCCGCTGTCGGCATCGACCCATTTCCCGTCGATGTAGCACTGCTGGCGGAAGAGCGTGGGGTCCTTGAGATTGAGCGCGGCGATGCCGGAGATCTTGGGATCGTTCATGCGAAGCTCCGATGGAAAACGGAAAGGCCGGCCGGGTGGCCAGAACCTGAGAATCTTACCGCAAAATCCCCAGGGGCCTTACTTTAGGATGCGCGAGAGGTCGCTGTAATCGTCGGTCCACAACCTGACGCGTGTCGAGTCGATGACGGGCTCGGCGGACTCCGCCAGACCCTTCCCTGCGAAAGCCGCAGCGGACGCCGACAGCAGCATCCAGTCGGACCGGTAGACCCCCTCGTCGTCGACATCGTCGTTCTCCACCTGCCGCAGTTCGAGGCGATGGTGGCGCGCCGCCTCCTGCACCACCGGCACCAGGTCGAGGTAGCGGTTGGAGATGTGCACGGCGAGAATGCCCTCGGGTTTCAGGTGGCGCAGGTACACGCCGATGGCTTCGGCGGTGAGCAGGTGCACGGGAATCGCGTCGCTCGAGAAAGCGTCCAGCGCGAGCACGTCGAAGTTCTGCGCCGGTTCTCGTTCGAGGCTCAGGCGGGCGTCGCCGAGCGCCACGTCCACCGAAGCGCGGCTGTCGTCGAGAAAGCTGAACTCGCTGCGCGCCAGTTCCACCACGCGGGGGTTGATGTCGTAGAAACGGAAAACGTCTCCCGGCCTTCCGTAGGCGGCCAGCGTTCCCGCGCCCAGCCCCACCACGCCCACCCGCACCGGGCCGCGCTCGCCCTTGTCGAGAATTGTCAGGCCGATGCCCGACTCTCTCCCGTAGTAGGTGGTCGGCCAGTTGCGCCGCTCGGGATCGAGAAACTGACGGCCGTGGATGATGGTGCCGTGCGACAGCGATCTCATCGCCTCGGGACCCTCGCCCGAGTCGTGCACGTTGAGCACGCCGTAGAAGTTGCGTGAAATCACGCGCGCGTCGGCGGCGCCGGCGCGGTAGTCCTCTACCAGCGCATAGGCGAGCGCGGCGCTCAAGGCCGCCAGCAGCAGCTGCGCGAGCTTGCCCCAGCGGCCGCGGAGCACGCTGCTGCGGTCACTGTACAAGGCCGCGAACACGAGCAGGCACAGGGTAAACATGCCCAGGGGCAGCTCGTAGAGATCGTCGAACACGTTCGGCGCAACCAGGCCCACCAGCACCCCGCCGAGCGCGCCGCCCAGCGCGAGCATGAGATAGAAACCGGTGAGGTAGCGCGGATGCGGCTTGGAGCGCGCGAGTTCGCCGTGGCACACCATGCAGGCCGCGAACAGCGTCGCCGAGTAGAGCGGGATCATGCTCCAGATGCTGGGGTTGGACTTCGACAGCGTCACGCAGACCGCGGCGAGTCCCGCCCCGAGCAGGGGCAGAAAGAGCCAGCGGCGGTACCAGCCCGAGGCGTCGAAACACAGCACGAAACTCAAGAGGTACAGCGCGAGCGGCACCACCCAGAGAAACGGGATGGCGGCAATGTTCAGCGTCATGTGGCTGGTGAACGCGAGGAGCAGCACCGAGGCGCAGCACGCAAGCGCCGCCCACAGCGCCTGCAGGCCGGGCGTCGGCGGCTCCGATTCTCCGCCAGCCGGCATCGCGGTTTCGAATCTCCGGCTGCGCCACGCGAGCGTTCCGCAGAGCAGCGCGAACAGCACGAAACCCGCGGACCAGGCCGCGGCCTGGCGGCCGAGCGCGAGCCAGGGCTCGACGGCGAGCGGGTAGGAGACGAGCGCCAGCATCGAGCCCAGGTTGGAAAGGGCGAACAGCCGGTAGGGAACCGCACCCTGGTGCGAGCGCGCGTACCAGGCCTGCACCAGCGGTCCGGTGGTGGAGAGCATGAAGTAGGGCAGGCCGACGCTGGTCGCGAGCAGGCCGAGTATCAGCCAGGTCGGGTCGGCGCCGCCCGCGGGCTTCCATGAGGCGCTCGCAGCAAGCGGCAGCGTCGCCGCGGCGGCAACCAGCAAGGCGACGTGGACGTAGCGCTGCGCCCGCGTCTGCAGGCGGATGTAGGCGTGCGAGTAGATGTAGCCCGCGAGCAGCACCACCTGGAAGAACAGCATGCACACCGTCCACACCGCCGCGGTGCCGCCGAACCAGGGCAGGATGCTGCGCGCGATCAGCGGCTGCACCTGGAAGAGGAGAAAGGCGCTGAGGAAAATCGTGACGGCGTAAAGGAGCATGGGATGGGAAGAAGGAGTCGCGCGGGCACGGCACTCCGGCGTAACGCCGCTGCTGCCGCGGGCGCCGCGCGGATTCAGAACGTGCCGGGATAGATGCCGCCGTCGATGAGAAGGTTCTGCCCGGTGATGTACGACGCCTGCATGCTGCACAGGTAGGCGCAGGCGTCGCCGAATTCCTCGGGCGTGCCGAAGCGCCCGGCCGGGATCGCTTTCTCGAGATCGCGCTTCACTTCCTCCATCGATTTCCCCTTTTGCTTCGCGGCGTACTCGGTGTTGCTCTTCAGCCGGTCGGTCCAGAAGCGTCCGGGGAGCAGGTTGTTGATCGTGACGTTGTGCGCGACGGTCTGGCGGGCGAGCCCGGCGACGAAGCCGGTGAGTCCGCTGCGCGCGCCGTTCGACAAGGCGAGTTCGGCGATCGGCGCCTTGACCGCGCTGGAGGTGATGTTGACGATGCGCCCGAAGCGACGCGCGATCATGCCGTCGACCGTGGCCTTGATGAGATCGATCGGCGTGAGCAGGTTGGCGTTGAGCGCCTTGCCCCAGTCCTCGCGCGAGAATTTCCGGAAGTCCCCGGGCGGCGGGCCGCCGGCGTTGGTCACGAGGATGTCGGGGTTGGGGCAGGCCGCGAGCACGGCGATGCGCCCCTCCTCGCTGGTGATGTCGCCCGTCACGGTGATCACGGTCGCGCCGGTGGCGGCGCGGATCTCCTCGGCGGCTTTTTCGAGGGTCCGGCGATCGCGCGCGATTACGGTGACGCGGCAGCCTTCGCGCGCGAGCGCGGCGGCGCAGCCGCGGCCAAGGCCCTTGCTCGCGCCGCATACGAGCGCGTCTTTGCCACGAATGCCCAGGTCCACTACGCACCTCCAGCGAGAATCGTCACGCCATTGCTTTCGTTTTCGCCGGCCGCAGCGTCACCAGCATAACCCCGGCCAGCACCAGCGCGACGCCCGCCCATTGTACCGGGGCGAGGGTCTCGTCCAGGCCCGTCCAGGCGAAAAAAATCGTGGTGACCGGGCCGAGCGCCCCGAGCAGCGCCACCTGGTTGGCGCCGATGCGGCGCAGCGCTTCCGCGGTGAGGAACACCGGCAGCACCGTCGAGAACACCGCCATCGCCGCGGCGAGGCCATAGACGCCGGCCGGCAGCTCGAGCGCTGAGAGCGGCCGCAGCAGGAAGAACTGCGCGATGCAGAAAATGCTCGCGACGCTGGTCGCGTAAGCGGTGAAGCGCACCGAGCCGACGCGCTGCACCACCTGGCTGCCCGCGACGAGGTAGATCGCGTAGCCCACCGCGCTCGCGAACACCAGGCCCGCGCCAAGGGGCAGGTTCGAGTTCGCGCCGCCCGCGGCGTTGGACAGCACCAGCGGCAGCCCGGCGTAGCTGATCGCGAGCGCGGCGATCTCGCGCCCGCTCGGGCGCTTGCGCAGGTAAGCGACTGACAGGATCACCACCAGCGTCGGGTAGAGGAACAGGATCAGCCGGCCCAGGCCCGCCGAAATATATTGCAGACCGAGAAAATCGAGGAAGCTCGCGAAGTAGTAGCCGATGAACCCGAGGAAAACGATCGCCCAGGCGTCGCGGCGCGCCACCGGAGCGCCGTGGCGATCGCGGCCCGCCCACGCCGCTGCCAGAAGGAAGAACGGCAGCGAGAACACCATGCGCAGCGCGAGCAGCGTGATCGCGTCGACACCGTAGGCGTAGGCGAGCTTGATCAGGATAGGCCGCAGCGAGAAGCACACCACGCCGGCGATCGCCATCGCGACGCCGATGGCGCGATAGGCGGGAGGCGATGCCACTTCTAGCGGCGCTTGCCGCCGCCCAGAATAGATCCCAGAACGCCGCGCACCACTTCCCTGCCGATCTGCGAGCCGATGGTGCGAGCCGCGCCCTTCGCCATCGACTCCAGCAGTCCGTCGCGATGCCCGCCGCGCGGGCCGGTGCGTCCGGCGAGGATTCCGCCCAGCGTATCCATGACCCCGCCAGGTCCCGGCGTGCCGCCGGCGGCAGGCTGCGGCGCCGGTTGGCGATCGGCGGTGCGGCCCTTCAGCTTCTCGTACGCCGATTCGCGGTCGATGGATTTTTCATAGTGACCGTAGAGCGCCGATGCCTTGACCGCGGCCTCGCGCTCGGCGTCGGACAACGGCCCGATCCGGCTCGCCGGGGGGATGACGAAGGCGCGCTCCACCACGTTCGGGCGCCCTTTCTCGTCGAGCAGCGAAACCAGCGCCTCGCCCACCGCGAGCTCGGTGATGGCCGTCTCGACATTCAGCTTCGGGTTGGCGCGCATCGTCTGCGCCGCCGCCTTGACCGCCTTCTGGTCCCTGGGCGTGAAGGCGCGCAGCGCGTGCTGCACGCGATTGCCCAGCTGACCGAGCACGGACTCCGGGATGTCGAGCGGATTCTGCGTGACGAAGTAGACCCCGATCCCCTTGGAGCGGATCAGGCGCACCACCTGCTCGATCTTCTCCAGCAGCGCCTTTGGCGCCTCGCTGAACAGCAGGTGCGCCTCGTCGAAGAAGAACACCATCTTGGGCTTCTCGGCGTCGCCGACTTCCGGAAGGTGCTCGAACAGTTCCGACAGCAGCCACAAGAGGAACGTCGAATACAGCTTCGGCGCCGCCATCAGCTTTTCGCCGGCGAGGATGTTGATCACGCCCTGGCCGCGGTCGACCTGCAGCAGGTCGTCGATGTTGAGCGCCGGCTCGCCCAGCAGTTTCTCGCCGCCCTGTTGCTCGAGCTCGAGCAAACCGCGCTGGATCGCGCCGATCGAGGCGGCCGAGACGTTGCCGTACGCGGTGGTGAAGTCCTTGGCGTTCTCGCCGACGTGCTGCAGCATCGCGCGCAGGTCCTTCAGGTCGAGGAGCAGCAATCCCGAATCGTCCGCGATCTTGAACACGAGCGTGAGGACGCCCTGCTGGGTGTCGTTGAGATTGAGCATGCGCCCGAGGAGCAGCGGTCCGAGGCCCGAGATCGTGGCGCGCGCCGGATGCCCGCGCTCGCCGAACACGTCCCAGAAAACGGCGGGGCAGGCCGAAAACGCGAAGTCCTTCAGCCCCAGCAAGTCGAAACGTTCTTTCAGTTTCGGCGAAAGACTGCCCGGTTGCGCGAGCCCGGAGAGATCGCCCTTCACGTCGGCCATGAATACCGGCACGCCGATGCGGGAAAAGCCTTGCGCGAGCGTTTGCAGGGTGACGGTCTTGCCGGTGCCGGTGGCTCCCGCGATGAGGCCGTGACGGTTGGCGAGCGCGGGCAGAAGCCGCAGTTCGGTGCTCTTCGATTTGGCGACAAGCAGGGGTTCGGTCATGGCGCGTAGTTTTGGCTTTGTCCGGCTGGCGAATGTAAAATTATGGCATGTATACCTAACCGGAATCAGTCCACGCATGTCGGGACATTCGAGATGGGCGAACATCCGCCACAAGAAAGCGGCGGCGGATTCCAAGAAGGGCAAGACCTTCACGCGATTGATCAAGGAGGTCGCGGTGGCGGCTCGCCTGGGCGGCGCCGACGCGGCGATGAATCCGCGCCTGCGCTTGGCGATCGACAAGGCGTATGACGCGAACATGCCCAAGGACACGATCGAGCGCGCGGCGAAGCGCGGCGCCGGGGGCCTGGAGGGCGTCACCTACGAGGAGATCCGCTACGAAGGCTACGGCCTGGGAGGCGCGGCGGTGATGGTGGACTGCCTCACCGACAACCGCACCCGCACCGTGGCCGATGTGCGCCACGCCTTTACCAAGCACGGCGGCAACCTCGGCACCGACGGATCGGTGGCGTTTCTGTTCAAGCATTGCGGGCAGTTCGTTTTTGCTCCCGGCACCAGCGAAGACCGCGTGGTGGAGGCGGCGCTGGAGGCCGGAGCCGACGACGTGGTGGCCAACGACGATGGCTCGGTGGAAGTCGTCTGCGCGCCCGAGGATTTCGTCGCGGTAAGGGACCGGCTCGCCAGGGCGGGATTGAAGCCCGAGTTCGCGGAAATCACCATGAAGCCCACGCTCGAGAACGCGCTCAAGGGCGACGACAGCGCGCGCATGCAGAAGCTGCTCGACGCCCTGGAAAACATCGACGACGTTCAGAATGTCTACACCACCGCTGTCATCGACGCCGGTGCCCAGGCCCCGGCGGGTCCTTGATCCGGGTTCCCTCCTCCTGAACGATTCCACGATGCCCGTGCCCACCGTCCGCATCCTGGGCATCGATCCCGGATTGCGGGTGACCGGATTCGGCGTCATCGAGAAACGCGGCAGCACGCTCGCCTACGTGGTGAGCGGCCGCATCAAGTCCGCAGGCAGCGATCTCCCGGACCGCCTGAAAACGATCCTGGAAAACCTGCGCGAAGTGATCGCCGAGCACCAGCCGCAGCAGATCGCGGTCGAGAAGGTCTTCGTCAACGTCAATCCGCAGTCGACGCTCGCGCTCGGGCAGGCGCGCGGCACGGCGATCTGCGCCGCGGTCGATGCCGGGCTTCCCGTCGCCGAGTACACGGCGCTGCAGGTGAAGCAGGCGGTGGTCGGCAACGGTCACGCGAGCAAGCGGCAGGTTCAGGAGATGGTGAAGCGGCTGCTGCGGCTGGCCGGGGTGCCCTCGGCGGATGCCGCCGATGCGCTCGCCTGCGCCATCTGCCATGCCCACGGCGGGCAGGGCCTGGGGGCGATTCCCACGCGCGGCTTCCGCGTGCGGCGCGGCCGTCTCGTATGAAGGCGGCCGGCGTCAGGGGAGCGCGCGCATGATCGGGCGGATCGCGGGCGTGCTGCTCGAGAAGAACCCGCCGCAGATCCTGGTCGAGGCGGGCGGGGTCGGCTACGAGCTGGAGGTGCCGATGAGCACCTTCTACAACCTGCCGGCTACCGGGGAGCGGGTGACGCTGCTTACTCATCTGCTCGTCCGGGAGGACGCGCACCTGCTCTACGGCTTTGCCAGCGACGCCGAGCGCCGCGTGTTCCGGCAGCTGTTGAAGATCAGCGGCGTCGGCGCGCGCACCGCGCTGGCGGTGCTCTCGGGGATGAGCGTCGCGGAACTCGCGCAGACGGTCGCCGCGCAGGAGCCCGGACGCCTGGTCAGGATCCCCGGCATAGGCAAGAAGACCGCGGAGCGGCTGCTGCTCGAACTGAAGGGCAAGCTCGGCGAAGACGTGCTGAGCGGCGTCGCCCTGCATCGTCCCAGACCCGCGGCGAGCGACGTGACCCACGCGCTGCTCGCGCTGGGCTACAACGACAGGGAGGCGCAAGGGGCGGTCAAGCACCTCCCCGAAGGGCTTTCGGTCTCGGAAGGCATCCGCCACGCGCTGAAATCGCTGGCGAAGAGCTAGGTAAGATAGCGCATGGCCGTTGAAACCGATCGCCTGATCTCCGCCGCGCCCACCTCGCCCCAGGAAGAGGCGTTCGAGCGGGCGTTGCGGCCGAAATCCCTTGCCGAATACATCGGTCAGGAAAAAATTCGCGGGCAGCTCTCGATATTCGTCGAGGCCGCGCGCAAGCGCAAGGAAGCGCTCGACCACGTGCTTCTGTTCGGGCCGCCGGGGCTGGGCAAGACGACGCTCGCGCATATCATCGCGCGCGAGATGGGCGTCAACCTGCGCCAGACTTCGGGGCCCGTGCTCGAGCGCCCTGGCGACCTCGCCGCGATCCTCACCAATCTCGAGCCGAACGACGTGCTCTTCATCGACGAGATCCACCGCCTGTCGCCGGTGGTCGAGGAAATCCTCTACCCCGCTCTGGAGGACTACCAGATCGACATCATGATCGGCGAGGGTCCGGCGGCGCGCTCGGTGAAGCTCGATCTGCCGCCGTTCACGCTGGTCGGCGCGACCACCCGCGCCGGAATGCTCACCAATCCCCTGCGCGACCGCTTCGGGATCGTCGCGCGCCTGGAGTTTTACACGGGCGCCGAGCTGCAGAAGATCGTCAACCGTTCCGCCGGGCTGCTCAAAGTGGAAGTCGCCGCCGAAGGCGCGCTCGAAATCGCGAAGCGCTCGCGCGGCACCCCGCGCGTCTCGAACCGGCTGCTGCGTCGCGTTCGGGATTTTGCGCAGGTGCGCGCGCAAGGCGCCGTCACGCGCGAAGTCGCGGACGCCGCGCTGAAAATGCTCGACGTGGATGTGCTGGGTCTGGACGTGATGGACAGGAAACTTCTTCTGGCGGTCATCGAGAAATTTTCCGGCGGCCCGGTGGGCCTGGAAAACCTTGCGCATGCGATCGGCGAAGAAGCCGATACGATCGAGGACGTGATCGAGCCGTATCTGATCCAGCAGGGCTATTTGCAGCGCACCCCGCGCGGACGCGTCGCGACGGCTTCCGTCTATCGCCACCTCGGGCTTGCGGTGCCGAAGTCGGGCGGACCCGGGGAGCTGTTTGGACAATGACCGGGAGCGCCGGGCAAGACTTCTTCTCGTGGCCGATGCGCGTCTACTACCAGCACACCGACGCGGGCGGAATGGTGTTCCATGCGAACTATCTTTCCTTCATGGAGTGCGCGCGCACCGAGCTGCTGCAATCGGCCGGCCTCGATGTCGGGGAACTCGCGCGCCGCGACCAGGTCTTGTTTGTGGTGCATTCGGCGCAAATCGCCTACCATAAGCCGGCGCTGCTGAACGACGCGCTCACGGTGACCGCGAAGGTCACACGCGTCGGCCGGGCAAGCCTGGAATTCGAGCAGTCGGTGAGGCGCGGCGAGGAAATCCTCGCGAGCGCGCAACTGACGCTGGCGTGCGTCAGCGCCGGAAACCACCGGCTCGTCCCGGTGCCCGAGCCCATCCGAAAAATGCTACAGGGGACACGATGAGCGCCACGCACGACCTTTCGATTCTCGCGATGGTGCTCAACGCGAGCCTGGTGGTGCAGCTGGTGATGTTGCTGCTGATCGTGGTCTCGTTCATGTCCTGGTACTTCATCTTCCTCAAGGTCTTCGCCGTGCACCGCGCCGAGCAGAAGACCGAGCAGTTCGAGCGCGATTTCTGGAGCGGGTCGGACCTGGCTGCCCTTTACCGCAGCGCGGTGAACCACCGGCACTCGACCGGGAGCTTGGAGCGCATCTTCGAGGCCGGGTTCCGCGAATTCGCCAAGCTGAAGAGCCCCAAGGGGGGCGTGACCGACCCGAGCGTCATGGTCGACGGCGCGCGCCGGGCGATGCGCGCCACCTACCAGCGCGAGATGGACCGCCTGGAGGCACACCTCGCCTTTCTCGCCTCGGTAGGGTCGGTCAGTCCCTACGTCGGCCTGCTCGGCACCGTGTGGGGCATCATGCATTCGTTCCGCGGCCTGGCCAACGTGGCGCAGGCGACGCTCGCCGCGGTCGCGCCCGGCATCGCCGAGGCCCTGGTCGCCACCGCGATCGGCCTGTTCGCGGCTATTCCCGCGGTGGTCGCGTACAACCGCTTTGCGCACGGCGTCGATCGTCTCGCGGTGCGTTTCGAAAGCTTCATGGAGGAGTTCTCCAACATCCTGCAGCGCCAGGCGCCGGCGAAGCCCTGATGAAGACCCGCCGCCTCATGAACCAGATCAACATCGTCCCGTACGTCGACGTCATGCTGGTGCTCCTCGTAATATTCATGGTCACCGCGCCGCTGGTGACGCCGAGCGTGGTCGAGTTGCCGAGCGTCGGCAAGTCCTCGGAGCCGCCGGCGACGCCCCTGGAAGTGGTCATACGCCGCGACCAGTCGCTGCTCTTGCGCGAGCGCGACCGCGGCAAGTCCGACGAACGCGCGGTCACGAATTCGCAGCTCGTCGCCGCGCTGCGCGAGCGGCAGAAGCGCAACCCCGATCAGCCGGTGGTGATCTCCGCCGACAAGGACGTGCGCTACGAAGCCGTGCTCAAGGTGATGGACGAGCTGCAGCGGCAGAACATCCGCCGGGTCGGCCTGATGGTCAAGCCCGCCGCGGGCTTGTAGCGGGGCGGGGCGGTGAACATCGCTGTTTCGCGCGAGGAGCCGGGCGGCACCGGCGCCGCGGTCCTTTCGTTCCTGGTGCACGCGGTGCTCTTCACGCTGCTCTTCTTCGGACTGCGCTGGCAGTCCAAGCACCCCGACGCGGTCGTGGTCGAACTCTGGTCGGAGCTCCCGGCGATCGAGCGGCCTCCGCCCGCGCCGCCGAAACCCGAGGTCAAGCCCGCGCCGAAACCGCCGCCCCCGCCCAGGGTCGAGCCCAAGGCATCCAAGCCCGACATCGCAATCGAGCGGGAGAAGAGGTCGGCGAAAAAAGCGAAGAAGGAAGAGCCGCCGCTCAAGATCGACGACACCCAGCGCATCCGCGAGCAGCTCGCGCAGGAACAGCAGGAATTCCGCAGTCGCGAGCGGCAGGACGTCATGAAGCAGTTCGCCCCGCCGCAGGCCGCGGCTCCGTCCGCCGACGCCGGCTACGTCGACAAGATCCGCACCAAGATCAAGCTGAACGTCGTGCTCCCGCCCAACCTCAAGGGCAACCCGGAGGCGATTTTCGACGTCGTGCAACTCCCGACCGGGGAAGTGATTGCTGCGAAGCTGCGGACCTCGAGCGGCTACCGCCCCTACGACGATGCGGTGGAGCGGGCGATTCTCAAGAGCTCGCCCCTGCCCAGGCCCGACCGTCCGGAGCAGTTCAAGCGCGAGCTGCAGCTCAAGTTCAGGCCGCAGGAGTGAAGGGGGCGATGACGTTATACTGCCGGTCGGGAGGGTGAACCGGTGCCGCGGCAGCGCGGTGCTTCGACAAAAAGGACAGCCCAGAAGCATGCAGAAACTCGCGACACTCCTTGCAGTCCTCATGCTGGTTGCCGCGCCGGCCCGCGCCCAGCTCACCATCGAGATCACCGGGGGCGGGGCCAACCAGATTCCCATCGCAATCCTGCCGTTCGTCGGTGAGGCGGCGCTGCCGCAGAGCATCACCGAAATCGTCGAGCACGACCTTTCGCGCAGCGGCCGCTTTCGCACGCTCTTCGTCGGCGGCATCACTCCGCTGCCCACCGAACCCTCGCAGGTGAATTTCGCCGACTGGAAAAGCCGCCTCGCCGACGCGCTGGTGATCGGGCAGACACAGCGTCTCCCCGACGGACGCTTCGAGGTGCGCTTTCGCCTGATCGATGTGCCGAAACAAACGCAAATCGGCGGCGTCGCCTTTACGCTGACCGCTGCCCAGGTGCGGCTCACCGCGCACAAGATCGCCGACTTCATCTACGAGAAGCTGATCGGCGAGCGCGGCGTCTTCAGCACGCGCATCGCCTACGTGATCAAGCAGGGCAATCGTCACGAGCTGCGCATCGCCGACGCCGACGGCCAGGGGGCGCAATCGATACTCATTTCGTCGGAGCCGATCATTTCCCCCGCCTGGTCTCCCGACGGAACGCGCATGGCCTACGTTTCGTTTCAGCAGAAAAAGCCGGTGGTGTTCGTGCAGAGCCTGCTCGCGAGCCGCCAGCCCGCGCCGGTGGCGAACTACCGGGGGTCGAACAGCGCTCCGGCCTGGTCCCCGGACGGCAAGCAGCTCGCCGTGGTGCTCACCAAGGACGGCACCTCGCAGATCTACCTCATGAATCCCGACGGCGCCAATCTGAGGCGTATGACCGTTTCCGCGGCTATCGATACGGAACCATTCTTCACTCCGGACGGTCAACTTCTCTATTTCACCTCCGACAGGGGGGGTAGCCCGCAGATCTACCGGATGCCCGTATCCGGGGGCGAGCCGGCACGCATGACCTTCGATGGAGACTACAATGTATCCCCGCGCATCAGCCCGGACGGAAAGATGCTCGCTTACATAGCTCGGACCGGCGGACGCTTCCAGCTCATGGCCATGGATCTCGATACGCGGCAGGTACAGCCCCTCACCGAGGGCCCGAGCGACGAATCGCCGAGCTTCGCGCCGAACGGGCGCATCATTTTGTACGCGGCCGACGCCGACAACCGCGGCGTGCTCGCCGCCGTGTCGAGCGACGGCCGGGTCAGGCAGCGCTTGTCGGTGCAGGCGGCCGACGTGCGCGAGCCGTCCTGGGGTCCATTCACCGCAAACTAAAACCGGAACCAAAAGGAGGTCATGATGACGAAGGCACTGCTCCCTGCGCTGTTTCTGGCGCTGTTGTACGGTTGCGCGAGTCAGCCCACCGAAGAAGTCAAACCCGCCGATGCCGCCAAGCCGGGCGCCGGGCTTCCCGTGGCGCCGCCGACGGCGGCGCGCCCGCCCCAGCCAGGCGTCGGGTCGGCCCCCTTGTCCGGGGGGCTGAAGGACCCCGGCAGCCTGCTGTCCAAGCGCTCGGTGTTCTATGAGTACGACCGTTACGAAATCAAGGATGAATTCCGGCCGGTCCTGCAGGCGCATGGCAAGTACCTCGCGGAAAACCGCGGCAGGAAGATGCTGGTCCAGGGCAATTGCGACGAGCGCGGCAGCCGCGAGTACAACATCGCGCTCGGGCAGCGACGAGCCGAAGGCGTGAAGCGCACGCTGTTGCTGATGGGCGCCGCCGACGCGCAGATCGAAGCGGTCAGCCTCGGCGAGGAAAAGCCGCGCTGCACCGACCACAGCGAAAGCTGCTGGTCGCAGAACCGCCGCGGCGACATGCTCTATAGCGGCGAGTACTGATCGGTCCACGGTGAGATCGATCTCCGCAGCGGCTCCTCCGGCCGGGTGCCGGGCATCGCGGCGGGCGTCGTTGCTGTTATTGGCGGCGGCGTTCCTCGCTCCGCTCCTCGCGCACGCGGCGCTGTTCGACGACGAGGAGGCGCGGCGCCAGATCGTCCGCCTGCGTTCGCAAATCGAGGCGACCCAGAAGACCGTCGACGAGCGGCTCGCCGCGATCGACGCACGGCTGGGGCAGATGGATTCCTCGGGACAGAACCGCGCGGTCGATCTCTCGCAGCTGCTCGAGGCTCTGCGCCAGGACATGGCGAAGCTGCGCGGCCAGATCGAGGTGCTCGCCAACCAGACCGAAAACACCGAGCGCCGGCAGAAGGATCTCTACGTCGACCTGGACACGCGGCTGCGGAAATTGGAGCAGACGCAGACCCAGTTGCAGGACAAGGTGACCCAGGGCGAGCGCAACGCGGCGGCGGAGAAGCAGGCCTACGAGACCGCGCTCAACCAGTTCAAGCTGGGCAACTACCAGCTCTCGATCACCAGCTTCCAGAATTTCATGACCAGCTTCGCCGGCAGCGATCTGCTGCCTTCGGCGCAGTACTGGATCGGCAACGCCTACTACGCGATGCGCGACTACAAGTCGGCGATCGCCGCGCAGCAGAAGGTGGTGAGGACCTGGCCGGAGAATGCCAAGGCGCCCGATGCCCTGCTCAACATCGCCAGTTCCCAGGCGGAGCTGGGCGACAGCGCCGCGGCGCGTGAAACCCTGCGCGGGTTGGTGAAGAAGTACCCGTCCAGCCCGGCCGCCGAGCAGGCGAAGCAGCGCCTCGCGCGGAAGTAAGCGCGCTTGGCGCGAACCCCGCGCCCCTCTAGAATTCCCCCGGAATCCCAGGGAAGCGCGCCTTGACCGAACCCAACCCCGCGAGCCTCGCCTCCGCAGTCGTGTGGGGCTCGTTCGCCCTCGCTTTCGTCTTCGGCGCGGTCGGCAACAAGACGAGCTTCTGCACCATGGGCGCCGTGTCCGATGTCGTCAACATGGGCGACTGGAACCGCATGCGCATGTGGTTGCTCGCCATCGCGGTCGCGGTGGCGGGCGCCACCGGGCTGCAGCTCGCCGGCCTCATCGACGTGTCGAAGTCGATCTACGCCACGCCCAATTTCACCTGGCTGTCGTACCTCTTTGGGGGGTTCCTCTTCGGCGTCGGAATGACGCTCGGATCCGGCTGCGGCTCGAAGACGCTCATCCGCATCGGCACCGGCAACCTCAAGTCGCTCGTCGTCGCCCTGGTCCTCGCGCTCGTCGCCTACATGACGCTCAAAGGGATCCTCGGCGTGTTTCGCGTCGCGGCGATCGACCCGGTGAGCGCGAAGTTCGCCACCGGGCAGGACCTGCCGTCCCTGCTCGCCGCGCCGCTCGGCGTCGGCAGACAGGTTTTGCTCGCGGCGTTCGGCGCGGCAATTGCCGGCGGATTGCTGGTTTTCGTTTTCAAGGCGCGCGATTTCCGCAGCTTCGACAACGTGCTCGGCGGCCTGGTCGCCGGGCTGGTGGTGGTCGGCGGCTGGTACCTCTCGGGCGACATCGGCCACCTCGCCGAGGATCCGTCGACGCTCGAGGAGAAATTCCTCGCCACCAATTCCGGCCGCATGGAGTCGCTTTCCTTCGTCGGGCCGCAGGCCTACACCCTGGAGCTCCTGCTCCTGTGGAGCGACAAGAGCCGCGTCGCGACCTTCGGCATCGCCTCGGTCCTGGGCATGTTCGCCGGGTCGCTGGCGTGGTCGCTGCTTACCCGGTCTTTCCGCCTGGAGAGCTTTCGGGACGCCCGCGACCTGATCCAGCACCTCGCCGGCGGAGCGCTCATGGGCTTCGGCGGCGTGCTCGCGCTCGGCTGCACCATCGGCCAGGGCATCTCCGGCGTCTCGACGCTCGCGCTCGGATCCTTTCTCGCGCTCTTCGCGACGATCGCCGGCGCCGCCGTCACCATGAAGATCCAGTACTGGCAGCTGATGAAACAGGAGTGATCGCCGCTTAGTTCATTGACGCGGTGGCGATGGAAATAATAAAATGCCGCTCCTTTTCGGGTCGTTAGCTCAGCTGGTAGAGCAGCGGACTTTTAATCCGTTGGTCGGCGGTTCGAGTCCGCCACGGCCTACCAATCAAATCAAAGGGCCGGCGAATCTCCGGCCCTTTTTCGTTCCTGCGCTGATCTAACGCACGATGCGGCGCTCTTTTCATGAAGCTAGCAGGCGTGTGGTTGACAAGATCTCAAGGACAGGTATAGCGTGACTCGCTTCATTTCGAAGACCACTGTTCTTCCGGGGGAGGCCGATATGGTTTTCAATTCACGGCGTGCGCGTCTGGTTTCCGTCTTCCTTGCCGCGTCTGTCGTCGCGATGTCGGCATGGGCCGACGACGACAGGGACTGCAAGCAAGGCGGTTCGCTGAGGCTCGTCAACGGCAAGATTCATACGATGGACGCGAACGATCGGATCGTGTCCTCGGTGCTGATCAAGAACGGCAGGTTCGCCGCCGTGGGCCACGGCCGGGGCAACGACGACGGGGATTGCGCCCGGACCATCAACCTGCACGGGCGCACCGCGGTGCCGGGAATTATCGACAGCCACAATCACATCATCCTGCTGGGTCTGCGTCCCGGACGCGACGCGCGCCTGGAGAACGCCAACTCCATCGGCGAGGCTCTCGCGACACTTGCCGCGCGGGCCGCAGAAACTCAGCCGGGCGAATGGGTGACGTCGATCGGCGGCTTCAGCCGCAGCCAGTTCTTTCGCGCTCCCCAGCCGGTTCGCTTCCCGACGCTCGCCGAGCTGACGGCGGCGGTGCCCCACCGCCCGGTGTTCATCATGGAGGGCTTCTCCGGCCCGGGAGCGACCAACGCGCTCGGCAAGGCGTTCCTCACGGCGAACGGCGTACCGGTCGGCACGGTCGCAGGCCAGGATGAAGGCTTCGTCGACGGCGGCGCGTTCGGCGCCGCCACGCCCTGCACCACGGCGCTTTTCCTTCTGCGCAAGATGCAGACGGGCGACTCGATGCTGCAGGGTCTGCGGGACGCGATGCACTACGCGGCGGGCATCGGCGTCACCACGCATCTCGACCAGGGCGGCTTCCCGTTCACCGTCCCATTGGTGGGTGACCCGATCGACGGCGCCGCGAGCTTCGACCGCTACCGGGCGCACGACTCGGTGCGCGCCCTCTACCGCCAGGGCGAGCTCACCAACCGCATCTGGATCAATTTCCTGCACGTCGAGGAAGACGTCAACACACCCGAACTGAGGGCGCGCCTGCTCAACAGCTGGGACGATTTCGGCAATAACATGCTGCGCGTGCTCGGCATCGGCGAGTTCACCGCGAGCGCGTTCATCGCGCCCGGGACCCCCGCGTGGCTTAACGGCACGCGGCTTGTCGCACAGGCGCAATGGCGCAACGAGAACCATTCGCTCAACTTCCCGGTGTTCGCCCTGCCCGGATTGCCGCTCGACTGGAGAGTGATCATCGACGGCTGGCAGAGCGTGAACGACGAGATGGTGGCGGCGGGCAACCCGGACGGCATCAAGAAATTGCGCTGGGTGCTCGCGCACGTGCCCGTGATCACGCCCGACTACCTCCAGAAGCTGAAGAACCTCGGCGGCGGCGTGAACGTCCTGGGCGGCTGGCGCTGGCTCAGCGGGACCGCGACCGCGAACGGCCCGCCGTTCCGCGACATCCTGGCGAGCGGCATACCCGTCGGCATGAGCTCGGACGGCATGCAGATCTCGACCATGAGCCCGTGGATCAACCTGTACTACGTGGTCACCGGGAAGAACGCGCGCGGCGATCTCATCAACGCCGGACAGACGCTGGGCCGCAACGACGCCATCCGGCTCTACACGGCCAACAACGGCTGGTTCCTCCAGGCGGAGGACAAGCTCGGCACCATCGAGGAAGGCAAGCTGGCGGATCTCGTCGTGCTGAGCGCCGATTACTTCAACGAGCATGCGGTGCCCGACGAAAGCATCAAGGATCTGCGCTCGGTCCTCACCGTCGTCGGCGGCAAGGTGGTGTACGGCGACCTAGACGGCCGATCGAGGGCCTACTGGAAGGCGGGGCTCCCGTGAGCGAGGCGAACACCAGCTTCTGAAGGCAAAAGCGCGGCGCGCCTTTGCGCGCCGCGCTCTCGATGCTATCCCGCATCATCCCACCCCTCCCGGGATGCGCGAAACGCAGCAACGCAGGAGGCACCCATGAAGCTGAAAGACGTACTGGCGGCCAAGGGTCACCACGTAGTGACGGTGTCTGCCAAGTCGAGCATCGCCGACGCGATCCGCACCATGCACGTCGAGAAGGTCGGCGCGGTGATGGTGCCCGATGCCGAGGGATGCCCGGTCGGCGTCTTCACCGAGCGCGACGTGGTGCGCCTATAT
>JBGQFD010000046.1:0-28399 GCA_041496705.1 Gammaproteobacteria bacterium | reverse complement strand
CGGAGAGCTTCGCGTCGTAGCCGGTCTTGATCATGATCGGCGCGGCCATGATGCCAAGCACCGTCACCGCGGCGCCGACAATTCCCGTTGCCATCGCGAACACCGTCGCTGTCAGGATGACGACGGCGAACAGCGCGCCGCCGGTCACAATGCTGCTTCCGAGTCGTCCGGGCTCATACTTCCACCTTCTCTTTGTGCTCGAGTTCGATGCCGGTGCGCGCCGCGTAGACGCTCTTGATGGTCTCGGAGACGCCCTGGATCATCAGCAGCAGGCAGGTGGCCGGCACCACCATCTTGTAGGGCCAGATAATCGGCCGCCACGGCGTCTGCTCCGAGGTCTCGCCGATCTGGAACGAAACCCAGCCCTCGACCCCGCTCACCCAGAGGAACAGGATCAGCGAGGGGAAGAAGAACACGATGTAGGCGATCGAGTCGATCATCCCCTGGGTCCTGATCGACCACTTCTCGAAAAAGAAGTCAGTGCGGATATGCGCGCCCTTGTGCAGCGCGTAGGCGGCGCCGAGCATGAAGACGGTGCCGTAGAGCATGTAGGTCAGGTCGAAGGACCACGCCGTGGGCGAGTCGAACGCGTAGCGCGAAACGACCTCGTAGGCGACGACCAGCACCATGGGGATATTGAGCCACGCGACCAGCGTTCCGGTGAAGTCCGTGAACTTGTCGACCGCGCGGACAATGCGGATGTGGAGCGGCGCCTGCCTACTCATGCGGAATCCCCCCGAGCATTCTTGCCGCCGCATTGCGCACGCCTGCCCCGCCTCCCGCCCGCGAAGCGGAAGGTTTGCATCGCGCCGGGCGCAGAACGGAAAAGGGCGGCGGAGCCGCCCTTTTCCCCGTGCCGAACATGCGGCTTATTTCTTGCCGCCTTTCGCCGCGGTGCTCGTCTTCTCGGGCCAGTAGTAGTTCGCCGCGAACGAATACGGCGGGTTCATGAAGCGCTTGGCGGGCACAACGACACTCGCCCACGCGCGCTGCGAATCGAGCACTTTCTTGAAGAACGGGTTCTTGGCCGACTCTTCCTTCGCCATCTCGTCCCAGGCTTTCAGGAACGCGATCAGGATGTCGGGCGGCGTGCGCAGGATCACCGTGCCGTACTTGGTGCGCATTTCGACTATCGCGTCGGCGTTCTGCTTCTGCCACCTCACCCACCAGCGCACGAGTGTCTCGACCGTGGCCGACCGGATCGCCTCCTGCTGTTGCGCCGGGAGGCTCATCCAGACATCGTTGTTGATCAGCAACTCACCGACGACGCTCGGCTCGTGCATGCCGGGAACGTAGTGGTACTTGAATACCTGGGGCAGGCCGAGCCTGAGGTCCTCGATGCCGCCCACCCATTCGGCGCAATCAATCACGCCGCGCTGCGCGGAGGGCACGATCTCTCCGCCGGGCATGTTTACCGTCTGCATGCCCATTTTCTGGAAGATCTCGGCGACGATGCCGGTCTGCCGGCACTTCATGCCCTTGAAATCGGCGAGGTTCTTGATCGGCCGCTTGAACCAGCCGAACGCCTGCGGGCCCGAGGGCAGGATCGGGAAGGCGATGACGTTCAATTTCATCTCCTTCTGATACATTTCCCAGTACAGGTCGAGTCCGCCCCCCTCGTACATCCAGCCGAGGAAGTCCATGTGGTCCATGCCGAAAGGACCCGCCGGCGTGGACGCAAACAGGGTCGTGGCCTTGTGCTTGCCGATCCAGTAATAGCTGACGGCATGCGCGCCGTCGAGCACCTTCCTGTGCGTGGCATCGAGCACTTCGAACGGCGGCACGATCTGGCCGGCTGCCATCGCGTCCACCTTCAACTGCCCGCTGGTGAGTTTGTCCACTCGTTCGGCAAAGAACTTGAAGTTCTCCTGCAGCGTGGAACTCGCCGGCCAGGTCGACTGCATCTTGAGGGTCCGCGGACCTGCCGCCGGAGCCGGCTGCTGGGCCCCGGCCGGAACGACAATACCCAGAGCGGCCGCGAGCGCCGTGAACGTTATGCCGTTTCTCAAAGCTGTGCGCATTGGGTGTCTCCTTATGGATTGGGAACTTTTCGTGGAGCGGGCGCCGGATTGATGTTAGGAGCTTGATATTGCGCTGTCAACGAATGGCCCCCGCGAATTGCCCGGAACCCCCAATGGCCAAGAATTCGCTGATCGCCACCCTGCTGCGCTCACCGTGGTGGATAAGCATCTTCATGCCGCGGCGACTCACCGGACAAAGCCAAGTAGAATTCTTTTCCATGTTTACTGGAATCATAGCCGCCCTCGGAAAAATCAGCCGGGTCGGGTCCGCAAAGGGCGGTGTGCGCCTTGCCATCGACGCCGGCAAACTGGCTTTGAGCGACGTTAAGGTCGGCGACAGCATCTCGGTCAACGGGGTTTGCCTCACCGTGGTGAGGCGCGCAAAGAAGACCTTCAGCGTCGATGTTTCCCGCGAGACGCTGCGCTGTACCGCCGGGCTGGACAAACCGGGAGAGGTCAACCTGGAGAAAGCGTTGCAGTTTTCCGACCGGCTCGACGGGCATTTCGTTTTCGGTCACGTCGACGGCGTCGGCAGGATCACGAGGTTCGAGGCTGCCGGCGCGAGCCGCCTGCTCCGCGTGCGCGCGCCCGCCGGGCTCGCGCGCTACATCGTCCGCAAGGGCTCGATCGCGGTGCACGGCGTGAGCCTGACGGTGAACGCGGTGCGGGGCGCGGAGTTCGAGGTCAACCTGATACCGCATACGCTTGCGGTGACGACGCTCAAGCAGCTGCGGAAGGGCGGCCGCGTCAACCTCGAAGTGGATCCTCTCGCACGCTACGCCGAGCGCCTGCTGCGTCGCAAGTAAGCGGTGGCGACGGCGCCGCGACCGCACTGATGGCATATTCCCCGGCCGAGATCGAACGGCGCCGCGCGCTCGCGCCGCGCCCCGAGTTTCCCGACGAGCTGCCGATCTCCGCAAAGCGCGAGGAGATCGCAAAGGCCATCGCCGGGCATCAGGTGGTCATCGTCTGCGGCGAGACCGGATCGGGCAAGACCACGCAGCTCCCGAAGATCTGCCTCGCGTTGGGCCGCGGGATCCAGGGTCTCATCGGGCACACCCAGCCCCGCAGGATCGCGGCGCGCGCGACCGCGTCCCGGATCGCGCAGGAGCTGAAGACGGACCTGGGCGGCGCGGTCGGCTACAAGATCCGTTTCACCGACCGCGTCGGCCCGCACTCCTACATCAAGATCATGACCGACGGCATCCTACTCGCGGAAACCCAGGGCGACCGGGAGTTGCGGCAGTACGACACGCTGATCATCGACGAGGCGCACGAGCGCAGCCTCAACATCGACTTCCTGCTCGGCTACGTGAAGCAGCTCCTCCCGCGGCGGCCGGACTTGAAGCTCATCATCACCTCGGCGACCATCGACGCCGAGCGCTTCTCCAAGCACTTCGACGGCGCTCCGGTGATCGAGGTCTCGGGGCGGCTCTATCCGGTGGAGGTGCGTTACCACCCGGTCGAGTCGGAGGACGAGGACTACGATCTGAACCAGGCGATCAGCGATGCGGCGGAGGAGCTCGCGCGCCAAGGCGAGGGCGACGTGTTGGTGTTCCTTCCGGGCGAACGCGAGATCCGCGAGGCCGCGGAGACGCTGCGCAAGCACCACCCGCCGCACACCGAAATCCTGCCTTTGTTCGCGCGGCTCACGGCCGAGGAGCAGGAGCGCGTGTTCAGGCCGCACGGGGGGCGGCGCATCGTGCTCGCGACCAACGTCGCCGAGACCTCGCTCACCGTTCCCGGCGTCCGCTACGTCGTGGACACCGGCCTTGCGCGTATCAAGCGCTACAGCTACCGCAACAAGGTCGAGCAGCTGCGCGTCGAAAACATCTCCCAGGCCTCCGCGAAGCAGCGCGCCGGGCGCTGTGGCCGCGTCGCGAGCGGGGTCTGCATCCGCCTCTACGCCGAGGACGAGTTTACTCTGCGCGCGGCATTCACCGACCCGGAAGTCCTGCGCTCGTCGCTCGCCCACGTCATCCTGCGAATGAAGTCGCTGGGCCTGGGGACGGTCGAGGAATTCCCGTTCATCGATCCGCCCTCCCCGAAAGCCATTCAGGACGGCTATGCGCTGCTCGCCGAGCTGGGGGCCGTGGACGACGACGACCAGCTCACCGAAACCGGAAGGCAGCTTGCGAAGCTGCCCGTGGATCCGCGCATCGGCCGCATGGTGCTCGCTGCGAAATCCGAAAACGCGCTCGCCGAGGTGCTGGTCATCGCCGCGGGGCTCTCGGTGCAGGATCCCCGCCAAAGGCCGAGCGAGCGGGCCGCGGCCGCCGACGCGGCACAGAAGCGCTTCGACGACGAAAGATCCGATTTCGTTTCCTGGCTGAAGGTGTGGAAGTTCTTCGAAGAGGCGCTCGCGCACAAGAAGTCGCAGCGCAAGCTGCACGAGGCCTGCCATGCCCATTTCTTGTCGTTCAACCGCATGCGCGAGTGGCGCGACGTGCACGCGCAGCTCAAAGAACTCGTCACCGAGCTGGGCTGGCGTATTTCGGAGACGCCGGCCGCGTACCCGCAAGTTCACCGGGCGCTGCTCGCGGGCCTGCTCGGCAACATCGGCATGAAAACCGAGGAAGGCAACTACCTGGGCGCGCGCGGCATCCGCTTCTGGGTCCACCCCGGCTCGGGCGTCGGGAAGAAGGCCGGGCGCTGGATCATGGCGGCGGAGCTGACCGAGACCACGCGCCTGTATGCGCGCTGCGTCGCCAGCATCGACGTCGAATGGCTGGAGGCGGTCGGTGCGCACCTCGTCAAGCGCCACTGCTACGAGCCGCACTGGGAGAAGCAGCCGGCGCACGTCGCCGCCTTCGAGCGCGGGACGCTCTACGGGCTGCTGCTGTATGCAAAGCGGCGCGTGCATTACGGCCCGATGGATCCGGTTGAGTCGAGGAAGGTGTTCATCCGCCAGGCGCTGGTCGAGGGCGATTACGACACGCGAGCGCCGTTCTTCGCCCACAACCGGCGGCTAGTGCGCGAGATCGAGCAGCTCGAGCACAAGTCGCGGCGGCCGGACGTGCTGGTGGACGACGAGCTGATCTACGCCTTCTACGACAGTCTCGTCCCGGCAGGCATCCACAAGGGCGCCGATTTCGACCGCTGGCGCCGCGACGCGGAAGGCGGAAATCCGAAGCTGCTGTTTCTGAAGCGCGAGGATTTGATGCGCCACGAGGCGGCCGGCATCACCACGGCGCAGTTTCCGCATCAGCTGGAAATGGCGGGGAGGAGCCTCGCGCTCGAATACCACCACGAGCCGGGGTCGCCGCGCGACGGCGTGACGCTCACCGTGCCGCTCGTCGCCCTGAACCAGGTGGACGCGGCGAAATCCGACTGGCTCGTGCCGGGGCTCGCGCGCGAGAAGATCACGCGGCTGGCCAAGTCGTTGCCGCAGAAACTCCGCCATCAGTTGGGTACGCTGCCGGAATTCATCGACGCGTTCCTCGCGGCCAACGAACCTGCGGATGCGCGGCTCGCGCAGGCCATCGCCCGCTATGCGCGCCGCGAGCTGAACCTCGCCATCCCGCTCGATGCTTTCCGGGTCGAGACGCTGCCCGCGCACCTGTCGATGAATTTCCGCGTCGTCGACGAGCACGGCCGGCAGCTCGCGATGGGAAGGAATCTCGCGCAGTTGCGTGCCGAGCTCGGCGAGGCGGCTGGCGAGCAGTTCGCCGAGATGGCGCGGGCGGAAGCGCCTTCCGAGAAATTCACGGATTGGAGATTTGGCGAGCTCGAAGAGGTGATGGAGCTCCGGCGCGGCTCGCAGACGCTGATCGGTTTTCCGGGCCTGGCGGACCACGGCGGTTCGGTCAGCGTCGAAGTGTTCGACTCGGCGGACAAGGCGCGCGAGGCGCACCGCGCGGGACTGCGGAGGCTGTTCATGCTGCAGTTGAAGGAACAGGCCCGCCATATCGAGAAGAACCTGCCCGGGCTGCAGGCGATGGCGCTTCAGTTCGCCGCTTTCGGCGAAACCGCCGAGCTGAAGGAGCAGTTGCTCGCCGCGGCGTTCGACCGCGCCTGCTTGCATGAACCCTGGCCGCGCACGCGTGTCGAGTTCGAGCGGCGGTGCGAGGAAGCGCGCTCGCGGGTCACGCTCCTCGCCAACGAGATCGCGCGCCTCGTCGCGACCGTCCTCGCCGAGCACGCGGCCCTGCAGAAGAAGCTGCAGCAGATGTCCAAGGCGTTTCCGGAACCCTGCCGCGACATCCAGGAGAGCACCGCCCGCCTTTTGTCCAGGAGGTTCATCGAGCGGACCCCTTACGAGCGGCTGCAGCACTTCCTGCGCTACCTCAAGGCGGCGAGCCTGCGGCTCGACAAGCTGCGGGCGGACCCGCGGCGGGATGCGCGTCTCGCGGCGGAATTCTCGCCGCTTCACGCCCAGTGGCAGCGCGAGCAGTCGAAGCAGGCGAAGTCCGGCGCGGCCGATCCGGGACTGGAGCAGTTCCGCTGGCTGCTCGAGGAGCTGCGCGTACAGCTTTTCGCGCAGGAGTTGAAGACGCCGACGCCGGTTTCGGTCAAGCGCCTTGGCAAGATGTGGCAGACTATGCGCTAGAACCGGGCGTCAGCTTTCGCTGATGCCGGTTTAACTCCGCGAGATCGAGCGGCAGTCCAGCAAAGTCTCCGATGGATCTGGAAGAGGGTGCCGCTCATCTCGCGGAACGCCAGAGAGCGACGTATGGAAAGGACCATTGCCGCGCTGTTGAAGGCGCTTGCCAGCCTGCTGCATCCGAGGATGCTCTGGCTCGCGGTGTGGCCGATGCTCGTTGCGCTGGTGATCTGGGTGACCCTCGCGGGGCTGTACTGGAGCGAGGCAGCGAAGTGGATCGAGTTACAGATGCAGCAGTGGCCGGTGTACGACTGGGTGGTTTCGACCTGGCCTCTGGCGCTCGCCGCTGCCTGGTTCGGCTGGTTGCTGCTCCTGCTGCTGTTCGTACCCGCGGTTCTGATCACGGCGGTCCTGATCATCAGCGTCGTGTCCATGCCGGCGATGGTCGCCCATGTCGCAAAACGGGACTATCCTTCGCTCGAGGCGAGGAAGGGCGGCACGTTTGTCGGCAGCCTCTGGAATGCAGTTGTGTCGTTTGCTCTCTTCGGCCTGCTCTTCGCGGTCACCCTGCCAGTGTGGCTGATTCCGCTATTGTGGCCGCTGCTGCTGGTCGCCCTGTTCGGGTACTTCAACCAGCGCGTGTTCCGCTATGACGCGCTCGCCGAGCACGCGAGCTCCGCCGAGATCGGGGAGGTGATCCGCCGCAGCCGCGGCGAGTTGTTCGTCCTGGGCGTCGTGCTCGCCCTCGTCGGGCACCTACCCCTCGTGGGCCTGGTCATGCCCGTGTACGGCGGGCTCGCCTTCATCCACTACGGTCTCGCGCGTCTCGGGGAACTGCGCACTGAGTCCATCGAAGCTTTGGCGAGGCCGGCGTGAAAATCGGTGCGATCATCATCGGCGACGAGATCATGCGCGGGAAGCGCGCCGACAAGCATTTCGCCAAGCTGATCGAGGTCCTCGCCGTCCGGGGAATGAAACTCGCCTGGTGCGAATATCTCGGCGACGACCCCGAACTCATCACGAAGACGCTCAGGCGCACGCTCGCTTCCGCGGATGCGGTCTTCAGCTTCGGCGGCATCGGTGCGACGCCTGACGATCACACCCGCCAGTGCACGGCCGACGCCCTGGGGGTCCCTCTGCTGCTGCACCCGGACGCCGATGCGGCAATCCGTTCCCGTACGGACATGGAAATTACTCCTCAGCGGCTCAAAATGGGCGAGTTTCCTCGCGGTGCGCACATCATTCCGAACTCGTACAACCGCATCCCGGGATTTTCAGTCGCCGACCACCATTTTGTCCCTGGCTTTCCCGTCATGGCCTGGCCGATGTGCGAGTGGGTGCTGGACAATCGCTATCCGCATCTTTTCCATCGCGCACCGGAAGCCGAGGCCTCCGTCATCGTGTACGAACTGCCCGAATCCACGATCACGCCGCTCATGCTCGAGATCGAGTCGCGCTTTCGCGGCCTGAAATCGTTCAGCCTGCCGAGCATGGGTGAGGCCGGTGTGCGCCGTCACATAGAATTGGGAGTGCGCGGTGTGCCGGCCGAGGTGCCTGCGGCGATGGAGCATATCCAGGCCGGCATCGTCTCACTCGGCGGAAGGTGGGAGCCCAGGTGAAAACCGGGGACAGACCACGTTTTTCCCCTGTGCTCTCGCCGGCTCGAGGAAAATGTGGTCTGTCCCGGCTTACAAACAAAAAGCCCTGGCTTGCGCCAGGGCTTTAGGGCACTCCGGTAAGGAGGAGGAGGAGAACCGGAGTGCGGGAGCTTGCGTGCCGTTCAGGCTGCGCGCTTCTTGGCAGTCTCTTTCGCGGCAGTAGTCGCCGCGGCGAAGTTCGCCTCGGTGATTTCGTTTGCCTGCTTGGCGATCTTGGTCAGGTTGTCATAGGCCGTGTTTGCGGTGGCCAGTGCAGACCTGACGGCGGCGACGGCGACGTCGGAACCGGCCGGCGCGTTCTTGGAGAGCTTGTCGAGAAGCCCAGCCAGGTTCTTGCTAAACTCGGCTGCCTGCTCTTCCACGAACTTGGCCGCATCGACCTTCGATTGCGAGGCGACTTCGTAGACGCTGCGCGAGTAGGCAATGGCCTTTTCGATTGCCGGCTGTGCGGCCGCCGAATTCAGGTTGACGAATTCCTGGATGTCCTTGGCATTCAAGAGGGCCTTGGCGTGGCCAACGCTTTCTTCAAAGGCTGCCTTGGCGACACTGAAGTTGAGGGCCGACAGGCGCTCAAGGGTAGCAAACTGCGAATTGGCAAGGCCGATGATGGCTTCGACGCCGGCCTTGTTGGAGGCGGCGATTTGTTCGGGTGTGAGGTACATGGATGTTCTCCGTATGAGTTGGGACTGTGAAGGTTCTTTAGCTGCAAGGCCGTTATTGCACTGCACCAATCGCGATTATAGTGATGAATCGAAGCGTGTCAAGAAGAATCTGCTGCATTGCACCATTCAACTTGTTTTATATATAATTTTAACGTATAAACAATGTGTTAATGAGAGTTTCCTGGGATATTCAAGCAGTCGTGATGAGTCAGTGAGTGCTTTCACATAAGGGTTTGATTTTGCGATGGTCAGGGCAGCTCCGGAGCGGAGACAGCATTATCGTTACTTTCAGGCCATCCCTACTCGCTGGATGGATAACGACGTCTATGGACACGTTAACAACGCCGTTTACTACTCCTACCTCGACACCCTGGTGAACCAGTTCCTGATTGACCGGGGAGCTCTGGATATCGTGCAGAGTCCGGTCATCGGCTTGGTCGCGGAAACGGCCTGCCAGTACTTCAGTCCCGTCGCATTCCCGGACCGGGTCCATGCCGGCCTCCGCGTTGGCAAGCTCGGCCGCACCAGCGTGCGCTACGAAATCGGCATCTTCCGCAACGAAGAGACGGCAGCCGCGGCCCAGGGGCATTTCGTGCACGTATATGTCGACAGGATCACCCGGCGCCCGACTCCTTTGCCGCAGGGACTGCTCGTCGCCCTCAAGCCGCTGCTTCCACCCTGAGCCGTGCGCACGTGAGCGCGCGCACCTACTCGCTGCCGCCTTCGATTGCCACCCTTGTGGGGCTTCTCGCGCTGGGCTGGGGCATCAACTGGCCCGTCATGAAGATCGTGTTGACCGAGATGGAGCCCTTGCACTTCCGCTCGCTTTGCCTCGCCGTGGGCTCGGCGGGTTTGTTCGCCATCGCGCGAGTCAACCGTCTGCCGATCCGCGTGCCCGAGGGCGCCTGGCCGCGGCTCATCGTGATCACGAGCTTCAACGTTGCCGCCTGGAATGTGCTGGCGACGTACGGGGTGACCCTGATGGAATCCGGACGGGCTGCGATTCTCGCCTATACCTTTCCCATCTGGAGCGTGCTGCTCGGCGTCTGGCTCCTTCGGGAACCGCTGACAGGGCGGCGCATCGCCGGCGTCGCAATGGGGCTCGTCGCCATGCTGTTGCTGCTCGGAAGCGAGATTCAGGCCGTAGGGCGCTCGCCCGTCGGCGCGATCTTGTTGATCGGCTCGGCAATGAGCTGGTCGGTGAGCACGGTGATCATGAAGCGCTGGCCGGTGGACCTGCCGGCGACCTCCTTCACCGGCTGGCAGATGCTGCTCGCTCTCGCACCGATACTTTCCGGTGCCCTCCTCTTTGAAAAAGGCAGCTTCTCGCCTGGGTCGCTGTCCACCTTTCCCTTCTGCGGTCTCGTCTACAACATGATCATCAGTTCCATCTTCTGCAACTGGGCCTGGATCAAGATCGCGACCCATGCGCCGGTCACCGTTTCGTCGCTGTCGACGCTCATGATTCCGATCGTCGGTGTATTCAGCGGAATGTTGTTTCTTGACGAGCGTCCGCAGTGGAGCGACTTCGCCGCGCTCGGCCTCGTCGTGGCGGCATTGAGCGTCGTGTTTATTCCCCCGCGGCGCAGCACGTGAATCGGTAATGGCTGAAGCGCATCAGGTCGTCATAGTCGGTGGCGGAGCCGGGGGCCTGGAGCTTGCGACCCGCCTTGGTGATCGATTCGGACGCAAGGGTCGCCTTGCTGTCACGCTCGTCGATCGTAGCCGGACGCACGTGTGGAAGCCGCTGCTGCACGAGGTTGCCGCGGGGAGCATGGATGTCCATTCGCATCAACTCGATTACCTTGCCCAGGCTCGCTGGCACCATTTCACCTTCTGCAACGGCGCCCTCGAGTCACTCGATCGCTGGGGCAGGGAAATCACCGCTGCCCCGGAACTCGACGAACTTGGCACGGAGGTGATTCCACGACGCGTGCTCCATTACGACACCCTGGTGCTCGCCTTGGGCAGCGTCACCAACTCCTTCGGCGTGCCGGGGGTGGCAGAGCATGCCTTCGCCCTGGACTCCGCGGAGCAGGCAGATCGCTTTCACCGGCGTCTGGTAAACGCCTGCCTTCGCGCCAACCATCGCGCCAGTGCCGACCGTCCGGCTCATCTTAGCGTCGTCATCGTCGGGGGTGGGGCGACTGGCGTGGAGCTCGCAGCCGAACTGCACAATACGACGCGCGTGCTCGCCGCCTATGGGCTGAGGCACATCGATCCGGAACGCTATGTGCGAATCGCTCTGGTGAATGCGGATGCGCGTATTCTGGCGCAGCTGCCCGAGCGCATCTCGCTGGCAATTACGCAGGCGCTACAGCAGCTGGGGGTGGACGTTCTGAGCGGAGAGCAGGTTGTGACCGTCACGGCGGGGGAGGTTAGGACCATGAGCGGCAGGACGATTGCCGCCGATCTGACAGTGTGGGCTGCAGGCATCAAGGGCCCGGACCTGCTCCGCGAGATCGGCGGTCTGGAGACCAACAAGCTCAACCAGTTGGTGGTCACATCGACCCTGCAGACCACCCGTGATCCGGATGTTTTCGCCCTGGGTGACTGTGCCGCTTGTCCGTGGGAGGGGCACGCCACTCCCGTGCCTCCGCGCGCCCAGGCGGCGCACCAGCAGGCATCGCACCTCCTTGGTTCGATTGAGCGTCGCCTGCGAGGCGAATCGCCCCGGGAGTTCCGCTACCGGGATTTTGGCTCGCTGGTCTCTCTGAGCGAGTACAGTACGGTGGGTACGCTCATGGGGTTCATCTCGGGCAAGAGTCTGCGGGTCGAAGGCTGGTTCGCAAGACTGATGTACCTTTCCCTCTACAAATTGCACCTGCTTGCGTTACATGGGGTTCTGGGCGTCCTGCTCGATTCAGCGGCCCGGTTTCTCAAGCGTGGCACCGAGCCGCAAGTGAAGCTGCACTGATGATCGGCTCCATCATCAGAATCGTTCTCGGACTGGCGCTCGGGATTCCGCTTCTCGCTTGGCTGTTCCAAGAGCGAATGCTGTTCTTCCCGCGCGCGGTTGAGCACCCCCCGGGCGCGCTCTCCGGCGCAGAGTCCGTGACCGTGCTGGCCTCGGACGGGACAAGACTGCGTGGATGGTTCGTGAAGGGCACGCAAACGCCCGGACCGGTGGTCGTTTACTTTGGCGGCAACGCGGAAGAGGTTTCCTGGTTGACCGGCGTTTCTGGCCAGTTCGCCGGCTGGTCGCTGCTGCTCGTCAACTATCGCGGGTACGGGGAAAGCGAAGGCAGGCCGGGGGAAGCGGAGCTTTTCGACGATGCGTTGAGCGTCTACGAATACGCATTGCGGCGACCTGACGTAGCGGCGGGAAGCATTGTGGCCATGGGTCGAAGTCTGGGCAGCGGAGTCGCGGTGCATTTGGCCGCGAATCGGCCGGTGCGCGGCGTAATTCTCGTGTCACCTTATGACAGCATCGTAGAAGTGGCAAGACGCCACTATCCGCTGCTTCCCGTATCGTTACTGTTGCGTCACCGCTTCGACTCCCTGCGCAGAGTTCCTTCGATCGACGCGCCCCTGCTGTGTCTCGTGGCGAGCCAGGATCGGGTCATCCCCGTCGCGCATTCGCGGGCCTTGTTCGATGCCTGGAGCGGTGCCAAGAAATGGCGTGAAGTTCCGCTTGCCGACCACGATACGATCGCCGGAGAACCCGAGTATCAGCGCTCGATTGCGGAGTTTCTGCGAGGGCTGCGCCAGCCGTGACTGGCAGGACCGTTTGCTATACTCGGTCGTCGAAGGAATCTGCGGAGAACGGGATGGCGATCATCGCACTGACCAAGGCGAACTTTGAGGAGGTTGTTACCGGCAACGACATGGTGCTGGTCGACTTCTGGGCCCCCTGGTGCGGTCCATGCAAGGGATTCGCGCCGGTGTTTGAAGCGGCTTCGGAGAAGCACGGCGACATTGTGTTTGCCAAGGTGAACACCGACGAAGAGCAGGAGCTGGCAGGCAGCTTCAACATCCGTTCGATACCGACGCTGATGCTCTTTCGCGAGAAGGTCATCCTCTACTCGCAGTCGGGTGCGCTTCCCGGCTCCGCGCTGGAGCAGGTCATTGCCAAGGGCAGGGAACTCGACATGCAGGTCGTGCGCAAGGAGATCAGCGAGCGCGAGGCTGGCGATAGGGGACAGGCCTGAGCGGGTATTTCGTTGCGGGCACGAAGTACCGTGCTGCCGCTGAGTCAAATAAAAAAGGCAGGGGTTCCCCTGCCTTTTTTGAAATATCTGAAAACTTACTTCTTTTCGTCTTTCTTCGCGGCGTCTTTCTTCACGGCTTTCTTGGCTGTTTTCTTGCCGTCCTTCTTTCCATCGTCCTTCTTCATTTCGTCCTTCTTCATCGGCGCGCCGACGTGGGACGCGGCAACGGCAAAGCCGCTGGAAACCGCGAACACCGCAGCGACCAACAGCGACAGTAGCTTCTTCATTTCATGTCTCCTCTGAGCGTTGTAAGAATGATCCGGTCGCCGGATACCGGTCAACCGCCGCGTATCCTAGCAGATATCGTTGAAAATGCGAACGTTTCGTTGCGGGCTTGGCGCCGATCCTGCTGTCATGGCCGGCGGGGCCGCAGAGCAGCAGGGGGGCGCCTTGCCGCGGGGTGCCCGGATTCCATATGAGGATCGGCGTCTGCTATGCATTGGCTGCGGCCATGCTGTTTGGCGCAAGTACCCCTGTCGCAAAGCTCCTGATCGGCGATGTCGAGCCCGTCTTGCTGGCCGGATTCCTCTATGCCGGGTCAGGGTTGGGCCTCGGCGTTTGGATTGCCTTGCGCCGGTGGATGGCACGCCCTGCCGGGCGATCGCGGTTCGCGCCTGGCGACTACCCTTGGCTGGTCGGGGCGGTTCTCCTGGGGGGGGTCATCGGACCGTCCTTGTTCATGATCGGACTCGCCGGGGCACCGGCGTCCGTAACTTCACTGCTCCTCAACCTGGAGGGCGTCTTGACCGTACTTCTCGCTTGGTTCGCTTTCAAAGAGAACTTTGACCGCCGCGTACTATTGGGGATGGTGTTGATCGTCTGTGGGGGCCTGCTTCTCGGACTCCAGCCGGGGAACGTGGATTTGTCCTGGTCCGCGGGTGCGATTGCCCTGGCCTGCTTTTGCTGGGCACTCGACAACAATCTCACACGAAGGATTTCGGGCGCCGATCCGGTTCGTATCGCCGCGCTCAAGGGCGCGGTGGCGGGCACGATCCTCCTGCTGGCGATGGTTGCCCTCGGGACCGACTTTCCGGCCCCTATCCTTGTCGCGGGCGCGGCCTTGGTCGGATTGTTCGGCTATGGCATCAGCCTGGTGTTGTTCGTAGTCGCCCTGCGCGAACTCGGCACCGCCCGGACCGGTGCCTACTTCTCCACCGCCCCTTTCATCGGGGCCACTCTTTCCTTCGCGCTGCTGGATGAGTCGCCGGCTTCTTCATTCTGGATCGCGAGCGCACTGATGGCCGGCGGCGTGGTGTTGCATCTGACGGAGCGCCACCAGCACGCGCACGGGCATGAGGCCCTGAGGCATCAGCACGGCCACTCACATGACGAGCACCATCGGCATCGGCATGATTTCGAGTGGGACGGCACGGAGCCACACGTCCATGAGCACGAGCATGAAGGTCTCAATCACAGCCATCCCCACTATCCGGACATTCACCATCGCCATGGCCACTAGTTTCCTTCGCGCGGCGATGCTGGCTTTGGTCGCGGTCGTGGCCCAAGCCGCACCCTATGTTCCGAAGGACGATGCCCTGGTACTGGAACACCTGCCGGTCCGGCCCGGCGATCCGATCGGTCGCGAACTGCGCCGCCTGCGGGGAGTGATCGCGCAGGATCCTGCCAACCTCGACGCCGCTCTTAGGCTCGCCGAGCGCTACTTCGAGCTGGCCGGGGCCGAAGGCGATCCACGCTATGTAGGGTACGCGCAGGCTGCGCTGACCCCCTGGTGGAATCGCCCCGATCCGCCGCTCGACGCGCGGGTCATGCGTGCCATCCTGAAGCAGTACAGCCACGATTTTTCCGGGGCAATGCAGGATCTTGACGCAGCGACGCGCGAGGACAGAAGCAACGCGCTCGCCTGGTCCTGGCGCGCCGCGATCCATATGGTACAGGCCGACTACGCTGCGGCGCGCGTCGACTGCGGGGCGCTCGCTGCCACCAATTCGGGATTGGGTGCGGTGGGGTGCTCGACTTATCTCGATGGGACCACGGGCCGGGCGGCTGAAGCTCACCGGACGCTGTCTGGCGCCCTGGCTCGCAGCACCGGAATATCTTCGGAGATGAAAATCTGGGTGCTGACTCGCCTCGCCGAAATGTCCCTGCGGCAGGGCAATGCGAGACAGGCGGAAGAGCATTTCCGTGCGGCGCTGGCACTGGAGGTGCGCGACCAGTTCCTGCTTGCCGCCTATGCCGATTTTCTCCTCGACCAGGGCAGGCCCGCAGAAGTGGTCGCGCTCCTGCGCGACTGGGTTCGCTCCGACGTGCTGCTGCTGCGCCTCGCCCTGGCCGAGAAGGCCGCGGGCACTGCAGCGGCCAAGGAACACATCGACGCGCTCAAGGCGCGGTTTGATGCGGCGGCGCTGCGTGGGGACAAGCTGCACCAGCAGGAGGAGGCGCGCTTTAACCTCACCCTGCTCGGACAGAAGGAGAAGGCGCTCGCGCTGGCCCGGGAAAATTGGAAACTGCAGCGCGAGCCTCGCGATGCTCGCATTCTGCTCGAAGCCGCTCTTGCAATGAAGGATCGGGCGGCGGCGCAGGGTGGGCTCGAGTGGCTCGAGACGTCCGGTCACGAAGACCCGCTGTTGCGCCGGATTGGACAAAGTCTGAAAGCCCTGAAGCCGTGAAGACGCTAGTTGCGTTGCTGCTTGCGCTGGCGGCGTCCGGCGCTCTGGCACACAAGCCGAGCGACAGCTATCTCGCGATTCGCGTAGCGGGGGCAGACGTCACTGGGCAGTGGGACATCGCACTGCGCGATCTGGATTTCGCCATCGGCCTGGACGACAGCGGCGACGGCGAGATCACCTGGGGCGAGGTCAAGGCACATCGCGCGGATATCGCAGCCTACGCGCTGGCCAGACTCAAAGTGCGCTTGGGTGGGGCGGACTGCCCGCTTCATTCGACCGAATTTCTCATCGACGATCACAGCGACGGGGCCTATTCGATCATGCGTTTCGAGGGTCGCTGCCCGGCCGAGGTCGAAACGCTCGAAGTCAGCTACAGCCTATTTGCCGATCTCGACCCGCAGCACAAGGGATTGCTGCGCCTTGAGCACGCAGCGGGGACGCGCACGGGGATCTTCAGTCCGGAACGCGCGACGCAATCCTTCGAGCTCGCGAAGATCTCGGCGCTCACGCAGTTCCTCGACTACAGTCGCGAAGGTGTCTGGCACATCTGGATAGGCTTCGACCACATACTATTTCTGCTCTCGCTGTTGCTGCCGGCGGTGCTGACGCTGGAGGGCGGGCGCTGGCAGGGGGTGGAGCGCTTTCCCCCCGCATTCTGGGAAGTCTTCAAGATCGTTACGTCGTTTACCCTCGCGCATTCGATCACGCTCAGCCTCGCCGCCCTGGGGGTGATCGCGCTGCCGTCGCGGCTGGTCGAATCCGCGATAGCGATCTCGGTGGTCCTCGCGGCGCTCAACAACCTTTACCCCATGGTGCGCGGACGACGCTGGATAGTCGCTTTCGCCTTCGGCCTCATTCATGGGTTCGGTTTCGCCAGCGTCCTCAAAGACCTCGGGCTGCCGCAAGGGGCTCTGCTCATCGCGCTCGTGGGTTTCAACGTCGGGGTGGAAGGCGGGCAGCTTGCCATCGTCAGCGCTTTCTTGCCTCTGGCGTACGCTTTGCGCGCCACGTGGTTCTACCGGCGCCTGGTGTTCGCGGGCGGCTCGCTCGCGATTTCGGTCATCGCCAGCATCTGGCTCGTCGAACGCGCGCTCAACATGAAGCTCATCACCTCTTGACGCAGCGGCGCCGCATCCAAAGGTTTCTTGTGACGGGGAAACGATGATAGAGATCCGCAAAGCAGACGATCGCGGCCGTGCCGACCACGGCTGGCTGCGCTCGTACCATACCTTTTCCTTTGCCGACTACTACGATCCCGAGCATATGGGATTCGGGTCCCTCAGGGTGATCAACGAAGACAGGATTCAGCCGGGCACGGGCTTCGGGACGCACGGTCACCGCGACATGGAAATCATCAGCTATGTCCTGGAAGGGGCGCTTGCCCACAAGGACAGCATGGGGAATGGCTCGACCATCGTCCCCGGGGACGTGCAGAGAATGAGCGCGGGTAAAGGCGTGCTGCACAGCGAATTCAACGATTCCCGGGACGGCATCACCCACTTCCTGCAGATCTGGATCGAGCCCGATGTGGCGGGCCTTGCGCCCAGCTACGAGCAGAAGCACTTCGACGCGACAGCAAAGCGCGGAAACCTGCGGCTGGTAGCCTCGCCGGATGGGCGCGAGGGTTCCGTCACGATCCACCAGGATGCCTGTCTCTACGCGGCGATTCTCGACGGTGCGGATCGGGCAACTCACGCCCTGGCGCCCGGGCGCCGCGCGTACGCCCACGTGGCGCTCGGGAAAGTGACCGTCAACGGCCACCTGCTTGAGCCGGGTGACGCACTCAAAGCGTCGGATACTCGGGACATCGTCCTGGAGAGCGGCGAGAAAGCGGAGGTCCTGCTGTTCGATCTGGCCTGAGGCACCTACGAACCGGACCGCGCAGCAGCCGCTACAATCCGAAGCGTTCCGGAGGCGTTCGTCCCCGGAGAGTTTTTGACCATTCCAGCGCGGAGCTAGCCCATGCATCTGCTCGAGCAGGCCGCAATTTTTCTCCTCACCGCGGTGCTACTCGTGCCGCTGTTCCGGCGTCTGAAGCTGGGCGCCGTGCTCGGCTACCTGGGCGCCGGAATGCTCATCGGTCCCTGGGGGCTGGGGATGATAGGCGAGGTGCAGGCCACGATGCAGTTCGCCGAGTTTGGCGTGGTGCTGCTGCTCTTTCTGGTGGGGCTGGAGCTTCAACCGAGCCGCCTGTGGGTGCTGCGTCGGCCCGTGTTCGGCTTGGGAGGTGCGCAGGTGCTGCTCACCGGGACCGGGCTTTCCGCCGTGGCATTCGCGCTAGGCGCATCCTGGCAGGTGGCCCTGGTGGCCGGATTCGGCCTGGCGATGTCGTCCACCGCGCTGGTGCTGGCTTCGCTTGCCGAGCGCAAACAACTCGCGACACGCCATGGTCGCGAGGCATTCGCCGTGCTTCTGTTTCAGGACGTTTCGGTGATACCGCTTCTGGCGCTGCTGCCGCTGCTCGGACCGGCGGCCGACCATGCACGCGGAGGCTGGACCCCGGCGCTCAAGGGATTTGCGATCATCGCGGTGGTCGTCGCCGCCAGCCGCCTGGTCGTGCGCCCCGCGCTGAAAGCGGTCGCCAGCTACGGGGGGCGCGAGGTGTTTACCGCAGCGGCGCTGCTGCTTGTCGTCGGTGCAGCGCTCAGCATGGAAAAAATCGGTCTGTCGATGTCGCTGGGCGCGTTTCTCGCGGGCGTGCTGCTCGCTGACTCCGAGTTCCGCCACGAGCTCGAAGCGGACATCCAGCCCTTCAAGGGACTGTTGCTGGGCCTATTCTTCATCGCCGTGGGAATGGGCGCAAACCTGCCCCTTGTCTGGGAGCGCCCGTTCGCCGTACTCGGTCTGGCACTGGGGCTGATGCTGTTCAAGTTCGTCGTTATGTACGGCCTTGCACGGGTCGGCGGCACTCCCCCGGACGCTGCCCAGCGCCTCGCGGTGGCGGTGTGTCAGGGGGGCGAGTTCGCGTTCGTCCTGTTTGCTGCGGCCGGAGAGTTTGCCATTGTTGACTCCCAGCTCAACCAGCTGCTGATCATGGCGGTCACGACGTCGATGCTGCTGGCTCCGCTCGCCATCGAGCTTCACGAGCGCATATTCAGCCGCTGGCTGGATAGGCACGCCGCCCCGGAGTTCGACGAGATCACCGGTCCGGGGAACCCGGTCATCATCGCCGGGTACGGACGTATCGGTCAGATCGTGTCGCGCGTGTTGCGCATGTGCGGCGTCCCGTTCACCGCGATCGAAGCGAGCTACCAGCAGGTCGATTTCGTGCGGCGCTTCGGCAGCAAGGTGTATTACGGTGATGCCTCGCGGCTGGAACTGCTGCAGGCGGCCAGGACAGGCGAAGCGAAGCTGTTCGTGCTGGCGATCGATGACGTCGAGGCCTCGGTGAGAACCGCTCAGGTCGTTCGCCGCCACTTTCCCGAGGTGCCCATCATCGCCCGGGCGCGCAACCGCGTGCATCTGTTCCGGCTCCGCGATCTGGGTGTCAGGACTGCCTATCGCGAGACATTTCCGACGAGTCTCGACATGGCCCGCCACGCGCTGCTTTCTCTTGGTTTTGGCATTGCCGCGTCGGAGCGCGCCGTCACCCTGTTCAGACAGCACGACGAAGGCCAGCTCGACCTGCAGTACGCTGTGCACGGGAACGAGGAGCAGCTCATTCAGACGGCGAAACAGGCCGCGGAGCAACTGCAGCAGCTCTTCGAAGCCGACGGTTTGCAGCCGCTTGCAGGCTTTCCGCGGTGAGCCGCCTGAACTGCGTGTCGATCGTGCCCGGGATCGGCATGCTGCGCGCGGCTCTACTCCTGGTTGCCGCCTTCTGGAGCCTGCCGGCCGCGCCGGAGGTCGCCGCGACGAGCCCGGCAAGACCGGACGGCAGGTTCACCCAGGGATTGCTGTGGCGCATCTCCAAGCCTGGCATTGCTCCGAGCCACGTTTTTGGCACGATCCACGTCGCCGACCCGCGCGTGCTCGACGTACCGGATCCGGTCGATCGCGCCCTGTCGCTCAGTAGACGCTTCTACATGGAAAACGTCCTGGGCGAACGCGAGGCGGCGCGCTTCTACGAGGCGGCACAATTCGAGGACGGGCGCCGGCTCGAGCCGCTGATAGGACCGGAAGCGTATGCCGACGTAGTGTCGATGCTGCGCGAGAGGCAGATAGCCGAGGAAGTTGCCGCGCGCCTCAAGCCCTGGGCCGCTCTCGTCAATTTCACCGTCACGCCCCAGGGCTACGGGAGGACGACGCTCGACCAGAAACTCTTGGAGGTCGCCCGTGCGCGTCGGTTGCGCATTTTGGGTCTGGAAGGCATCGAGGAGCAGATCTCGGTGTTCGACAGGATTCCGCTCGACACCCAGGTGGCGTTGCTCAAACACACGCTGGCGAACCGCGACTATTTCATAGCCATGGTCGAGCCCGCTATCCAGGCTTGGAAGAAGCAGGATCTGGGCGGCATCCACGCGATCAATGACACGATAGCAGCGCGGTTTCCCGAGATGGCCGGCCACTACGGGATCCTCTTCAAGGAAGTGATCGACAATCGGTCGATCGTCATGGCGCATCGCCTCTTCATGCCCCTGCGTGAAGGTGCTGCATTCATCGCTATTGGCGCGAACCATCTCTACGGATCCCGGGGGATACTGGCCCTGATCGAGGAGCAGGGCTACGAGGTCGATCGGATGTACTAGCGTCCGGCCATGATCTTGCAGATGGAGGGGTGTTGACGCGGTAACGGTACAATGACGGCGTGAAAAATGTCGTCGTTCTCATCTCAGGCCGCGGCAGTAACATGCGAGCCCTGGTGCAAGCCGGAATCCCGGCGAAAATCTCGGCGGTGGTGAGCAACCGTCCGGACGCGCCCGGCCTCGGGTTCGCCGCGCAAGCGGGCATCCCCACTGCCGTCGTCGACGATCGAGACTTTGCTTCACGAAGCGAATTCGATGCCGCTCTCGCACGAGCGATCGATCGCTATTCGCCGACGATCGTCACGCTCGCCGGGTTCATGCGCATTCTCTCAGTCGATTTTGTCAGGCGCTACGACAGAAGACTGCTCAACATCCACCCGTCACTCCTCCCGTCCTTCCCGGGACTGCACACGCACCGGCGTGCGCTTGAAGAAGGCGTCAAGGTCCACGGCTGCACGGTGCATTTCGTTACCGCTGAGCTCGATCGGGGTCCCATCATTGTCCAAGCGGCCGTGCCGGTGCACGCCGACGATACGGAGGACAGTCTCGCGGCCCGCGTCCTACAGCAGGAGCACCGCATCTATCCACTCGCGGTACGCTGGTTGGTCGAGGATCGCATGGTCGTCGAGAACGGGCGGGTGCGCGTCAAGTTCGCGGAAGCCGAGCAGGCGTTACTCGCCTTCGAATGAAGCCGACCATGCACCTGCACCTTGCCTGTTTTCCGCCATTGTTCCTTGCGACCGCCTTTGCATGGGGCGGTCCGCCGGAGCGGGTCAGGATCACCTACGACACGAGCTACAACGGTCTGGTGGTTGCCGAGATCGTCGAAGTCCTGGATCACGACGATCGGACCTATAGCATCGTCTCCGAAGTGCGGGGCAGGGGCATCCTTGCCCTGGCGCCGGTGCTGAAGCGCAGCAGCCGCGGGCGCATAACGCCACAAGGGCTCCGTCCCGACGAATACCGCGATCAGCGCGGCGATCGCTGGGCAGTGAGCGCAAAGTTCGACTGGGACTCGCGCTCGATTATTCAGGACAAGGACGGCAAGTCGGAGACTCTCGTCATGCCCGGAACGGCGCAGGATCCCCTGAGCCTAGCGTACAGTTTTGTCTTCTTTCCGCCGACAGGAAAGGAGTTTGAGGTCACGCGCGCCGACGGCCGCGGGCTTACGCCGTTTCGCTTTCTCGTGGTCGGCCCGGAAAAGCTGAGCACTCCCGCCGGCGAGATGCAAACGCTGCACATCTCCAAGCAACGTGACGGGCCCGAAGACAAGACGACCGATATCTGGTTCGCGACAGAGCGCAACTACCTGCCGGTTCGCATTCTCATCGTCGACAAGGACGGTACTCGCGCCGACCAGGTCGTGACCCGTATCGGCAATTGAAGAGATTTTCCCGCCCGTTGCTCGAGGCGTGCACCCGGGCCTTCGATGCAGTGCTCCCCCTGGAAGGCCCCGCAGATGCCGCGCTGTCGGCTTTTTTCCGCGCGAACGCAGGAATCGGGCAGCAGGACCGCGCGACGATCGCGGAATCGGTTTTCGCCGCGCTCAGGCACTGGCGAAGCCTCGAGCGTGTTGCGGCAGGTCGGAGTGCCCGGCTTCGCGTGTTGGCCACCTGGGCGGTTCTGCTTGGCGCCAATCTCAGGGAGATCGAGCCTTGTCTGCGTGGCGGTGAGGCCGATTGGCTCGTTGCCGTCAAGGAGTCCGCGCGAGCGCCGCAATCGTTCGCGGATGAATGCGAGCTTCCCGACTGGGTGGTCGAACGCCTGCGGACCCGATTTGACGAGACCGCCCTGCTCGAACTTGCGAAGGGGTTGCTTCAGGTCGCGCCGCTCGATTTGCGGGTCAACACCCTGAAAATCTCCCGCGAGGCTGCCATCGAGCGACTTGCTGCCGAGGGCATCATGGCCGCTGCGACGCCGTACTCGCCCGAAGGCCTGCGACTTGCCGGTAAGCCTGCGGTGAATCGGAGTGCGTTGTTCCTGGAAGGTGCGGTCGAAATCCAGGACGAGAGTAGCCAACTGGTTTGTCGTCTGGTCGCGCCCAGGCGCGGTGAAATGGTGGTGGATTTCTGTGCGGGGGCGGGCGGCAAGACGCTGGCACTGGGCGCGCTGATGAGTTCTACCGGACGTCTGTACGCTTTCGACGTGTCTCCCAAGCGTCTTGCCGGGCTGAAGCCGCGTCTGGCACGCTCCGGTCTTTCCAACGTGCATCCGCAGCGAATCGAGGGTGCCAACGACGCGCGCATAAAGCGCCTCGCGGGAAAGATCGATCGTGTTCTCGTGGATGCGCCTTGCAGTGGGTTCGGCACGCTTCGCCGCAATCCCGATATGAAGTGGCGGCAGAAGTCGCAGGATGTCGATGAACTCGTCGACAAGCAGAAAGCCATACTTGCCTCGGCGGCGCGGCTCGTCAAGGCTGGAGGACGGTTGGTTTACGCCACATGCAGCATCCTCGAGGAAGAGAACCAGCGAATCGCCGAGGAATTCCTCTCAAGGAGCCCGGGATTCAGGCTGCGTCCGGCGGGAGAGTTGCTGACGAAGGAAAGAATCGCCGTCACCGGAATAGGGGACTACATGGAGCTCTGGCCACACCGTCACGGCACGGACGGATTTTTCGCGGCGGCATTCGAGCGGGTCGAATGACCGGGTGCATTTATGGCGCATTTCCCCCATTTGCTTGTTGATTATTGCCGGTTTGGGCCGATATATGCGGCATCGGCGAATACGTGGCACACTGGCCGGGTAATTCGCACTTGCCCTTTGGCCGGATTCACGTAGAATCCGCGGCAAGTTACGACAAGGAAGCAGATGGAACCTAACCCGTTGTTTTCAGGCGTTTTCGATCTCCCGTGGTGGGGCTACGTGCTGGCGGCCCTGGCGCTCACGCACGTCACCATCGTCAGCGTGACGGTGTTCCTGCATCGCTGCCAAGCGCATCGGGCACTGGATTTGGGTCCGATAGCCAGTCACTTCTTCCGCCTGTGGCTGTGGATGACCACCGGCATGGTGACCAAGGAGTGGGCCGCCATTCACCGCAAGCACCACGCCAAGTGCGAGACGCCCGAAGACCCTCACAGTCCGCAGCAGCTGGGCATCAACCGCGTGCTGTGGGGCGGAGTTTTTCTTTACGTCAAGGAGTCGTACAACCGGGAAACGATGGAACGTTACGGCTACGGAACTCCCGACGATTGGCTCGAACGAAACTTGTACTCGAAGTTCGCCGTGCTCGGTATTACGCTCATGGGGTTGATCAATGTGCTTCTGTTCGGGCCCGTCCCGGGAATCCTCATCCTGGTGACGCAGATCGTGTGGATTCCGTTCTGGGCGGCGGGTGTGATCAACGGTATCGGCCACTTCTGGGGGTATCGCAACTGGTCGAGCGAAGACGCCAGCACGAACATCGTTCCCTGGGGAATAGTGATCGGTGGCGAGGAACTGCACAACAATCACCACGCATTCGCGTCCTCGGCCAAGCTCTCCAACAAGTGGTACGAATTCGACATCGGCTGGATGTACATCTGCGTGCTCGAAGCGCTGGGCCTGGCGCAGGTTAAGAAAGTGGCCCCGACGCCCCGGTTCACCGAAGCCAAGCACTCAGTCGATCTGGAGACTCTACAGGCGGTCATTACGCATCGTTACGATGTGCTCGCGAAGTACGCGAAGTCGCTGAAGCACACCTACGCAGAGGAGCTGCGGAAACTCCGCCGGTTCGCTCCTCAGGATGCGCACGTCCTGGAGGGCCTGAAGCGTTGGCTGCACCGCGACGAGAAGACCCTGTGTCACACCGACCGCGCCAAACTGGACGCGGTGCTTGCTAAATCGCGGGCACTTCAGACCGTGTATTCCATGCGCGCCGAGTTGGCCGCGCTCTGGGAACGTTCCACGGCGTCTCGCGAGCAGCTCGTCAGGCAGCTTCAGGACTGGTGCCACCGGGCCGAGACGAGCGACATCCGGCCGCTCGTGGAATTCTCTCGCCGGCTGCGCAGCTACGCTTGAGGCCGGGCGGCTCCGCTTGAGCCGGGAGATCTAGGCTTTCCCACGTCGGGTTTCTGGTTCCCTGGCATTTCTCTTTTTTCCTCAGCCACTTAATGGCTCAGCCGGTGCGGCAGGGCGCCAAGAACACGGCGGCTCTCTTGATTCCCGTGTGAATCCGGGGAGAATGACGCCTGCATATCGGTGGTTGGCTTCCCGATGGCAGGTCGGTTCGGCTCTTGTCGCTAAACAAGACGAAGGAGTGTGCAAATGAAAGCTCTGATTGCGATGATTTCCATGGTATTGGTTGCTTCTCCGGCTCTCGCGCAGGTCAAGCCATGCGAGGAGTTGAAGGCGGAGATCGAAACCAAGATCAAGAACAATGGGGTCAAGGAATTCACCCTCACCATCGTTGACAAGGACGCGGCCGAGGACGGCAAGGTCGTGGGGACGTGTGACGGAGGCAGCAAGAAAATCGTCTACAAGCGGGGCGGCTAGTCGCGAACTCTTGCCAGAAGCTGAAATAAAAAAGCCTGCGGAAAGCGGGCTTTTTCTTGGGTGAAAGCGCCGTGCGCGGCGGGTGGGTTCTACTTGATTTTGGCTTCCTTGTAGACGACGTGCCTGCGCGCCCGGGGGTCGAACTTCTTGATCTCCATTTTTTCCGGTGTGGTGCGCCGGTTCTTGGTGGTCGTGTAGAAATGGCCGGTGCCGGCGCTGGATTCAAGCTTGATTTTCTCGCGCATCGTGGCTCCGGTATCAGACTTCGCCGCGCTCGCGCAACTCTGCGAGTACTACCTCAATACCCTTCTTGTCGATGATGCGCAAACCGGCATTGGAGATGCGCAGGCTTACCCAACGCTTCTCGCTCTCGACCCAGAAACGGTGGTATTGCAGGTTCGGATAGAAACGACGCTTGGTCTTGTTGTTGGCGTGGGACACGTGATTTCCCACCTGGGGCGTCTTGCCCGTGACTTGGCAGACTCTTGCCATGGACTGCTCCTGCGGAAAGGGCGCATTATAGGCGGGTCCCCGGTGTGTATCAAGCCTTCTAGATCAGTCCGCGCTCGGCGAACGACATGGTCCGGGTTCCGGCGACGATAAAGTGGTCGAGCACCTGGATGTCGACCAAGGCGAGCGCCGCTTTGAGCGAACGCGTCAGAATCTCATCGGCATGGCTGGGCTCAGCGACGCCGGAAGGATGATTGTGCGCGAAAATCACCGCTGCCGCGTTGTGCCTCAAGGCGCACTTCACGACCTCGCGCGGGTAGACACTGGTCTGCGTGAGGGTACCGCGGAAGAGTTCTTCGGCGGCAACGACGCGATGCTGGGCGTCCAGCAACAGCACGAGAAACACCTCGTGGCCGCGGCCCGCAAGCGACAACCGCAGGTAGTCGCGGACCGCTTGCGGTGACGACAGCGCATCCCGCGAGGATATCTCTTCCTTTAGCGCACGTCGCGCCAGTTCGAGCGCTGCCTGGAGGTGCGCGAGCTTGGCGGTGCCGAGGCCTGGTGTGTCCGCGAGACTCCCGGATGCCGCCTCAAGGAGCGCCGAGACCGAGCCGAAGCGTCCAAGCAGTTCCCGTGCAACGTCCACCGCGCTCTTGCCCCTGACGCCGGTGCGAAGCAGGATCGCGAGCAGTTCCGCGTCGGCGAGCGACGCAGCGCCCTGCGCAAGCAGACGCTCGCGTGGACGCTCCTGGAGGGGCCAGTCGGTAATGGCCATGGAATTCGCTTAAAATCCTCGTTTGCACCTTAACGCGGTGGTTTGAATTGCGATGACCGACATTTCAGGAAAGGGCATCCTGCTCGGGATCACCGGCGGAATCGCCGCCTATAAGGCGGCTGAACTCACGCGCCTTTTCATCAAGGCGGGCGCCGACGTGCGCGTTGTCATGACACAAGCGGCGTGCCGCTTCGTGACCCCGGTGACGCTTCAGGCGCTTTCGAGCAAGCCCGTTTTCACCGACATCTGGGATACGCGCGTGCCCGACAGCATGGGCCACATCGAGCTTTCGCGCGACCGGGACATCATCGTGGTCGCGCCTGCCACGACCGATTTTCTCGCGAAGCTCGCGAACGGGCTCGGCGACGACCTGCTCTCGGCCCTGTGCCTCGCGCGCCGCTGCCCGCTCATGGTCGCGCCGGCGATGAACGTGGAGATGTGGCAGAACGCGGCGACGCAGCGAAACGTCGAGCGCCTCCGCGCTGACGGCGTCGGAATCCTGGGGCCCACGGAGGGTGACCATGCCGACCGCGAGGGCGGCATGGGGCGCATGCTCGAGCCTGAGGAGATAATCGCCGAGGTCGCGGCGACGCTCGGTCCCAAGGCCCTCTTCAAAAAAAAAGTGCTGATCACTGCGGGTCCGACCTATGAACCAATCGATGCGGTCCGCGGGGTCACGAATCAGAGCTCGGGCAAGATGGGCTACGCGGTCGCGCAGGCCGCGGCGGAGGCCGGAGCGGAGGTAACGCTCGTCTCAGGGACCACCGCGCTCGCCGCTCCGCCGGGCGTGGAGCGGGTAGACGTGACCACAGCGAGCGACATGCACAAGGCGGTCATGGCGCGAGCGACTGAGGTCGACGTATTCATTTCGGTCGCCGCGGTCGCCGACTACCATCCCGTCGATCCCAAGCTGCACAAGATCAAGCGCGGCAACGGTAATCTCAGCGTCGAGTTTGCGCCCAACCCCGATATCCTCGCCGAGGTTGCGGCCCTCCCCAAGAGGCCGTTTTGCGTCGGCTTCGCCGCCGAGACCGAAGACCTGAAGGCGAACGCGCAGGCGAAGCGCAAGAAAAAGGGAATTCCCCTCATCGCCGCGAACCTCGTGCAGGAAACTTTCGGCAAGGACACCAACGCGCTCACGCTCTTCGACGAGGCCGGCGTGCACGAACTGCCGCTCGCGCCGAAGATCGTGCTCGCGCGTCAGCTGGTCGCGCACATCGCGAAGATCCTGCCACGGCGCTAGGCGGCTCTTCGCTTGAAGACTCTCGACGTAAGGATCTTCGACTCGCGGCTGCGCGAATCCCTGCCGCAGTACTCTACGGCCGGCGCAGCCGGCCTCGACCTTCGGGCCTGTATCGATGAGCCGCTTAATCTCGCCCCAGGCGCCGCCGAGCTGGTGCCGAGCGGCATGGCCATCCATCTGGCCGACCCGGGGCTTGCGGCAGTGGTCCTGCCGCGTTCGGGGCTCGGCCACAAACACGGCATCGTACTCGGGAACCTCGTCGGTCTGATCGACTCCGACTACCAAGGGCAGGTGATGGTCTCGGTGTGGAACCGGTCGAAGGAGGCATTCACAATCAACCCGATGGACAGGATCGCGCAGCTCGTCGTGGTGCCGGTGGTGCAGGTGAAGCTGAACGTGGTCGAGGAGTTCTCCGCCAGCGAGCGCGGCGCGGGAGGGTTCGGAAGCACGGGCAAAACCTGAAGTGACACCTGACGTTGCGTTGAGGCGCGCGTGCGTAGGCGCGCAGCGCCGAGCCATGAGCGTCGCGCTCCACCGCGGGGTTAGGCCGCATACGCCAATCGCGCATGAACGTTACAGATGTCGAGTTTCGGCTGGTGGCGAATGCCAGTTGTCGTTGCGACCTACACATAGGTGATTTGGGGCGCTGACTCGAAGCGCGCTCGACTGGCCATTCCCTTTCCTCGACCCCTTATGACGCGATGTACGCTCGCAGCGCCTGCGCCTCCTGCGCGGTTTCGTTAAGCTTCACCTTCACCAGGTCGCCGATCGACACCAGCCCGAGCAGCTTGCCATCCTCGACCACCGGTAGGTGGCGGAAGCGGCGCTCGGTCATCAGCCCCAGCGCTTCGTCAACCGACATCGATAGCAGTCCGACGACGACGCTGCATGTCATCCGCGCCTCGACCGGCAGCGTGTCGAAGTCGCGGTCGCCGTCGGCATATAGGCGCACCACGTCGCGCTCGGTGAAGACGCCGACCGGGCATCCCTCGGCATCGGGCACCATCACCGCGCCGACCTTCTCGACGTGCATGGTGCGGATCGCGTCGGCGAT
>JBGQFD010000045.1:0-28462 GCA_041496705.1 Gammaproteobacteria bacterium | reverse complement strand
TCGCCGGGTTCGGCCCGACCAGGACACCGGTCCGCTCCTTGCGCGCTGGCAGCGCGGCGGCGTCGAGGCGGTGTCGATCACCAGCGCGGAAGGATTGTCGAATTTCTTCTCGATGCTGGGACCGACGGGGCAGGGGTACCTGTGCGCCACCCCGGTATTCGTTCCCCATCCGAGAATCGGCGCCGCTGCCGAAAAGCTGGGCGTGCGGCGGGTCGTGGTGACCGGGCGCGGAGACGAGCGTGCCGTCGCGGAAATGATCGCGTTTTTTGCTACAGTGTGAACGCTTCCCGACTGCCGCCCGCACCGTCCATGCAAGACAGCCCTCCCTCCGCTTCGGCCAGCACTTCGCCGCGCCGGTTCCTGCACCGGCTCGCTACGCCTGCGGCAGCCGGCGTCGCCGCGCTGGTGTTGTTGCTTGCCTGGCAGTGGTACGACACCCGGACTCAGTCGAGCACGCTGCGCGAGGACGTCGCGCGACAGATGCGCGAAAGCGAAGCGGACAGCCGCGACGCGCGCCTGGCGGCCCGGCAGACGCAGGAAGCCCTGCGCGAGGCCCAGGCGAAGCTGGCGCAGCTCGAGTTGAAGCTCGGCGAGTCGCAGGAACGGCAGATCGCACTCGATACGCTTTACCAGGAACTCTCGCGGAACCGGGAGGAATGGGTGCTGGCCGAGATCGAGCAGATGCTGACGATCGCCTCGCAGCAGCTGCAGTTGGCGGGCAGCGTGCAGGGGGCCCTGCTCGCGCTGCAGGCCGCCGACGCGCGGCTCGCGCGCTCGCCGCGACCGCAGTTCCTGCCACTGCGCAAGGTGTTCGCGCGCGACATCGAGCGCCTCAAGTCCGCGCCGGGCACCGATCTCGCCGAGATCGCCGCGAAGCTCGATCAGTTGGCTGCCGGCGTCGATGCGCTGCCCCTCGCCCAGGATGCGCGGCCGCGCACCGCCTCGGAGTCCGGCGCGGTGCAGAACCAGGAAGGATTCTGGGCGCGCCTTGCAGACGAGCTGCTCACCGAGTTGAAGCAGCTGGTACGCATCCAGAACCTCGATCGCGCCGAGCCGGTGCTGCTCGCTCCGACCCAGGTATTCTTTCTCCGCGAGAATCTCAAGCTGCGGCTGCTCAACGCGAGGCTGGCGCTGTTGGCGCGCGACGATGCCACTTTCCGCGGCGACCTCAGGGCCGCGAGGGATTGGCTCGAGCGGCATTTCGATGCACGCTCCCGCGCCACCGCCGCCGCAATAGGAACCCTGGGCCGGCTCGGCGCCGCAAACGCGGGGGTCGCGGTCCCCTCGATCGCCGAAAGCCTCGCGGCGGTGCGTGCCTACAAGGCGACGCCCCAGCGGCGCGAGCGATGAAGATCTTGGCGAGGCTTCTCGGCGTGGTCGCGCTGGCAGTCGCGCTGTCACTCGCCATGCACGGAAACGGCGGCTATGCCCTGTTTGTCCTGCCTCCCTGGCGCGCCGAGATCTCGCTCAACATGCTGATCGTGCTCGCAGTGACGGTTTTCGCGGTGGCGTACGTCCTTGTCAGGGCAGCGAGGCAAACGCTTCAACTTCCGGCCCGCGTTCGCGCGTTTCGCAACAGCCGCCGCGATGAGAAGGGGCGCGCGACCTTGCTGCGCGCCATTCAGGCACTGTTCGAAGGCCGCTTCCTGCACGCAGAGAAGCTCGCATCCGAGGCGAGCCGGCTGCGCTCGGTCCCCGCGCTCGCAGGCCTCATCGCCGCGCGGGCCGCGCAGCGGCTGCGCGAGTTCTCCCGACGCGACCACTGGCTCGAACAGGCACGACGCGACGATGGGGACTGGCGGTCTGCGCGCCTGATGACCGCCGCCGAGCTGCTGCTGGAGGAACAGCGGTTCGACGAGGCCCGCGCGGCACTGCGCGAGCTCTACGAAAACGGACCCCGTCACGCAGCGACGCTGCTGCTGCTGTTGCGGGCGGAGCAGGGCCTGTCCAACTGGGACGAAGTTATCCGCATCGCCAAGCTGCTGGAAAAGCACGCGGCGATGCCAGCCGAAGCGCTCGAGAGCATCCGGGTGAATGCGCGCCTTGCACGGCTGGAGCACCTGGCCCAGGATCGGCAGGGGCTCTCGGACTACTGGGGCGAGGTTCCGCAAGCCGAGCGCGTGCACCGGAGAATCGCCGCGGCTGCCGCGCAGGCCTTCATGCGCAGCGGGGATTTTCGCTCCGCTCGACGCACCATCGAAAGGGCGCTGGAACGCGACTGGAACGCGGACCTGGCGCTCTTGTACGGAGAGTGCACAGGCGGCGAGGAAATCGAGCAGCTGGAACGCGCGGAAAGCTGGCTGCGCCAGCGTCCCGGCGATGCCGACCTGCTACTGACGCTCGGTCGGCTGTGCGTCGAGCGTGGTTTGTGGGGAAAGGCGCAAAGCTATCTCGAGGCGAGCCTCGCGACGCGCCCCGGCCCCGCCGCGCACGTCGCGCTGGCGAGGCTGTTCGACCGCATGGATCGCACCGAGGAGGCGAACCGCCACTTTCGTGCCAGCGCCGGTCTGGCGCCGGAGCGCGGCGCTTCCGTCTGAAGTCCCGGCCGCCTCAAAGGCCCAGGCCGGCGAGTTGCTTCTCCGGATAGCGCGTTCCGGAAGCCACGCCCGCGGGAAACGCCTGCGAAAGCTGGACGATTTCGGCGGCGCTCAGTCGAATGTCGGCAGCCGCGGCGTTCTGTTCCAGGTAGCTGCGGCGCTTCGTGCCGGGGATCGGCACCAAGTCCTCGCCTTGCGCAAGCACCCAGGCGAGGGCCACCTGCGCCGGCGTCACCTCGTGCGCCCGGGCGACGGATTCAAGCGGCCGCAGCAGTTCGACATTGCGCTTCAGATTGTCGGGATTGAAGCGCGGATGGTCGCGCCGGCGGTCCTTGGGCGAAAGCGCATCCAGCGACTTGATGGTGGCGGTGAGAAAACCCCGGCCGAGCGGGGAATACGCCATGAAGCCGATGCCGAGTTCACGGCAGGCCGTGAGGATATCTTTTTCGACGTCGCGCGACCAAAGGGAGTACTCGGTCTCGAGCGCGACGAGCGGATGAACCTTGTGCGCGCGACGCACGGTGGCCGCACCGGCCTCCGACAACGCCAGGAATCGCACCTTGCCTCGTTCGACCAGTCTCTTCATCGCGCCAACCGTGTCTTCGATCGGCACCTTGGAGTCGACGCGATGCAAACCATAGATGTCGATCGTGTCTACGCCAAGGCGCTTGAGCGACGCATCGCAAGCCTGCGGTACGTAATCCGGGTGGCCCCCGGAGAGGCCTTCGGGAAGTTTGAAACCGGACAAACCCATGTTCCCGAATTTGGTCGCGACGAGCACCCGATCGCGTTTGCCCCTTATCGCGCGTCCGACGAGTTCCTCGTTGGTCCCCGCTCCGTAGGCATCCGAGGTGACGATCAGGTTGACGCCCAGGTCGATCGCACGATGGATGGTGGCGATAGCTTCGACTTCGTTCGGCTCGCCGTAGATCCCGGTCATCCCCATGCATCCCAACCCCAAAGCCGATACCGAAGGCCCCTGCTTTCCCAGCTTGCGTGTTTTCATTTCAGCCCCTCTCCTATTGGAATGTTGCGTGGCTCAGTCATCCGATATCCAATCCCTTGGCCGCAGGAATTCCCGGGTCAGCCTGTCCTCTGGGCTGGACGGCTCGGGCTTCCAGTCGTAGCGCCACTTCACCAGCGGAGGCAGCGACATCAATATCGACTCGGCGCGTCCGCCGGACTGCAGTCCGAAGAGAGTCCCGCGGTCGTAGACTAGATTGAATTCGACATAGCGCCCGCGGCGGTAGGCCTGGAAGTCGCGCTCGCGCTCGCCGTAGGAGTTGCTTCGTCGACGCTCGATAATGGGAACGTAGGCCAGCAGAAAGTGATCCCCGACGCTGCGTGTGAGATCGAAGCAGAAATCGAAGCCCCTCTCGCTCAAGTCGTCGAAGAAAATTCCGCCGATGCCGCGCGGCTCGTCGCGATGTTTGAGGAAGAAATACTCGTCGCACCAGCGCTTGTAGCGGGGGTGCCGGTCCTGTCCGAACGGTGCGAGCGCGTCGCGGCAAACACGGTGAAAATGCCGCGCATCCTCTTCGAAGCCGTAGTACGGCGTGAGGTCCATGCCTCCGCCGAACCACCACACCGGATCGCTGTGCGCTTTGGTCGCCACCAGGAAGCGCACGTTCATGTGTACCGTCGGCACGAACGGATTGCGCGGATGCAGGACGAGCGACACGCCCATCGCTTCGAACGAGCGCCCGGCGAGTTCGGGCCGCGCCGCGCTCGCCGACTGGGGAAGCCGCTCGCCTCGCACCCTGGAGAAATTCACTCCGCCGCGTTCGAACAATGTGCCGTCCTCGATGACGCGGCTTTCGCCGCCGCCTCCTTCAGCGCGCTCCCATCGGTCGCTGCGGAAGCGGTTGCCATCGGTGCGCTCGAGTTCCGCGACGATGCGGCTCTGCAGTTCGATCATGTAGTCGCGTACGGATTCCGAATTCATCATCAGTGTCTATTTTCGGCGCGGTGCCCGATGTCACTCCGATACTGCATGCCGTCGAAACTAATGCCCTTTACGACCTCATATGCGCGCCGCTGCGCCATCTTGATGTTGTCTCCCAGAGCGGTCACGCAAAGCACGCGCCCGCCGTTGGTGACGATGGATCCGTCCTTGAGCACCGTGCCCGCGTGAAACACCCGGAATCCCTCCCCCGCCTCGGGAAGCCCGTTCACGACGTCGCCTTTCTTCGGCGCATCGGGGTAACCGGCGGCCGCGAGGACCACCCCGAGGGCGGGGCGGCGGTCCCATTCCGCGGTCGCGTGGTCAAGCCTCCCGTCGACCGCGCGCTCGATCAGCTCGAACAGGTCGCTCTTCAGGCGCAGCAGGATCGGCTGCGTTTCCGGGTCGCCGAGCCGGCAGTTGAATTCGAGCACCCGTGGATTGCCCGAACCGTCGATCATGAGGCCCGCGTAGAGGAATCCGCTATAGGGGTGGCCTTCCTCGGCCATCCCTGCGAGCACCGGCTGGATGACTTCACGAATCACGCGTGCGTGCAGCTCGGGGGTCACTACGGGCGCCGGGGAATACGCGCCCATGCCGCCGGTATTGGGTCCCTCGTCGCCGTCCTTCAAGCGCTTGTGATCCTGGCTGGTCGCGAGCGGCAGCACGCGTTCTCCGTCGGCCAGAACGATGAAGCTCGCCTCCTCGCCCTCGAGGAATTCCTCGATCACGACGCGGTTACCCGCAGTCCCCATCGTACGCTCGACGAGGATCTGCTCGATCGCGCGATGCGCTTCGTCGGCGCTCATCGCGACGACCACGCCCTTGCCCGCCGCGAGGCCATCCGCCTTTACCACGATGGGCGCGCCGCGCGATTCGACATGGTCGTGAGCCGCGCGCGCTTCGTCGAAGCTCGCAAACGCCGCCGTGGGAATCCGGTGCCGAATCATGAATTCCTTGGCGAACTGCTTGGAGCTCTCCAGCCGAGCGCAGGCCCGAGTCGGGCCGAAGATGCGAAGTCCCCTGGAACGAAACAGATCTACGATTCCATCGGCGAGCTGCGCCTCGGGTCCCACCACCGTAAGGTGGATGTTTTCGGCACGGGCAAATTCGGCCAGCTTGTCGATAGCCGAGATAGGAGCGTTTTCCACGCCCGCTTCGCGCGCGGTACCGCCGTTGCCGGGAGCAACGTAGACCTTCTGTACGCGCGGGCTTTGCGCGAGGCGCCAAGCGATGGCGTGTTCGCGCCCGCCCGAACCGACGACCAGTAGCTTCATGAGCGGGGCGCGCCGGCTGTTGAACGCATCAGTGACGGAAGTGGCGCACGCCGGTAAACACCATTGCCAGCCCCAGTTCGTCCGCCGCGGCGATGACTTCGTCGTCGCGCACGCTGCCACCGGGCTGGATGATCGCCCTGGCGCCGGCTGCGGCGACCACGTCGACGCCGTCCCTGAACGGAAAGAAGGCGTCGGAAGCGACCGTCGAACCCGCGAGGGAAAGCCCAGCGCCATGGGCCTTGAGGGTGGCGATACGCGCGCTGTCGACGCGGCTCATCTGGCCTGCGCCTACGCCGAGGGTCCTGCCGTCCACGCAGAATACGATGGCGTTCGACTTCACGAACTTGGCGACGCGCCACGCAAACAGCAGATCGGCGACTTGCGCCGGCGTCGGCTCGGCTTTGGTGACCACGCGCAAGTCGCTAGCCGTCAGGTTGCTGGCATCGGGGGTCTGAACCAGTAGCCCGCCGCCGACCCGCTTGAAATCGTAGGCCTGGGCTGCGCGCGCCAGCGGGACCGACAACAATCTCACGCTCCCCTTTGCAGACAGGGCTGCGCGCGCCTCGGCGTCGAAGTCGGGGGCGATCACCACTTCGACGAATTGCCGGGCGACCGCTTCCGCCGCGCTGCCGTCGAGACGGCGGTTGAACGCGATGATGCCGCCAAACGCTGAGACAGGGTCGGTAGCAAGCGCGCGCTCGTACGCCACCCGTGCCGAATCGCCCGTCGCGGCGCCGCAGGGGTTGGAGTGCTTGACGATCACACACGCGGGCTCGTCGAAGGTCTTGACGCACTCCCAGGCGGCATCCGCATCGGCGACGTTGTTGTAGGACAGCTCCTTGCCGGCAAGTTGCACGAACCCGGCGATGCCGCCGTCGACGGGATCGGCGTCGCGGTAGAACGCCGCGCTCTGGTGCGGGTTCTCTCCGTAGCGCATGTCCTGCACCTTGGTGAACTGCAGCGTAAGGCGCTCGGGGAAATGCGAGCGCCTGCCCTCGCTGTCGAGCGCCGTCAGGTAGTTGGAGATTGCAGCATCGTAGGCGGCGGTGTGGGCGAAGGCCTTGCGCGCGAGCGCGACGCGGCTGAATTCGGAAACCGTCCCGCCGCGCTCCTTCATTTCCCTCAGAACTCCCGCGTAGTCCGCTGGATCGGTGACGACGACCACGCCTGCATGGTTCTTGGCGGCGGCGCGCAGCATGCTCGGTCCACCGATGTCGATGTTCTCGATCGCGTCCTCGAGCAGGCATTCGGGATCGGCGACGGTGCGCGCAAAAGGGTAGAGGTTCACCACCACCATGTCGATGGGATCGATGCCGGCAGCCCTGAGCTCGGCCATCTGCGCCGGAGAGTTGCGCCGGGCAAGAATCCCGGCGTGCAGGCGCGGATGCAGCGTCTTCACCCTGCCGTCCAGCATTTCGGGAAAGCCGGTGTACGCGGCGACTTCGGTGACCTCGATGCCGATTGCGCCGAGTTCCTTGGCTGTGCCGCCGGTGGACAGAACCCGCACCTTGAACCGCGCTAGGCCCTGCGCGAATTCGGCCAGGCCGGTCTTGTCGGATACGCTGATCAGCGCGGTCCGGATTTGAGTCATGCGCGGATGTATCGCCTAGCGGTTCGGAAAGGCCGGAAAGAACTCGCCCCGGAAACGGGACCAGCCCTCGCCGCCAACACTCACGCTTTTATTTTGAACGACTGGATCTTTTTCCGCAAAGTGTTGCGATTGATGCCGAGCATCTCCGCCGCAATGGTCTGGTTGCCCTTGGCTCGGTCGAGCACGATTTCCAGCATCGGTCGCTCCACGTTCTTGAGAACCATGTCGTAGATGGCGCGCGGCTTGGCACCGTCGAGGTCCTTGAAGTAGCGCTCCAGCGAGTGGCGCACGCAGTCGGCGATTTCGCTCGTCGGTTTCATGCGGCGAGTTGCTCCTCGTCGTATTGCAGGCGAAGGTGCTCGCTGGCCAATTCGTCGAAGAAATAGTTGACTGCCTGCAACTGTTCTTCGCAGGTCTGAAGCTGGTTCATGCGGTGCCGGAAACCCGCCGAGCCCGCAAGACCTCTGGTGTACCAGGAGATGTGCTTTCGGGCGACCTTGACCCCGGTGTCCCTGCCGTAGAACGTATAGAGATCCTGCAGGTGCGCCACCAGCACGGAGTGTATTTCCGACACCAGCGGAGAGGGCAGGATTTCGCCCGTTGCCAGGTAGTGCTCGATTTCGCGGAAGATCCACGGCCGCCCCTGAGCGGAGCGTCCCACCATGATCCCGTCCGCGCAAGTGTACTTGAGAACCCGCCTGGCTTCCTCGGGCGAACTGATGTCGCCGTTTGCAACCACCGGCAGTCGAGTGGCCCGTTTTACTTCTCGGATCGTATCGTACTCGGCGCGTCCGGAGAATCCGCAGGCGCGGGTTCGGCCGTGCAGCGAGAGCAGCCGTATGCCGCTGTCTTCTGCGATCTGCGCAATCCTGAGGGCGTTCCGGTTGAGTGAGTCCCAGCCAGTGCGGAACTTCAGCGTCACCGGGACCTCGACTGCGTCTACCACCGCCTCTAGAATCCGCGCCACCAAGGTCTCGTCCTTGAGAAGCGCCGAGCCCGCCAGCGTATTGCAGACTTTCTTCGCCGGGCATCCCATGTTGATATCGATGATCTGTGCGCCCCGCTCGACGTTGTAGCGTGCGGCATCGGCCATCATCGCCGGGTCGGCGCCGGCAATCTGAACCGATATCGGGTCGACCTCACCTTCGTGATTGGCGCGGCGGCGCGTTTTCTCGCTACCCCACAGCAGCGAATTCGAAGCGACCATTTCAGACACGGCCAGCCCGGCGCCGAACTTCTTGCATAGCTGCCTGAAAGGCCGGTCGGTGACGCCGGCCATCGGGGCAACGAATAAATTATTGCGCAACGTGTGCGAACCGATTCGCATCTACGCTCGAGATATGTTTTCGGGGGAGCGCAATTCTATACCTAAACTTGGCGGCTCTGAATAGCCGCGCCTTTGCTTTCAGCGTAAAAATTTCCCAGGGCGGCGTCGCGGATCGCCGTCGCGGCACGATACTGGTGCAGCAAGCCTAAGGAAAGGCGCGCGCGCCGAAGATCATGCGGCGCGCAAGAAAATTCCGTGCCGGCCGGCAGGCATCCAGCACGGCGAGTCCGGCGCCGCGCGCAGCGGCAAGCGGTGGAAAGGCATTGGAGAATATTCTGGTGAAAAAATCCGTGACGCCGATCGCCGAGCGGCGGTCGAAGCCTCGTTTGCGGGCGTATTCGGCGATGAAAGCGTGCGCGCCGATTTCTTCGGGCCGGACATCAAGCAACATCTGAGCCAGTTCCCAAGCGTCGCGCAAGCCGAGATTGAATCCCTGGCCCGCGACCGGGTGCAGCGCTTGCGCGGCATTGCCGATCGCGACGACCCGCGGGCCAGGGTTGATCGGACCCTTGCGCAGGAGCAGGGGAAACGCCGAGCGCGGACCCGCCGAGCGCATCTCGCCCAGCCGGCCGCCGACGGCATCGTGAAGAGCCCTGAGGAATCCGGCGTCGGGGAGCGCGAGCAGCTTCTCTGCGGTATCGGCGCGAGCGCTCCACACCAGCGCGTATCGCTCGCCGTGGGGCAGCAAGGCGAGCGGTCCTTCGCGCGTGAAGCGCTCAAAGGCGACGCCGGGGCGCGGGCGCTCGACCGCGACATCGGCGACGATCGCCTGCTGGCGGTAGTCCCTGCGGAATTCGGAACCGCGATTGGCGCCGCCGTCGGCCAGCACTAGCAGCCGCGCGCGCAGCACCGCGTCTCCTGCGCCGCGGGAAACACGTAGCGACACGCCCCCGGCATCCGCCTCCCAGCGCTGGACCTTTCCCGGGAGCGCTTCGGCCGCGCATGCCGCGAGCTGCCGGACGATTTGCGAGTACGCGGCCACGTACCCGAGTGCCGGCAGGCCGCTGTCGGCGGCGCGCATCAGCGTACGGCCGAATCCCTCGCAGGAGACATGCACAGTTTCGATCGGTGTCGCCGGCAGGCCGCGCCAGGCGCCCAGGCGTTCGAGGATGAGGCGACTCCCATGGGAAAGCGCGATGGGGCGGTCTGCCGCTTCCGCATCGCCGCCGACCCAGGCCACCGACAGGGCGCTTTCCGCGAGCGCGAGAGTCAGTGCGCCGCCGACCGGCCCGCCGCCGGCGATGACGACGTCGACTTCGCGCGGCTCAGGCACGGCCGACCAAGGCCTCGATGTCCCGGAGGGTTTTCGGTGCTGCCGCCGTCAGCACCTCGCATCCAGTGGACGTCACCACGACGTCGTCCTCGATTCGCACGCCGATGTTCCAGAAATGTTCCGGGGTGCCCTGCGCGGAGCGTATATAGCAGCCGGGCTCCACCGTGAGGGTCATGCCCGGCTCGAAGCGCCGCCAGTCGGCGCCCGTCTTGTATTCTCCGACGTCGTGAACGTCGAGTCCGATCCAGTGCCCGGTGCGGTGCATGTAGAAACGCTTGTAGTCCTCGGCCTCGATCACCTGGTCGGGCGTGCCCTTGCACAGGCCGAGATCGACCAGTCCCCGGGCCAGCGTCTTGACGGCCGCCTCGTGCGGCTCGTGCCACCGGTTGCCGGGCTTGACGGCGGTGATCGCCGAGGCCTGGGCGGCGAGCACCAGTTCGTAGATGTCGCGTTGCGGTCCGCTGAATTTCCCGTTCACCGGAAAGCTTCGCGTCAGGTCCGAAGCGTAGCCGTCGAGTTCGCAGCCCGCGTCGATCAGCAGCATGTCGCCGTCGGCGAGCCGGGCGTTGTTGTCGCGGTAGTGGAGGATGCAGGCGTTTGCCCCGCCCGCGACGATAGGCCAGTAAGCCGGAAACTGCGCGCCGCGGCGGCGAAACTCGTATAGCAGTTCGGCTTCGATTTCGTATTCACTGCGTCCGGGATGCGTGGCGCGCATGGCGCGCTCGTGCGCGGCCGCGGAAATCTCGGCGGCGCGGCGCATCACGGCGAGTTCACGCTCGTCCTTGTAAAGGCGCATCTCGTCGAGCGGCGCGCGGACGTCGCGGATTTCGGCGGGCGCGGCAACGCCCGCGCGGGCCTGCGCGCGCACCTGGTTCAGCCAGGACAGGATGCGCGCGTCCCAGCCAGCGTCGGCCCCAGCCGCAAAAAAAAGCACCGGCTGATCCGCGATCAGGCTTGGCAGGTGCTCGTCGAGCGCTTCGATGGGAAAGGTCTCGTCCAGCGCGTACGCTGCCTTCGCGTCTTCCGGCCCGCAGCGAATGCCGTCCCAGATTTCACGCTCCGGGTTGCGCTGGCGACAAAAAAGAATCGACCGCGGTTCGGGCCCGGCGACGACGATCAGCACCGCCTCAGGCTCAGGGAAACCCGTCAGGTAGTAGAAATAACTGTCGAAGCGGTACAGGTAATCGCTGTCGCGGTTGCGAATCCGTTGCGGAGCGGTCGGGACGATCGCGATGCCCCGCTGCATGTGCTGCTGCAGGCGTTGGCGCCGGTCCGCATACCTGGAAACATTCGTGCTCGCGTCCATGGCCCGATTGTCGTCCGCTTTGGCCGGACGATCAAGCGAGCGGCGCGTTGAGCGCGGCAAGCCGCTCGGGCGTCCCGACGTCGTGCCACGCGCCGAAGTGAATCTCCGCGCCCACGCGTTCGCGTGCCATCGCCGCGCACAGCAGCGTGACGAGCTGGGCCTTGGATCCTGGGCGCACGCTCTCGAAGAGTTCCGCGCGATACAGCCCGATGCCGCTGAAAGTCCAGCAGGGTTCTCCGTGCGCCCGTGCTCTGCCGTGATCCAGGCCGAAATCGCCCTGCGGATTGTGCGGGGGATTGGGCACCAGCACCAGGTGCGCGACATCGGCGCCGAGCGCGCGAGTCGCCAGAGCGGCGAAATCGAAGTCGCAGAAGATGTCGCCGTTGACGGCGAGGAAAGGCCCCGCGCCGAGCAGCGGCAGGGCCTTGGCGATGCCGCCGGCAGTCTCGAGCGCCTGCCGTTCGGCCGAGTAGTCGACGCGCACGCCGAAGCGGCGGCCATCGCCGAGCGCCGCCTCGATCGTCTGCCCCAAGTGCGCGTGGTTGATCACGATGTCGCGGATTCCGGCACGCGCCAGCGCCGCGATGAGCCACACGATCAGAGGCTTCCCGCGCACCTCGAGCAGCGGCTTGGGCCTCACGTCGGTGAGGGGCCTCATGCGCTCGCCGCGTCCGGCAGCGAGGATTATGGCCTTCATAATTTTGTCGCAAGCGCATCGAGCAGCCGCGCCAGCGGCGCAAGATCGTCGTAGCGTCCGCAGGTACGACGCAGGTAGCGCATGACCCGGGGCTGGTCCTTGAGGTAGCCGTCCTTGCCGTCCCGATGGAAGAGCCGCGCGAAGATTCCCAACACCTTCAACTGGCGCTGTGCGCCCATCCACTCGAAATCCCGGTAGAACTCGGCGAAGTCGTCGCGGACCGGCAGGCGCGCCTTTCGCGCCGCCTCCCAGTATCGGATCGCCCAATCGACCACCTGCTCTTCCTCCCAGCCGATGTAGGCGTCGCGCAGCAGCGACACCAGGTCATAGGTAATCGGACCGTAAACCGCATCCTGAAAATCCAGGATTCCCGGGTTTGGCGCACTCACCATGAGGTTGCGCGAGTGATAATCGCGGTGCACGTATACTTGCGCCTGCGCCAGAGCATTGGCGAGCAAATGGGAGAAGGTCTGTTCCAGGGACGCGCGCTGCGATGAATCGAGCGTACATCCGAGCTGCTTTTCCACATACCAGTCCGGAAAGAGCCGAAGCTCGCGCTCCAGGAGCGCCCGGTCGTAGTCGGGGAGAATCCCGGGGTGGCTCGCAAGCTGTATTTGCAGCAGTGCGTCGAATGCGTCCTGGTAGAGCCGAGGGGCGCTGTTCGCGTCGAGAGCGCCTAGATAGGTCGTGTCGCCGAGATCCGAAAGCAGCACAAACCCCTGGTCGAAGGCCTGCGCAAGGATCGCCGGAACGTGGACGCCCGCATCGGCGAAAATCCGGGCGACGTGAACGAACGGCCTGCAGTCCTCCTTCTCCGGCGGCGCGTCCATGGCGATGAGGGAAAGCCCGCCGCCGCGGCGAACCCGAAAATAGCGGCGAAAGCTGGCATCGTCGGAAGCCGGTGTGATGCTGAAGTCGCGCGACCCCAGCGCGGTCTCCAGCCAACGCTGCAGCTGCGCGGCGCGGTCCAAAAATCCTCCTGAAACAAAGAATTGCCTTGATCGTGGATTTGTGCGATTTTAGCACCCGCCCTCAAGCGCCCAATCGTTCGCATTCCTCCCATGTCCCTCACCCGTGTGCTCTCCGCGGTGCTCGCGATTGCGCTGTGGTGTTCCGCGATTGCGCAGGCGCAGCAAGGCCGTCCGGGCAGGACTGCCCGGCAGAGCCCGGAAACCCTGCCGATCCAGCTCGACGCCGACCGCATCGAAGGCAGCCCGGGAAAGGAAACCAGCGCCGAAGGCAACGTCATTCTGCGGCGGGGCGAGTTGACGATACGCGCCGAGTCGCTGAAGTTCCGCGACGCCGACGAATCCGTGGAAGCGAGCGGCGGTGTGCGCCTGGAAGGCGAAGGAAGCACGGTGAGCGGTCCCGGTCTGCGTTACCGAATGCAGGATGCCACCGGTGTGTTCGAAAGGCCGGAATACTCGTTCGGACCGCGCTCGCGACCCGGCATGCCCCCGATCACGGCGCGCGGGCAGGCCGAGTCGATAGAGTTCCTCGGAGAAAACAAATACACGATCAAGCAAGGAGTGTTCACGACCTGCAAGCCGGGTGATGATGACTGGATCGTCAGGGCAGACGAGCTCGACCTCGACTACACGCGCGAAGTGGGCACCGCGCGCGGCGCCAGCGTGGTGTTCAAGGGAGTGCCGATATTCGCTTCCCCAAGCTTCGACTTTTCGCTGAATAACCAGCGCAAGTCAGGCTTCCTTCCGCCTTCCTTCGGCACGACCGGGAAAAGTGGCCCGGAAGTCTCCATACCCTACTACCTGAACCTGGCACCCGAGTACGATCTCACGCTGACTCCGCGCTATATGGGAAAACGCGGTCTGCAGATCGCAGAACAGTTCCGCTATCTGCAACCCAGCTACAGCGGTGAATTCAAGGCCGAAGTGCTGCCGCAAGACAAGGTTGTCGACCGCAGCCGCTCTGCGCTCTCGCTGGTACACACCTACAATCGGGACGGCACCCTCACCGGTGTGCTCAATCTGAACAAGGTATCGGACGACAACTATTTCAAGGACCTTGCAACCCGGATCAATATCACTTCGCAGGCCACACTGCCGCGGGAGGGCTTTCTAGCGTACAACGGAAAGTGGTGGGAGAGCGGTGCCTATACGGCGACTGCGCGCGTGCAGCGCTTTCAGGTCCTGCAGGATCCGGACAACCCGATCGTGCCGCCCTACGCGCGAACGCCCCAGATCACGTTGTCCGCGCTGCGCCAGGACCTGGGCGGCCTGGACCTCGCGTCTTCGGCGGAATTCGTCGATTTCACCCACCCGACTCTGGTGAACGGGAGGCGATCGACGGTATACCCCAGCCTCAGCCTGCCGCTGCTTTCGCCCAGCGCGTTTCTCACCCCAAAACTGGGGGTGCACCACACCTACTATTCGCTCGGTGCCAGCGATGCGGGACCGCCCGAGACAATCAGCCGCAACGTGCCGATATTCAGTCTCGACTCAGGGCTGATTTTCGAGCGCGACGCACAGGCGATGGGCCAATCCATGACGCAGACACTGGAGCCGCGCATCTACTACGTGAAGATTCCGTTCCGCGACCAGAGCCGGATCCCGTTGTTCGACACGGCGATCGCAGATTTCAACTATGCGCAGATCTTCTCCGAAAACAGCTTCGCCGGCGGAGACCGCATCAACGATGCCGACCAGCTGACCGTGGCGCTGACTTCCAGGACGCTGGGGTCCGCGAACGGGCAGGAGGTGTTCCGCGGCACCATCGGTCAGCGCTACTATTTCAAGGACCAGCAGGTCACCCTCAACTACGACCCCGTTACCCGCAACGCGACGGACCCCCGTACCTACCGCACTTCGGACTGGCTCGCGGCGGTTTCCGGGCGAATCGCGGAGCACTGGACCATGGATGCCGCCACGCAATACAACCAGCGCGACCACCGGCACGAGCGATTCACGTTCGCGACGCGCTATCAGCCGGAGCCGCTGAAGACGCTCAACCTGAGCTACCGGTTCCTGCGGAGCGACATCACCGACGCCGCCGAAATCAAGCAGATCGACCTGTCGTCGCAATGGCCACTCAGCGCGCGCTGGTTCGGCGTGGGCCGGTTCAACTATTCGCTGCACGATAGACGCATCGTCGAGAGTATCGGTGGGCTGGAATACGGGGCCGACTGCTGGATCAGCCGCGTTATCGTGCAGCGGTTCGCGCTGACGGCTGGCGCGTCGACCACTTCCCTGTTCCTGCAGCTAGAATTGAACGGCTTCTCGCGGATTGGGTCGAATCCCCTCGAGGCGTTGAAACGCAACGTCCCGGGATACCAGCGGGTCAATACAAGATCTCCTGACGCCAAGCCCGAGGGTGCTTTCGATTTCTACAATTGAGCGCGGATGCCGGTGCGGCGACCGCCGCGCACGTGGCGCCGATGATCGTGCAAAATAGCACAATGAACTCCGTTCCCCGCGCGAACCCGGCGATGAAGACGACGAATATCTGCGTCGGCGTGTTGCTGGCGGCGTGCTGCTGCGCGGTACTCGCACAGGGCGCGAACCGGGAGGGTGCCGCCGCGGCGAGGGTTGCGCTGGTCGATCGCATCGTTGCGATCGTCAACAAAGAGGTCGTGACTCAGTTCGAGCTGTCCGAGCGCATCAGCCGTGTAATTAAGGAACTGCAGCGGCGTGGCACGGCGCTCCCGGCCCGGGAGGAGATCGAGCGGCAGGTTCTGGAGCGGATCGTCTCCGACAGGGTGCAACTCCAGTTCGCACGGGAAACGGGACTGCGCGTCGACGATCTCGAACTCGACCGCACTATCAGCCGCATCGCGGAGGGAAACAAGCTGTCACTCACCGAATTCAGGCAAAGGCTCGAGCGCGACGGGATTTCCTTCGAGAAGTTTCGCGAGGAAATCCGCGAAGAAATCCTGATGACCAGGCTTCGCGAGCGCGAAGTGACGAGCAAACTGACGGTCAGCGACGGTGAGATAGAGAACTTCCTGCTCGAGCAGGGGGCGAGAAAGGACACGGGCACCGAGTACAGCCTCGCGCACATCCTGATCCGGGTTCCCGAGCAGGTGAGCCCTGAGCAACTGGAGGTCCGGCGCGTCCGCGCCGAAGAGGTAGTCAGGCGTCTCAAGGACAACGGAGACTTCGCCCGGATCGCCGCGACCTACTCCGACGCGCCCGACGCGCTGCAAGGTGGCGCCATGGGCTGGCGCGCCCAGGAGCGACTGCCGGAACTCTTTGTCGAGGCGCTTTCCAAACTGAAGAGCGGGGAGGTGAGCGGGGTGCTGCGCAGTCCGGCCGGATTCCACGTGCTGAAGCTCATCGACATGCGCGGGGCCGGCGCGCCGACGCTCGTCGAGCAGGCGCACGTGCGGCACGTCCTCGTCCGGACCAACGAGCTGATTTCCGAGAACGAGGCCAGGAGAAAGCTCCTCAACCTGCGCGAGCGCATCGTCAACGGCGTGAACTTCGCCGAACTCGCTCGCCTGAACTCGGATGACGGATCGGCCGCGCGCGGCGGGGACCTCGGCTGGGTATACCCTGGGGACACGGTTCCGGAGTTCGAGCGCGCGTTCACGGAACTCAAGGTGATGGAAGTGAGTCAGCCGGTGAAGAGCCCGTTCGGCTGGCACCTGATCCAGGTGCTGGAGCGGCGCACCGCGGACATGTCCTCGGATCGCAAGCGTTTGGAGGCGCGCAAGGCTCTCCTCGATCGAAAAGGCGACGAGGCCTACCAGGAGTGGCTGCGCCAGTTGCGCGATCGCGCCTACGTCGAGCTGCGCCTCGAGGACCGGTGACGCCTCGCACCAAAGCAGGAGCGGCCGCGGCGCGCGGTCCGGTCTCTCGTGCGCTTTCCCTCATCGCCGTGACCTCTGGAGAACCCGCGGGTATCGGTCCGGACATCTGCCTGGCGCTTGCCCGGCACCCGGCGGCGTCCCGCGTCGTCGTCCTCGGCGACCGCGGCATGCTTGAGCAGCGCGCACTATCGCTCGGCCTGGAGGTGAAATTGCACGATGCCGGGGCCGGGGCGCAAGCCGGTTCGCTGGCCTGCCTGCACCTGCCGCTTGCCGCGCCTTCGCGGCCGGGAAGGCTCGATCCGCGCAACAGCCCCTACGTGATCGCCCTGCTGGATCGGGCGCTTGCCGGTTGCACGGCACGCCGCTACGCCGCCATGGTGACCGCACCGGTACACAAGGCTGCGATCAACGATGCCGGGATCGCGTTCGTCGGGCACACCGAGTACCTCGCGGAGCGCACCGGCGTGGACCGGGTCGTGATGATGCTCGCCGGCGGTGGATTGCGGGTGGCGCTCGCGACCACGCATCTGGCGCTCAAGGACGTGCCGCGCGCGCTGAATCGCGAGGGCTTGGAGCGCACCGTTCGAATCCTGTGCTCGGAATTGGCGCTGCGCTTCGGCATCGCCGCGCCGCGGGTGCTAGTCGCCGGTCTCAATCCCCACGGCGGAGAAGCCGGGTATTTCGGCAGGGAGGAAATCGAGATCATCGGCCCCGTGGTCGAAAAGCTGCGCGCCGAGGGTTTGCGCCTCACCGGTCCTTTGCCCGCGGATACCCTGTTCACGCCGGCGCTTCTCTCGCAGGCCGATTGCGCTCTGGCGATGTATCACGACCAGGGCCTGCCGGTGCTCAAGTACGCGAGTTTCGGCAGGGGCATCAACGTGACCCTGGGCCTGCCGATCATCCGCACCTCCGTCGATCACGGCACCGCCCTGGAGCTCGCCGGGACCGGCGCGGCCGATTGCGGCAGCCTGGCCGCGGCCGTCGACACCGCGATCGAAATGGCCGATGCCGGAGCGCGGGCGGCGCTCTAGCTGCCGTGGCGGATTTCCGGCACGCACCGCGCAAGAGATTCGGCCAGCACTTTCTCGTCGATCGGGAGGTGATCAGCAGGATCGTCGCCGCCATCGATCCGCGCCGCAGCGATCATGTCGTCGAGATTGGTCCCGGACTCGGGGCGCTGACCGAGCCGCTCCTGGAGCGCATCGATCACCTGCACGCGATCGAGCTCGACCGCGACCTGTGCGGGCGCCTGCGCGAACGCTATCCGCAGGAGCGCCTCATGCTGCACCAGGCCGATGCCTTGCGCTTCGATTTTGCGACCCTGCCGGCGCCGCTCAGGGTGGTGGGCAACCTGCCCTACAACATTTCCACCCCCATCCTGTTCCACGTCGCCGCGGCCGCGGATCGCTGCGTCGACCTGCATTTCATGCTGCAGCAGGAAGTCGTGGAACGCATGGTCGCGAGCCCTGCTACGCCGGAATACGGGCGGCTCTCGGTCATGCTCCAGTACCGCTTTCGGCTGGAGCGGCTGCTCGCGGTCCCGCCTGCGGCATTCCAGCCGCGGCCCCAGGTTCACTCCGCAGTGGTACGCCTGGTGCCACGCCCGGCGGAGGAGCTCGGTGCCATCGACGCCGCGCTGTTTTCGAGGGTGGTGGCCCGGGCGTTCTCCACCCGGCGGAAAACCATCCGAAATTCCCTTTCAGAGTTCATTTCCGCCGCCGATATGTCGGATTTGGGCATAGACCCAGCCCGGCGAGCGGAAACTTTCCCGCCAGCGGCATTTGTCACGATCGCCAATTGGATTGCACGACGATCCGGCTAGACCGCCCTCGCCGCTACTGGCAAAATATGCAGTTCGCATGGCGAGGGGAGAGGGAGATCACGATGGGGTTACTGGACGACCTGAAAAAACAGGCGGAATTGGTAAAGACCCAGCAGATCCTGCAGCAGAACGTGCAGGCGGACAAGGTCAGGCTGGTGGAAGACAAGATGAAGCAGACGTTCCAGTACGTAAACGAGTTGCTCAAGCAGCTGACGGTCGTGAAGCCGGCCAATCCCCTGATGTTCTCCATTCCCGGCGTGACCAACCTGGTCGGGCTCACCCTGGCCGATTCCTTCATCGACTACCGGCGCAAGCGTCTGGGCGACAAGGAGTACTACGACACCATCCACTTTTTCATCAAGTGGGCTTCGGGAAACACCGTGACCATCAACTGCGACGATTCCACCGCGGCGCAGAAGGCACGGGATGCGCTCTGGGCGAGCAAGGTGAAATTTGCCGAGGAAGAAAAGAAGAACGCCAGGGGAATCCTGGTCGGAGCCAAGTACACGTTTCCGGCGGCGATCGTTGCCGACGTTACCGTGACCGCCGATCACGACCAGGGGGCCCTTCTGGTCCAAGCAAAGAACCTCTTCGGGGTCGGCGTCGAACAGCTGAACATCCCGGCGCCCGAGGTGAACGAAGATATGCTTGAGGATTTCGCCAAGGCGCTCATCGGGCAGAAAAGCAACATCGGCAAGTTCAAGGTCCAGAAGGGACCCGGCGCGCCGCGCTGAGACCGGCGATCGGTCCGGCGGACGCGATCGCTTCGCCCCTCCGCTTACTTCCGCTGTATCAGTTCGACCTTGTAGCCGTCGGGGTCTTCGACGAACGCGATCACGGTGGTGCCGTGCTTCATCGGCCCGGCATCGCGGACGACCTTGCCGCCGCGGCGTTTGACTTCCGCGCAGGCCTGGGTGGCGTCGTCCACGGCGATCGCGACGTGGCCGTAGGCGGTACCGAGCTCGTACTTGTCCACGCCCCAGTTATATGTCAGTTCCAGCACTGCAGCGTCGGATTCCTCCCCATAGCCCACGAAGGCCAGAGTGAATTTCCCGTCGGGGTAGTCGTTGCGGCGCAATTGCCGCATGCCCAGCACTTCGGTATAGAAGCGCAGCGATCGATCCAGATCGCCGACGCGCAGCATGGTGTGGAGGATTCGCATAACGGTGGCTCCTAGAGATCGGGCAGCGTTCGGCCGAGTTGGCTGAGTTCGCGCCGCGCCGAGGGGTAGTCCGGATACAGGCGCGCGACGACCGCCCAGAATCGCGGCGAATGGTTCAGCTCGCGCAGGTGCGCGAGTTCGTGGGCGATGACGTAGTCGATCAGCCGGTCCGACATCAGCATCAGGCGCCAATTGAGCAGCACACGGCCCCCGGCGCCGCAGCTGCCCCAGCGCCTGCGCGCATCCGAAAGTCCCACGCCCGTCGCCTGCAGTCCGTGCGCCTGCGAGAGCATGTCGACGCGCTGGCGGAAAAACACGAGCGCGCGGTCGCGGATCCATCCGAGCACCCTGGCGCGCAGGCCCGTGCCGTCCGCGAGCCCGACTTCGAGCGTGTCTCCGCAAAGCTGCACGCTGTCGCCATCGGCCCGCAGCACCAGGGTGAGCGTTTGCCCCAGCCATGGCAACTTCGCCCCGTACTCCCAGACAAAGGGCGTGCGGCGCAGTTCGGCAAGACGCTTGCGGATCCATCGCTCTTTTTCCCGGATGAAAGTCTCCACCTCGATGACCGAGACCCAGCGCGGCGCGCGCACCTCCAGGCCTTCGGCGTCGATCGCGAGGGCGACGCTACGCCGCCTTGCGCGCACCAGCCGGTAGCCGAGCACGCCGCCCGAAAGCTGCAGCCGCCGCACCCGACCGGGCTTCTCCAGCCAGGGCAGGAGATCGAACGGGAGCAGCAGCTGCTTCAGGGCCTGGGACACAGGATGGCCATGCGGCTTTCGATCCAGTTCTCGACGGCCGCGTTGAGCGATTGCGGCGTATGGCGCCGCGGATCGATCGGCGATCCGATCTCCACGGTGATCGTGCCGGGACGCTTCAGGAAGGCGTTGCGGCCCCAGAAAAATCCCGCATTATGCGCGACGGGGACGACCGGCGCACCGCACTTGACCGCAAGCCACGCGCCCCCCGCTTGGTAGGCGCGGTGCTCGCCGGGGCTTACGCGCGTGCCTTCCGGAAAGATCGCGATCCAGAAACCCTGAGCGAGACGCTCGCGTCCGAGCTCGGCCATGCGGCGTAGCGCCCGCGCGCCGCGACTGCGGTCGATGGCGATAGGGCTGGTGAGCGCGAGTCCCCAGCCGAAGAACGGGATCCACAGCAGCTCGCGCTTGAGCACGTGCACCTGCGGCGGAAAGATGACCTGGAAGGCGAGCGTTTCCCAGGCAGACTGGTGCTTGGAAAGGATCACCGCCGGCTTGCGCGGCAGATTCTCGGCGCCGATCACGCGGTAGTCGATGCCGAGCACCACGCGGGCGAGCCAGATCATCGTGCGCGCCCAGCCGGAGATCAGGCGGAAGCGCAGCAGCCGCGGCAGCGGCGCCGTGGCTAGCGCAAAGATCGCGTAGGGCGGCGTGACGATAATCTGCGCGAGGAGAAACACCAGCGATCGCAGGAAAATCATTGAGACAGGGCCCGCGCTGCCGCGGCAAGATCGGGGTAAATGGCCGTTCCTGCGGGAAGATTGCCGGCTTCGCGGGTTTTCGTTCCCTTTCCGGTCAGCACCAGAATGGGCTGCGCTCCCGCAGCGGCGGCGGCCTCGAGGTCGCGCAGGCTGTCGCCGATCGCCGGCGCGTGCGCGATTGGCACGTTGAAGCGCTCGGCGATGGCAAGGAGCATCCCTGGCGCGGGCTTGCGATTGGTCGAGCGCGACGCGTCGGTGTCGGGACAGTAGAACACCGCCTCGATCCGCCCACCCGCCTGGTTCACCGCCTTGTGCATCTTGCTGTTGATGGCGTTGAGCGTCGCCATGTCGAACAGCCCGCGGCCAATCCCCGACTGATTGGTCGCGACCACGATGTGCCAGCCCACCTGCGTGAGCAACGCGATGGCATCGAGGCTTCCCGGAATCGGGCGCCACTCGTCGGGGTGCTTGATGTAGTCGTCGCTGTCGAAATTGATGACGCCGTCGCGGTCGAGGATGAGGAGCTTCATGCGGCGAGCTTGGAGATGTCGGAGAAGCGGTTCATGGCCTTGCGCATATCAGTCAGAAGGGCGAGCCGGTTTTCGCGAAGCTTCTTGTCCTCGACCATAACCATGACTGTATCGAAGAAGGAATCCACCGGACCCTTCAACGATGCAAAGGTTTTCAGATATCCAGCGAAATCTCCAGAGTCAAACAGCGGTTTCGCTGAGCGGGATGCTGCTTGCAAGGCTTCAAAAAGCGAGATTTCGGCAGGTTCCTTGAGTGCTGATTTGTCAGCATCGACAAATGACTCGCCTTTGCTTTCCGCCTGTCGCAGCATGTTGGCGATTCGCTTGTTTGCGGCGGCAAGGCTGGCTGCTTCTGGAAGGGCGGAAAATGCGCGAACAGCCTCGAGTTGCGTGGGAATGAGAGTTATCGCAACTGGGTTCAGGCTGAGAACCGCCTCGACCTCATTCGCGGAATAGCCGCGCTCATGGAAATAGTTGCGCATGCGTTCCGTGAAAAAGATCTGGAGATCCGTTTGCGCCTTGCCTTTGAAAGGCCCGAAAGCCGCGCCCACGAGATCCGATAGCGACAACGGAAGCTGATTCTCAACAACGATTCTGATGACCCCGAGAGCCGCGCGGCGAAGACCGAACGGATCCTTGTCTCCGGTTGGCTGCTCGCCGATGCTGAATAGGCCGGCGAGCGTGTCGAGTTTGTCGGCGAGCGCTACGGCAGAAGAGATAGGTCCTTCGGGAAGCTTGTCGCCAGCGAAGCGCGGGCGGTAATGCTGCTCGATCGCATCGGCGACTTCACGCGGCTCGCCGTCGTGCAGCGCGTAGTATCGTCCCATGACGCCCTGCAGCTCGGGAAATTCACCGACCATGGTGGTGGACAAATCCGCCTTGGAAAGCTCGGCGGCGCGCTCCGCCTGCATAACATCCGCGCGAAGCGGGCGCACAATCTCGCCGGCCAACAGCTTGATTCTCTGCATGCGCTCGAGTTGGCTACCAAGCTTGTTGTGAAATACAACTTTCGCCAACTGCGGAACGCGCGCCTCGAGGCGGATCTTCCGATCCTGGTTGAAGAAGAACCGCGCGTCCTCGAGTCTGGGCCGGACAACCCGCTCGTTGCCGCTGACGATCGGGCGCGGATCATCGACGCGCATGTTGGAGACGATGAGGAATTTGGGGAGCAACTTCCGGTCGGGGGCGAACAGGGGAAAATATTTCTGATTCTGGCGCATGGTGAGGATCAGGCACTCGTGCGGGACCTCAAGAAAGGAGGCGTCGAATGTGCCAACATAGATTGCCGGGAACTCGACCAGCGCGGTGACTTCGCCCAGAAGGTCCTGATACTCGCCGAGGCTCGCCTTCTGACGCTTGGCCTCGACCTGCAGTTGCTTGTCGATTTCGGATCTGCGCGTCGTAAAGTCGGCGATGACACGACCATCCTTGAGCAACCTTGCTTCGTACTCGTCGGCGTTCGCCAGGCGAATCGACGCTGCGCCCAGGAATCGGTGTCCGCTCGTCGTGTTGCCTGCGGGTACGCCGAGAACGGTGCCCGGGACCACGCGCCTGCCGTGCATCATCACCAAGCCGTGCACGGGGCGCACGAACTGCGCTTCGCCTTCGCCCCAGCGCATGACCTTGGAAATTGGGAGTACCTTCAGCGCGGCTTCGACTTTCTGAGTGAGCACTTCGTCAAGCTGTGCGCCTTTCGTGGTGTAACTCGCGACATAAACTTCCCCCTTCGCGGTTGACACGCGCGTGAGCGCATCGACTGTAACGCCATACTTCTTTGCAAAACCTTCTGCCGCCTTTGTGCCAGCTGCAACTGATGGCCCTGAAGTGTCGGAGTGCATGTCTGTGGCCTCGTTCGCGACATTGTCTATCAATACCGCAAGGCGCCTAGGTGACGCAAAACAGCGCGCGTGATACGGAAATGTCACCAACGAACTGCCATTGAGGTTAGAAGCGAGGGCGTCGCGAAACACCTCTGCAATTCGAAGTAGGGACTTCGGGGGAAGCTCTTCGGTGAGAATCTCCACGAGCAGGCTTGCCGCCCCCGGCGCTTTGGCGGCTTTCTTCTTCGGCACCCTCTAGCCCCGCTTCTTCTTGGCCGGCTGCAGTTGCACCATCGGAAACCCGAGCCTCTTGCGCGATTCGAGATACGCCTCGGCTACGAGTTGCGCAAGCGTGCGCACGCGGCGTATGTATGCCTGACGTTCGGTGACCGAGATCGCGCCGCGCGCGTCGAGCAAATTAAAGGTATGCGAGCACTTCAGCACCATCTCGTAGCCGGGAAGGGCGAGGCCCTCCGTGATCAAGCGCTTGGCTTGCGCTTCGAAATCGTTGAACTGTGACAGCAGCCATTTTATGTCGCTGGCCTCGAAGTTGTATTTCGACTGCTCGACCTCGTTCTGGTGGTAGACGTCTCGATATGTGATACCAGGCGTCCACACGAGATCGAAGACGTTCTCCTTTCCTTGGAGATACATCGCGAGTCGTTCGAGTCCGTAAGTGATTTCGCCCAGCACCGGCTTGCAAGGCAGGCTGCCGACTTCCTGGAAATAGGTAAACTGAGTGATCTCCATCCCGTCCAGCCACACTTCCCAGCCGAGGCCCGAGGCACCGAGAGTCGGCGATTCCCAGTCGTCCTCGACGAAGCGCACGTCGTGCTGTTTCAGATTGACGCCGAGCGCGCGAAGCGAATCGAGATAGAGGTCCTGGATATCGTCGGGCGAAGGTTTCAGCACGACCTGATACTGGTAGTAGTGCTGCAGGCGGTTGGGGTTGTCTCCATACCGCCCGTCCTTGGGCCGCCGCGAGGGCTGCACGTAGGCGGCGCGCCAAGGCTCCGGGCCGATCGCGCGCAGGAAGGTCGCGGTATGAAACGTTCCCGCGCCCATCTCCATGTCGTAGGGCTGCAGCAGGGCGCAGCCCTTGCTGCCCCAGTAACTCTGCAGCTTGAGGATCAGGTCCTGGAAGGTGAGCATGAGCGCGCGGTGACAGCGACGGATTCTACCGGCTTTCTCCGACCCGACCAACGCGACGGCGAATGAGTGCAAGCGCAGCAAGCAGCGCGATACACGTGAGGACGATCGGGGTGTTGCCCAGTTTTACATAAGGCGTTGCCCCGGCGTAGCCCTGCACTTCGCCAGCGAGGATGCCCTCGGCAAACTGCGGCAACTTCGCAACGACTCTGCCGCGAGGATCGATGATCGCGGTCATGCCGGTATTGGTCGCGCGCAGCATGGAGCGTCCTGTCTCGATCGCGCGCATGCGTGAGATCTGCAGGTGCTGAGCCGGGGCAAGGGAATCTCCGAACCAGGCAACGTTCGAGACGTTCACCAGCAACGTTGCCTCCGGCAACTGGCGGATGATCTCTTCGCCGAAAGCGTCCTCCCAGCAGATGTTCGGCGCGACGAGCTGCCCGGCGAGCGCGAGCGGCTTGGGGTATTCCCGGCCCAGAGAGAAATCCGAAAGCGGAATCGCGAGTGTCTTGACGATCCAGCCAAAGCCGGAAGGCACGAACTCGCCGAAGGGAACGAGGTGCGACTTGTCGTAGCGCTGCGAAGGCGAAGCGCCCACGCTGACTACGCTATTGAAAAAACGGCCATCCGGGTCCCGGATGGGCACGCCGATGAGGACATCGGCGTGGCGCTCGACGGCGATTCGCGCGATGTCTTTCAGATAGCCGGGATCGACGGCGTCGAGAAACCGCGGAATGGCGGTTTCGGGCAGCACTATAAGCTGACCCTGGCTAGCCTCGATCAGCCGCTTGTAGGTCGCCAGCGTCGCCGCGTATCGGTTCGGCTGGAACTTGAGATCCTGGGGGACATTTCCCTGGAGCAGCGCCACCTTGAGGGGCGCGCCCTGCGGAGAGGTCCAAGCGATCTGCCTGAGTACTTGGCCGAGGCCGAACGCGCATACGAGTGCGAGACCGCCCGCGAGACGGACTTTGCCGGAGCCGGAAATCACGATGACCAGAAGCCCGGCACAGAATGCGGTCACGAACGATACGCCATATGCCCCGACAACAGGAGCAAATCCCGCGAGAGGGGAATCAACCTGGCTGTAGCCGAAAGCGAGCCAGGAAACGCCGGTAAAGATCCAGCCGCGCAGCCATTCGAAGAGCGTCCACAAAGCGGGGAACGCGAGCAGGGCGGAGGAGAGGCGACCGAGCCGCAGCCGTGCAAGGCACCAGCCGGCTGCGGCCGGATACAAGGCGAGGATCGCGCAGTAGGCCAGTGTGCCAATGGCAGCCAGCGGAGCCGGCATCATACCGAAGTCGTGCAGGCTGACGTAGATCCAGGAGACACCCGCGCCGAACAGGCCGGCGCCGAATGCAAAGCCGATCCAGGCAGCCTCGCGCGGCGCTGTCGCGCGACGCCACAGGACCAGCAGGCCGGCTAAGGTGACGAAAGGCAGGGGCGCGGCGCCGACGGGGGCGAAGCCCGCCACGCTCAGCGCGCCGCCGGCAAGCGCGGCGAGCAAGGCCGTGCCGCGCGCGTGCAGAAGCGACTTCAAGCCTTGCTGGGCAGCCGCTGTACCTGCAGCACGTGCAGGCGACGGCTGTCGGCGCGAAGGACCTGGAAGCGCAGGCCGCCGATGGTGGTCGCCTCGCCGCGCTTGGGCAGCCGCCCGAAGCGGTGGAGCAGCAAACCTCCGACGGTGTCGAAATCGGCATCCGGAAAATCGGTGCCGAAGATCCGGTTGAAATCGGCGATCTCGGTCTGCGCCTTGACCCGGTAGTGTCCGCTCTGCTCGCGCACGACGTTGTCCTCGGACTCGTCGAAATCGTGCTCATCCTCGATGTCGCCGACGATCTGCTCGAGGACGTCCTCGATGGTCACCAGACCGGCTACGCCGCCGTACTCGTCGACGACGACCGCCATGTGATTGCGGTTGGCGCGGAACTCGCGCAAGAGCACATTGAGGCGCTTGGATTCGGGCACGAACACGGCGGGCCTCAACATGTCGCGCAGGTTGAACTCCTCTTCGCCTGCGTAGTAGCGCAGCAGGTCCTTGGCGAGCAGGATGCCGATGACGTCGTCGCGGCTCTTGTCGATCACCGGAAAGCGCGAGTGCGACGTGGCGATGACGTGCGGGACGAACTCGTCCGGGGTCTGGTTGACGTCGATCACGTCCATCTGCGGACGCGGCACCATGATGTCGCGGACCTGCATCTCCGAAACCTGCAGGGCACCCTCGATCATCGAGAGAGCGTCGCCGTCGAGCAGGTTTCTCTCGAAAGCCGAATGCAGCAGTTTGACCAGCTGCTCCCGATCTTCGGGTTCGCGCATCAGCAGCGCCGACAGGCGTTCCAGCAGCGAAGGTTTGTTCGATTCGTCCATGGCGATGGGGGGCGGCAGCTCAGGAAGGATCGCCCGGCGAAGCCCGGCGGCGGTGCGGTCCCTAGCCCCCGATGTCTGCGTAGGGATCAGGATAACCGAGTTTGCCGAGGAGCCTCTTTTCCTCGGCTTCCATACGCCTCGCCTCGCGCGGGCGGGCGTGGTCGTACCCTTGCAGGTGCAGCAGGGCATGCACCGTCAGGTGCGCGAAGTGCGCCAGCAGCGTCTTGTCCTGCGCCCGGGCCTCGCGCACGAGCAGCGGCGCACACAAGACGATGTCTCCTCGGATCGCCCCGCGCGGCGCCGGATAGGAAAAGGCGAGCACGTCGGTGGGGTAGTCGCGCCGGCGATAGGATCGGTTGAGGCGGCGCGCTTCGGCTACGCCGACCACACGCACCGTGATCTCGGCGTGTTTCTTCAGGGCGGTGCGCGCCCACAGGCGAAAGCGGGCCGGCACCGGAACCGCGATGCCCCGTGCGGCGACCTGAAGCTGCAGGGCGAGGCGCTTCCCGGGTCGGGACTTCGGTGGCAGCTTGCGCAAACGCCGGGCAGGCATGCAGGCTACTCGTCCGTGTGGCGCTCGTAGGCGTCCACGATGCGTTGCACCAGGGGGTGGCGTACCACGTCGTCGCTCTTGAATGTGCTGAAAGCGATACCACGGACTCGCGAGAGAATCTTCTGCGCCACGACCAGGCCGCATTTCTGCCCGCGCGCAAGGTCGATCTGCGTCACGTCCCCGTTGATCACGGCCTTGGAACCGAAGCCGATGCGCGTCAGGAACATCTTCATCTGCTCAGGCGTGGTGTTTTGGGCTTCATCGAGTATCACGAAGGAGTGATTGAGCGTGCGTCCACGCATATAGGCGAGGGGTGCCAGCTCGATTGCGCCGCGTTCGAAAAGCTTGCCGGTCCTCTCGAACCCGAGCAGATCGTAGAGTGCATCGTAGAGGGGCCGCAGATAAGGATCTACCTTCTGTGCGAGATCGCCCGGGAGGAAGCCCAGGCGCTCGCCCGCTTCCACCGCGGGTCGCACCAGCACGATGCGCTTCACGGCCTCGCGTTCCAGCGCGTCGACCCCGCACGCCACGGCGAGGTAGGTCTTGCCCGTGCCGGCGGGGCCGATCGCGAAGGTGATGTCGTGCTCGAGGATGTTCTGAAGGTACTTCAGCTGCCGGGGCGTGCGTCCGTGCAGGTCCGTACGGCGTGTGAGCAGCGGCGATTCTTCCTTGGCTGCCGGGCTGCCGTGCGCTCGGAATTCGATCAGCCCGAGCTGGATGTCGTCGACGCTGAAGCCGCGCTTGGCATCGCCGTAGAATTTCTGCAGCACTTCGGCAGCCTGGGCAGCGCGCGCCCCGCGCAGCGTAAAGCGTTCGCCCCGACGGGCGATCGACACGTCGAGTGCGGCTTCGATCTGCTTCAGGTTCTCGTCGAGCGCGCCGCAGAGG
>JBGQFD010000044.1:0-28673 GCA_041496705.1 Gammaproteobacteria bacterium | reverse complement strand
TTCATGGCCTCGATGATGCAGATCGCCTGTCCGGCCTTGACCGTATCTCCAACCTCGACGAAGGACTTCGCTCCGGGGGATGCGGAACGGTAGAAGGTGCCTACCATCGGCGATTTGACGAGATGGGAACCAAGGGAATTCGGGGCCTCACTCGCGGGGGTAGCGGCGGGCGCCGCTGCTTGCGGGGCAGGAGCATGGTTCGACATCGCTCCAACCGCGGGAGTCACCATGACTTCCCTGGTACCCGAGCCACCCCTGGCAATCCTGACCTTTTCCTCGCCTTCGGTGACCTCGAGCTCGGCAATGCCCGAGCTTTCAACAAGGTCAATAAGCTTCTTCAGTTTGCGTAGGTCCATAAAGTCTCCTGCCACGCGACTTGTCGGGTGTCGCGGGGTTAAGTTAGGCAAGACCAGATGCGCGTACTAGCGGGATCCTGCAGACATGCGCCGGTCAGGATGTGCGCGGACGGGCTTTACGGGCGTTCCGAGCCTGTCCGGCGGTTAATACAAACTCCAGCGCGAAGTCGTAACCGCGGCTCCCGAAACCGCACACCGTTCCGGCTGCAAGGTCGGAAAAATATGAGTGCCGTCTAAACGTTTCCCTGGCGTGAATGTTGGACAAGTGAACTTCAATGAACGGGATTTGAACTGCCGCGAAGGCATCTCGAAGTGCAACACTGGTATGCGTAAATCCCCCGGGATTGACGATGATCCACGCAATTTCCTGCTTTTTTGCGGCATGTATGCGCTCTATGAGAGCGCCCTCATGGTTACTCTGAAACACGTCAAGCGGGGCGTCCCGACGCCGAGCGACCACACGAAGCCGCTTGTTGATCGCATCGAGCGTGTCAGTTCCGTATATCCCCGGTTCACGCGTACCCAGGAGATTCAGATTGGGCCCGTGAATGACCAGTACTCCCCCACGTCGATGGAAAGGGGCTGATCCGCCGCCTAACTTGCGCATAGGACGGAGTTTGCAGCAGATCGATGCAATTTGTCCAGGCTATGCCACAAATTGCATTTCGCCAACCTTCACGGAGCCAAAGCGTATCCAGCCGAGGAGGACGGGGGACAGCAATCGATACGTTTAGTGCGTTTTTCCAAGAAATTAGTGCATTTTAGGAGAGATTGTGTGGAGTTAGCTAGCAACTGCGTGGTACGAGAAGCTGGGATACGGCCTCAATCCCGGCTCTCTCTATGGACCTGCCGTCAGGGGAGGATTTTAGCGTACCGCGCTCGTCCCTGAGACCGTAAACGGCCAAGTTGATAGGCACCCCGGACCACTCGCACTTGAGTACGGAGACGGCCCGGACCTGATCGCCCGCGTAGCGCCGCTGATCGCTGATGTCGTAGGAGATGCCCCGGTTCAGCAGGAACAGTTCTACCGCTTTGCAGTCGTCAGTAAACAACTGCAGGTCAATCTCGCCATATCGGCCGGCAGTGCCTTTCAATACGGGCCCTGCAAGATACGGACGAAACTGCTCGAAGATACGCATGACGTCCAAGGCCAGGGTACGCATGTACGCGATGCGTTGGCGCTGCTCCTCGCCATGATAAAGACGCTGGTATGCCTGCAACTCTGCCTCGACTTCCTCATTGTTGGGAAGCGAGTGGTTCTCAGCTGCACGCAGCTGCCGGGCGGCCTTGCGCTTGGCGAGAGCGAAGTCTTCGATTCCGTCCTCCGCCATCAAGCGCGCCGCCGTGGCCGCGATCCGCGCCCGCATCTGCAGCTGCTTGGGTCTGGTGTCCCTGGGCATTCGGCAAGCACCGCCGCGAAGAAATACGAGTCGGGGGATCATACCCCAGCGGTAACGCCCCTCGACTAAGATAGAATCCGTCCTTTTCCTGAACGCCTCGTTTCAGCGCTCCATCCGGTGCATATTCACGTACTTGGAATCTGCGGCACGTTTATGGGCGGTATCGCTGCAATCGCCAAGGAGGCGGGGCACAGGGTGACCGGATGCGATGCCAATGTATATCCACCGATGAGCACGCAGCTGGTAAGTCAGGGCATTGAACTCATCGAAGGATACAGCGCCGATCAGCTTGTGCTGGAACCTGATCTCTGGATAGTCGGCAACGTTGTGAGTCGTGGGAATCCGCTAGTCGAGGCTATCCTGGACCGAGGAGACGCTTACGTTTCTGGTCCGCAGTGGATCGCAGATTCTGTCTTGCCCGGGAGATGGGTATTGGCCGTGGCGGGCACGCACGGTAAGACGACCGTAGCCTCGATGCTTGCGTGGATCCTGGAAGACGTCGGACTTGCTCCTGGTTTCCTGATCGGCGGCGTACCCGAGAACTTCGGAGTATCGGCAAGACGGGGAAGCGGGGGTTACTTCGTAATCGAGGCGGACGAGTACGACACCGCCTTTTTCGACAAGCGATCGAAGATGGTGCACTACCGACCGCGAACCGCGATCCTGAATAACATCGAATTCGACCACGCAGACATATTTCCGGATCTTGCGGCTATTCAACTTCAATTTCACCATCTTGTACGCACCGTACCGCGATCTGGCTGCGTTGTAGCGAACGGCACGGACGGCGCTGTGAGCGAAGTCCTGGAACTCGGATGCTGGAGCCGCGTCGATCGCTTTGGCGTCAAAGATGGCTGGCTCGCGCGCGATCTCGGAGACGGATCCTTGGAAGTGCTCTACCGGAATCAACCGGTAGGTCAGCTGCACTGGAATCTCATGGGCGAGCACAATCGACTGAACGGTCTGGCTGCCATTGCGGCTGCTCACGCTGCAGGTGTGGACCCGGCGATATCGATTCGCGCCCTGTCGCGATTCCAGAGCGTACGGCGCCGCATGGAGCTCCGGGGTACCGAAGGCGGTGTTTCGGTGTGGGATGACTTTGCGCACCACCCTACGGCGATCGCCGTCACGCTCGCTGGGCTGCGCGCCAAAGTTGGGCGCACGCGAATACTTGCGGTCCTCGAACCGAGATCCAACACGATGAAGCTCGGCGTGATGAAGGATCGCCTGCCTCGGAGCCTCGGAGGCGCCGACCGGGTCTTCTGCTACAGCGCCAATCTCGGTTGGGATGCGGCGGCGGCGCTTGCCCCGCTTGGCGACCGTGCCGCCTGTGAACCCGATATCGAGCGATTGATTTCGAGAATCCTCGATGAAGTCCGGCCCGGCGATCAGGTGCTCGTGATGTCGAATGGGGATTTTGGCGGAATTCACCAGCGGTTGCTTACCGCGCTTGCCGGGCGCGCGGCTAGCTGACTTCCTTCCACACGGACTTGCCGTCCCTGAGCGCGTAGCGCGCGACGGCCTTTTCCTCGAATCGGAATCCCAAACCGGGTGATTTTGGCAGGATCAGTGCACCATTCCGGTGGGCAAGTTGCGTATCAATCAGGCGCCTGAAGTTGAGTACTTGATCGTCTGGGAAGAATTCAACGTAGCGGGCGTTCGGCGTTGCCGCGACCAGATGCGCATGCAGATCGTGGAACCAATGAGGGCATAGGGTCACCCCGTAGCTCGCGGCCGTTGCTGCAATCCTTCTCCATTCGGACACCCCGCCGCATACCAGAGCGTCTGTCTGCAATATCCGCGCCGCCCCCTTGTCGAGGATTTCCTTGAAGTGCCAGCGACCGGTACCGATTTCGCCCGTAGCAACCGCGATCCGCGTGAGTTTGGCAAGGCGCGCGTGATTCTCGACGTCATCCGGAAAGAACGGCTCCTCGATCCAGTACGGGTCGTAGGGCTCAAACCGCTGGACGTAGCGCATCGCCGTGGGCAGATCCTGCCACGCGTTGTTCGCATCCAGCATGAGTTCGATATCCGGCCCGATGGCCTCGCGTGCGGCCCTTACCCGCTCCGCCTCCTCTTTCGGCGACAGGCGACCCACCTTCATCTTTACGGCCTTGAATCCGGCTCTGACATATCCGGCCATCTCCACACCGAGTTTCTTCGGCGTCTTCCCGGGGAGGTAATAGCCGCCGCTTGCGTACGCCGGGACAGCATCATCCGCTGCCGCACCTAGGTACTTGTACAGCGGCAGTCTTGCCGCGCGAGCGTTCAGGTCCCAAAGCGCACAGTCGACGATCGAAATCGCGCGCATGACGCTCCCCGCGCGCCCGTGCAGCAGCGTCTCCTGAAACATGCGCTGCCAAAGTCCCTCTACCAGCAGGCTGTCGCTTCCAAGGAGCAATGGAGCCAGCAATTGCTCCACCGCTTGCGCCACCAGCGCCCCGCCGCTGGAGCCCGCATAGCAGAAGCCGATGCCCTCGAATCCGCCTGCCCGTATCTTGACCATCCCGTAGTCGCGCGCCGAGACGGTGCGCGTCGCAAAGCTGGTGACAGTGTCAAGCGGCACTCTTGCGGTTGCGACGGATATCGAATCGATCTTCGCCATTTCATCGGCCCTCGAGATATGAACGGAAGAAACAGTACTACGCTGAGATATAATTGTCTCATCCGTCGGTCCCTGGGACCCGGCTCATGTCCAGGTCCGCCTCTCCGTGAACGTCCTCTACGAAGATCACGGCACGCTCAGAGTTGCCGCGGTCGTCACCGACGGCGACAACTCTCTCCATATCGAAGCGCCCCACGGAAAGCGCGCGAAAATAAAGGCGAAAGATGTCTTCCTTCGCTTCCCCGAGCCCGCTGCCGCCGAACTGCTCTTGCAAGCCGAAGCGATCGCGGCAAGCGTCGACATTGATTTCCTCTGGCAATGCTGCGGCCAGGCGGAATTCGAATTCACTCGTCTCGCAAGTGAATACTTCGGGCGAACCCCTTCGGCCACGGAGGCAGCCGGTATATTGGTCAAACTGCACCGAGCCCCTATGTACTTTTACCGCGAGGGCAGGGGGCGCTACCGGGCCGCGCCACCGGAGACGCTGCGCGCCGCCCTGGCGAGCGTAGAGCGCAAGAGGCAACAGCAGTTAAGGACTGCCGCGTGGACCGAACAACTCGTGCGCGGCGAACTTCCCGAGGAATACCGACCCATGCTGGCGCAGCTGCTCTACGCGCCCGATCGAAACCGTGCCGAAACCAAAGCACTCGACGCGGCGTGCGCAATAACCGGGCTATCTACGGCGCGAGTCATCGAGCGCTGTGGAGGAATTCCCGATGCACACGAATACCACCTGAACCGGTTCCTCACGGAGCACTTTCCCGCAGGCACGGGCTTTCCCGGTGGCTTGGTGCCGAACGAGTTCCCGGACCTACCACTCGCTGAGGTATCTGCATTCAGCATCGACGATGCCGCTACCACGGAAATCGACGATGCCTTCTCCCTCACCCCGCTCGACGACGGCAGAATGCGCCTGGGTATCCACATCGCGGCGCCGGCACTGGGGGTCGCGCCAGGATCCTCGCTCGATGCGCTGGCTCGTGGGCGGCTCTCTACTGTGTACTTGCCGGGCCGAAAGATTACGATGTTGCCGCCCGAAGTGATCGAACGCTTTACCCTTGCTGAAGGCACGGTCCGGCCCGCCGTTTCGCTGTATCTGGACGTCCGCAGCGCCGATCTCGCAATCGAAGCCCGGCACACGCGTCTGGAGCGGGTGACGATCGCCGCGAACCTTCGCCACCACGCCTTGGAGGTGCTCGACGCGGCGTTTCTCGCAGGTGAGTTGCGCGACGACATTGCCTATTGTCACGAACTTCATACGCTTTGGAGAATAGCCGTCGCGCTGGAGCGCTCCCGCGGCAAACCAGCCGCGGCGTACGAGCGTCCCGACTATAACTTCATCATCGACGGTCACGGCAATGCCGCCCGCGTTACCATTGCCGAGCGCAGGCGTGGCACGCCGCTAGACAAGTTGGTGTCGGAACTCATGATCGCCGCGAATGGTACCTGGGGGAAAATGCTCGACGATAACGGCGTGGCCGCGATCTACCGAGTCCAGGCCGGCGGGAAGGTGCGCATGTCGACCTCGGCCATGGAACACCAGGGGCTCGGAATCAGTCATTACACCTGGGCAAGCTCCCCGCTGCGGCGCTACGTCGATCTGCTGAATCAGTGGCAGCTGGTCGCTTTGCTCCAGGGCGAAGCCCCGCCCTTCGCTCGGAACGCCGATACCATGCTGTCGGCAGTGAACGATTTTGAGACGGCCTACGCCGCCTATGACGAATTTCAGGCCCGTATGGAGCGTTTCTGGTGCCTCAAATGGCTCCTGCAGGAACGGGTGGAGATTGCAGGGGCGACGGTGGTGCGAGAAAATCTGGTGAAGGTCGACGGCCTGCCGCTCTATACCCGGGTGCCTTCTCTGCCGTCGCTCGCGCCTGGCTCGGGCGTCGAGCTTGCAGTGACAGAGGTCGATTTGATCGATGCCACCCTTAAGTGTGTTTTCCGGGTGCCTAGGGAACCCCTCATGGGGACGGAGTAGATACTTAAGACAAAACTCCAGGATTATCGTAGAATCGCATGATTCACAAAGCTTTTAACGCTAGAAGCGTGAACCTGCCCGAGTCGCTGTCCAGCGAACTCTCTTGGCCTGCGCCGCTTGCCGATCTGGATGCGGAATCGCGCGTACTGGCCTTGGCGTTGTCGATCTCGATCATCGCCCATGGAATCATCCTGTCGATTCACTTCAAGCTGCCCGACGCCGGGCGCAAATTCGCACCGTCCCAGCTCGAAGTGGTGTTCGTAAATTCCAAGTCGCGCACGAAGCCCACGGATCCCGACGTCTATGCTCAGGCGAGTCTCGATGGGGGCGGTGACACCGATCTGAACCGGCGCGCAAAATCGCCCTTGCCCGTCTTGCAAGCGATCGAACGCGGTGCGGACCTTAAGCGCTCGCAGCGCAGAATCCAGGAACTGGAGACCCGGCAGCAGCAGCTGCTTTCTCAGGCTCAGCCCAGCAAGAGAGTTGCTCAAGCGGAGCAGAAGGCGCAATCGGAATCCAAGGCGTTGCTGTCCGGAACGGAACTCAGCGAGAGCGCCGTGCTTATCGCCCGGATGGAGGCGCAAATCGCGCGCCAGATCGAGGAGTACAACAAGCGCCCGCGAAAGGCCTTCGTCGGCGCACGCGCGGCTGAGGTTCGTTATGCCCTGTACGCGGAGGACTGGCGGCAGAAGATCGAGCGGATCGGGAACCTCAACTACCCGGAAAGCGCCAAGGGCAGGATCTACGGCAGCCTGCGCCTCACGGTGTCCATCAACTACGATGGCAGCGTGACAGGTGTGGAACTAGAACAATCCTCCGGGCAGAAAATTCTGGACGCGGCCGCGCAGCGCATTGTCCATATGGGGGCCCCCTACGCGAAATTTCCGCCCGACATTCGAAAGGACACCGACGTCCTGGTCATTACGCGCACATGGCACTTCGCGCGCGGCGGCAAGGTGTACAGCGAGTAAGGAAACGCCTCCCTCGCGCGGACCCGCGTCGGACGCTATCGTAGTCCAGAGGAATTGCCGTCATGACCGACCGCTACGCCGTGATCGGCAATCCGGTCGCGCACAGCAAGTCTCCTGAAATCCACGCGGCCTTCGCCAGAGCCACCGGTGAGCAAGTGCTGCGCGATTCGGCGTCGGAGCAGCGACTGCGATGAAACTGCTCGTATCGCTGTGGAGGGGGTTTTGCTACCTGGTTGGGACCTTGGTCCTCGCCTTGGCGGTCTACGAGTTCTGGTATTTTGTCCAGATTCTCTATTGGGTCGACAACAATCCACTGTCTACGCGCTTCATGGAGGCACGGTTCGAGACCTTGCGCCAGAAGAGCCCTAAGGCGCAGCTACAGGTCCAGTGGACCGGCTACGAGGCCATATCCGTCGACTTGAAACGCGCCATCATCGTGGCCGAGGATGCCAAGTTTGCCGACCATGAAGGGTTCGACTGGCAAGGCATTCAGCGCGCGATGGACAGGAACCAGAAGCGCGGAAAAATCGTTTCCGGAGGCTCCACCATTACGCAGCAACTCGCGAAGAACCTGTTTCTTTCCGGGGAGCGCAGCGCTTTGCGCAAGGTTCAGGAGGCTGCTATAACGGCCATGCTCGAGGTGGTGATGGACAAACGGCGCATATTCGAGATCTACCTGAACGTGGCGGAGTGGGGGGAAGAGGTCTTCGGGGCCGAAGCCGCGGCGCGCCACTACTACGGGGTGAGCGCAGCCGATCTCGCGCCGGAGCAGGCTGCGCGCCTTGCAGCGATGCTGCCGCGGCCGCGGTACTACGACCGCCACCGAGATTCCGCCTATCTCGCGAGTTACAGCGACGTCATACGGGAGCGAATGCCCACGGCGCAGGTGCCTTAGGACGCGGCGCGCAAGAGATCGAGTCGGCCACCCAGTGGCTTGCGCGCAACGCTCACCCGGGTTCGGCGTCACAGGTCCCGTGGGGAAGAAATGCCAAGTGTGTCGGGCGAGATTCTTCTTTCGCCACCCTGCAGTGCGCTGCTAGAATCGCCGCAGCCGCGCGCGGGCTGGCATCCGCTGGCGAGCGGTGTCGAGCAGACTGCAATCCGCATCCAAAGGCCTGCCGCGGCGCATGACCGACGCTCTGAACCGGAAGAAGGACCTCGAGGATCTCCAGGCGGACCTGCGCGAGGTTCAGGAACTGCTGCGTCGCCTGCGACCGACCGAAGGCGAGAGAGACAGCACCGAGACGCCTGGCTTCGGGCCGGCCGAATCCCAGCGGCAGGCGCGCCACGTCGCCGGGCTGCGTGCCAAGGTCGACGTCATGCATCCCGCCGACATCGCCTACCTCCTGGAGTCGCTGCCGCTCGAGGAACGCCAGATCGTATGGAACTTGGTCAAGGCAGAGCGTGACGGCGAGATTCTGCTCGAAGTCTCGGACGCGGTGCGCGAAACGCTCATCCGCAGCATGGATTCGCAGGAACTCGTTGCGGCGGCCGAACAACTCGAGGCCGACGAGATCGCGGATCTCGCCCCTGACCTCCCGGACGATGTCATCCACGACGTCTTCAAAGCGCTCCCCGTCGAGGAACGCGAACAACTGCGCGCAGCCATGTCGTATCCGCAGGACGCCGTGGGCGCCCTCATGGATTTCGACGTCGTCAGCGTGCGCGAAGACACCGCCATCGAAGCGGTAACACGCTCCTTACGGCGTTTCGACGCGTTGCCGCACCACACCGATCAGTTGTTCGTGGTCGATGCAAACGAGCGCTTGAAGGGTGTGCTGCCCCTTTCCAAGCTGATCGTCTCCGAGCTCGCGCACAACGTTGGCCGGGTCATGCAAAGCGACATGGTCACGCTGCAGACCGGCGACAAGGCGCAGGACGCCGCCAAGGCGTTCGAGCGCTACGATCTGATTTCGGCCCCCGTGGTCGACGATCAGGGCAAGCTCGTGGGCCGCGTGACGGTGGACAAGGTGGTCGATTTCATCCGCAGCAAGAGCGAGAGCGAGCTGCTGACCCAGGCCGGCCTTCGGGAAGAGGAAGACGTGTTCTCCTCGGTGTGGGCTAGCGTCAAGAACCGCTGGTCCTGGTTGGCCATCAACCTTGTCACCGCGTTTGTCGCGTCGCGGGTGATCGGCGCATTCGAGCACTCGATCGAGAAACTGGTTGCACTGGCGGCGCTGATGCCCATCGTTGCCGGAATCGGTGGAAACTCGGGTAACCAGACCATCACCATGATCGTGCGCTCGATCGCGCTGGGCCAGGTTCAGAGGGACCACGCGAGGAAGCTGCTGGCGAAGGAACTCGGCGTTTCCCTGTTGAACGGGCTTATCTGGGGTAGCGCGCTCGGGCTGATTGCATACTGGCTTTACGGGAAAGTGTCGCTTGGACTGGTGATGACCGCCGCCATGACGCTCAACTTGGGGCTTGCGGCCACTGCCGGCGTGCTGATCCCGCTCACCATGATGCGGCTAGGGCGCGATCCTGCGCTCGGATCGTCGGTCATGGTCACGGCGATCACCGACAGCGGGGGATTTTTCATTTTCCTGGGACTGGCGACCTTGTTCCTAGTCTGACCCGGCCGCGACCGAGGCTCTATGGAAGCGTCGCGAAGGTCGCCTCCGCCGCCGCGATGGTGGCGGCGATGTCGGTTGCCGAGTGTGCGGCGGACACGAATCCCGCCTCGTAGGGCGAGGGAGCGAGATACACGCCGCGCTCAAGCATCGAATGAAAAAATCGGCCGAACGCCTCTCTGTCGCACTCCATCACCTGGGTGTACGTGGAGGGCGGCGTCGCCCGGAAATAGAGCCCGAACATGCCGCCCACGTGCTGCGCGGAAAACGCGACCTTGCGGCGCCGTGCCGCCGTGGTCATACCCTCGCAGAGCGATCGTGCCGTTGCCCCGAGGCGCTCATAGAATCCCGGCACCTGGATCTTTCGAAGCGTGGCCAGCCCCGCGGCCACCGCCACTGGGTTTCCCGATAGCGTGCCGGCTTGGTAGACCGGACCGAGTGGCGCGACGTTTTCCATAATGTCGCGCCGGCCTCCGAACGCGCCCAGGGGCATCCCACCGCCGATGACTTTCCCCAAGGTTACGAGGTCGGCGCGGACGCCGTACAGGCCCTGCCCGCCCTGTAGTCCGACGCGGAAACCCGTCATCACCTCGTCGAAAATGAGCACGGCCCCAGACTGCGAGCACAGTTCGCGCAGGCGCTCTAGGAACCCGGGCAAAGGCGCCACGAGATTCATGTTTCCCGCGACCGGCTCGACAATGACGCAGGCGATGGATTGACCCGATTCGCGGAATGCCGCCTCGAGCTGCGCCGTGTCGTTGTACGCAAGAACCAGCGTCTGCGCGGCGGTCTCCGGGGGCACGCCTGCCGAGCTTGGATGGCCGAGGGTCAGTGCCCCGGACCCTGCTTTGACCAGCAGGCTGTCGGCATGGCCGTGGTAGCAGCCCTCGAACTTGACGACTAGGTTTCGCCCAGTGAACCCCCGCGCGAGCCGCAAGGCTGACATCGTCGCCTCGGTGCCGGAGCTGACCAGGCGCACGAGTTCCAGGCCTGGAACAAGTTGCGCGAGCAGCTCCGCAAACTCGGTCTCCATTTCAGTCGGCGCGCCGAAGGATAGTCCGCGTCCTGCCGCGTCGCGCACTGCCGCGACAACGTCGGCATCCGCGTGCCCGAGTACGAGCGGTCCCCACGAACCCACGTAGTCGATGTACTCACGGCCGTCCGCGTCCCAGATCCGGCTGCCCGCGCCGCGCGCGACGAAGCGAGGCGTTCCGCCGACCGCGCGAAATGCCCGCACCGGCGAATTCACGCCGCCGGGAATGGATTTCTGGGCTCGGGCGAACAAGGCTTCGTTGCCGGTCACGGTGACTCCCTTGGGAAGAGGCGGTCGAAGGCCCTAGCCGCCGCATCGACGCCCTGGGCATCGAACAGCGCGCTGATCACTGCGATCGCGTGAGCTCCTGAATCGATCACCACGCGCGCGTTCTCCGGGGTGATGCCACCGATGGCGACGATGGGGATGTCGAGCCGCATCCGAGCCTCGCGGAAAATGGCGAGCGGCGCGCGAGTTGCTCCGGGCTTCGTGCGGGAAGGGAAAACGCTGCCGAACGCAACGTAGTCGGCGCCCTGACTGCGCGCCGTGACCGCTAGATCGAGGCTGTCGTAACAGGAGGCGCCGAGGAGCTTGGTGGCGCCGAGTTCCTCGCGGGCGCGCTCGATTTCGAGATCCTCGCGACCCAGGTGCAGGCCATCGGCCCCCACAGACAGCGCGAGATCCAGATCGTCGTTGACGATGAACAGCACGTGCGCATCCCGGCACAACGCACAAAGCGCTTCGGCTTGGGTGCGGCGCAGCGCTTGATCGACAGACTTGGTACGGTACTGGACGACGCGCGCTCCGCCGGCGAGGGCCAGCTTCACTTTCTCCCTGAGAATCCGGGTGTCGGGTTCCTCGGGAGTGACGGCGTACAACCGTGCTACTTGCGACGCCGCGGTGCCGTGCCCCTCAAGCGCCACCTGGACCCGATTCATCCGATTCCCGTGCCCAGAAAAACCGGTCCGGCAGATATTGACCCATCCCGGGGCGAAACCCCGCGTTCAGCGCTTGCCAGGTGAACTCCTGCGCCTCGTGAACTGCCTGAGGTAGCTCCAGACCATTGGCAAGGGTCGCCGCGATTGCGGAGGCGAGCGTGCAGCCCGACCCGTGGTAGCTTCCTGGGAGTCTCTGCCAGCTATCGGAGCGAACCACGCCCTCCGGTCCGTACAGCGTATTCATCACTTGCGGTGTATTTTCGTGCGTTCCGGTGATGAGCACGTACTCGCATCCCAAGCCAAGCAGTTTTTCGGCGGCGCGCGCCAGATCCAGATCATCTTCGTCCTCGCTACTCTCCTGGACGAGGCGTCGCGCTTCGCGGCTATTCGGCGTAAGGATCGTCGTCTGTGGCAGTAGCAGCTCGCGCATTGCTAAGATCATGTCTTCGGTCGCGAGTTCGTCGCCACGTCCCGACGCGAGCACCGGGTCGAAGACCAGAGGCACATCGGGATAGTCGGAAACGATCTCGGCAATCACGGCCACGTTTTCCATGCTCCCGACGAGGCCGATCTTGAACGCGGCGACCGGCATATCCTCGAGCAGCAGGCGCGCCTGATCCACCACCCAGTCCGAATCCACGGGATGCAGGCTCTCCACCCCCGCGGTGTCCTGAACGGTGACCGCCGTCACCACCGACAACGCGTAGCACCCCATCGAAGAGAGCGTCAGTAGGTCGGCCTGGAGTCCGGCACCCCCGGTGGGGTCGGTTGCGGCGAACGTAAGCACGATCGGGGGAAGCGCGGTCGAGGACATGGGCGGTGAGGAGATCGGTGCGGTTGGCACGCATCGTGCCGATCAGGTTAAGATGCGGCGACCCATTGTATCCCAATGACAACCTGATGATGGAAAAGAAAGATTTAGGTACCTGGATGTGTCTGATCTGCGGCTTCATCTACGATGAGGCAGCCGGACTACCGGACGAGGGCATTCCCGCGGGAACGCGCTGGGAGGACATCCCGATGAACTGGACTTGCCCGGAGTGCGGGGCACGGAAGGAGGATTTCGAAATGATCAAGCTGTAACCGGCGCGGTTCCTGCGTGACTGCGCCGGTATTGCCTCAGAACGGCCGGGTGGAAGCCGAGCACTCTTACAATAGACCTCAAATAAGCCTTACAAGGCTTTGTTTTACATGAGTATGGTTGTATAGTGTCAGAAGCGTTAAGGCTCGGCGCATCTATGCCGATGTTGTTTGCAGCACGTTGTCGGAACACTAAACAACAAATAGAGGAGATGCGTGGGCGAAGCCACCAGTGTTGCGGGCATCAAGGTGATGGTGATCGACGATTCGAACACCATCCGCCGCAGCGCGGAGATTTTTCTGGTCCAGGCCGGATGCAAGGTGATTCTGGCTGAAGACGGGTTCGACGCGCTTGCCAAGATCACCGATCACCAGCCCGACCTCATATTCGTCGACATCATGATGCCGCGCCTTGACGGCTATCAGACATGCGCGCTCATCAAGAAGAACACGCGTTTTGCCGCTACACCGGTCATCATGCTGTCGTCCAAGGACGGTCTCTTCGACCGCGCGCGCGGTCGCATGGTTGGCTCCGACGAATATCTCACGAAGCCCTTCACCAAAGACAGTCTTCTGAAAACCGTTGGGGTGCACGCGCCCATTCGTACTTGAGGAGTAATGCTATGCCGATAAGGAAGATCCTGATCGTCGACGATTCACCCACTGACCGCCAGTTTTTCATGGAGATCCTTTCCAAGCAGGGGTATCAATGCGTCACGGCGGAGAACGGTGAAGAAGCCATAGCCAAGTCCAAGTCTGAAAAACCCGATCTGATCCTGATGGACGTCGTGATGCCAGGGACCAACGGATTCCAGGCTACCCGCGCCATCACTAGGGACGAGGCCACCAAGCACATTCCGGTCATCGTCGTCACGAGCAAGAACCAGGAAACCGACCGCATCTGGGGCATGCGCCAAGGGGCCACCGACTATCTGGTGAAGCCAATCGAGGCGAAGGATCTGCTCGCCAAGGTCGCGGCGATTAAGTAAGGGACCGGCGGAATGGCCCGACAGATCAGCCTACGAGAGTTTCAGCAGAGCCTCGCCCAAAGATTGCGCGAGGCCCAGGCGGAGACTGAGCCCACGTCGCGTCTGGGGGTGCAGACCGGAGCGCACCACTGGCTGCTCAAGCTCGATGACGCCGGGGAGATGCTGCCGCTGCCGGAAATATCCAGCGTGCCGCTGACCAAGCCCTGGTACCTGGGTCTAGCCAACATCCGCGGAGTACTGGCGAGCGTGGTGGATTTCGGCGCTTTCATGAGCGGCGAGCCGACCGTACGCACGCCCGATTGCCGACTGCTGCTGATCGCGGACCGGTTTCACTCGTTCAGCGGATTGATGATCAGTCGCATGCTGGGGCTGAAGAACGTGCAGACCCTCGAGTCCGTGGACGAGCCGCCGGACCGACCTTGGGTCGGTGCGGCCTACCGAGACGAAGAGGGCCGCGTCTGGCGCGAGTTGAACGTGAGTGAACTCACTTCCAGCGATGCTTTCCTGCACGTCGGTGCATAGAGTGATGGGCTGGTGAAAAAAAGAAATGTGACGACGGCCGGTACTGGCGGCGACACGCAACACGCCCGCGCTTCGTGCCATCGTGCATTGTGGTACGGCGTGCAGTCGGTAGTTCACGCATAGATCCGGAGGTTTTATGGCATTCAAGTTTTCGTTCAAGCTCGGCAACAAGAAGGAGGCCGCCCCGGCCCGACCGGCACCCAGGCCCGGCGCAAAACCCGCGCCCTGGGCAGTGCCCAATGTCGCAGCGCCGGGCCGGGCCCCGGGACCGACCACGGTCATGGAGGGGCCCAAGCGGCGTATGCTCGGGCTCGGCGCCCTGCGCGTCGGGCAGCAGTACGCGATTCTCGGCTCGATTTTCGGCGTGCTCTTCATCGCTGCCGCGGTGGTGGTGTTCATTGACAATCGGGCCGCGACTTACGGCACGGTCTACATCTCCACCTCGGCGCAGATGCGCATGCTCACCCAGCGCATTGCCAAAGCGGCGCAAACCGGGCTGATCGGGAGCCCCGAGGCGTTCAAACAGCTGCAGCAGGCGCGCGATGAGTTCCTCACCGCTTTGAAGCTGCTCACCCAGGGCGGCGACTCGGGCGGCGTATCCCTGCCTCCGACATCGGATGCGGTCCGGCCGTCGCTCGAGACCCTCACCAAGGAATGGGAGAAAACCGCGCGCTCGGTTCAGCTGGTCCTGGAGCAGAGCAAGAACCTGATCGGGCTGGGCAATGCTGTGCGCCAGATCAACGCCAACAATCCCCAGCTTCTCGACCTCGCCGAGCAGATCCAGGCGCTGAAGCTGCAGACGCAGGCGCCGGCGCGCGAGATTTCGCTGTCCGGACAGCTGGTGATGCTGACGCAGCGGCTGGCAAAGAACGCGAATTCGATGCTCGGTGCCGACGTCATCGATCCCGAGGTGGCGTTCCTGATGGGCAAGGACACGACGACGTTTCGTGACCTGCTGCAGGGCATGGCCAAGGGCAGCGACGTGCTGAGAATTTCCGCGACCAAGGACCCGGAACAGCAGGCCAAGCTCGCCGAGCTCGACAAAGCCAACCAGGAATTCCAGCTGGCGGTGGCCGCGATTCTCGGCAACCTCCAGGCCTTGGTGAATGCCAAGCAGGCCGGCCGGCGGGTCGTGGACGATTCCGAGCCGCTGCTCGCGGCCGCGCAGAAACTGGGCGATGCCTACGAGCAGGAGCTCGGCGGTCGCACGGTCAACGCCATCACGCTGACGGTGCTGATTCTGCTCGGCGTCGGCGTGATCGGGCTGCTGATCCTGGTGTACCTCGGCGACACCGGGCGGCGCGCCGAGGAAGCCGAACGCCAGCGCGCCGAGGTCGAGCGCGTCAACCGCGGCAACCAGGACGCAATCCTGCGCCTCATGAACGAGATGGGCAACCTCGCCGAGGGCGATCTCACGGTCAAGGCGACGGTGACCGAGGAGATTACCGGCGCGATCGCCGATTCGGTCAACTTCACCATCGACGAACTGAGAGGCTTGGTGGGCCGCATCAACACTACCGCGGCGCAGGTGACCACCGCCACCGAGGCTGCGCAGAAGACTTCTGCGCAACTGCTCGCCGCCGCAGAGCGGCAGTCGGTGGAGATCCGCACTACCAGCGCCTCGGTGCTGAGTATGGCGAAGGCCATGGGCGACATGTCCTCGAGTGCCTCGCAGTCGGCGACGGTGGCCCGCCAATCGCTCGCGGCCGCGCAGAAGGGCACGCAGGCGGTGCAGAACTCGATCTCGGGCATGAACGAGATTCGCGAGCAAATTCAGGAGACCTCAAAGCGTATCAAGCGTCTTGGAGAGTCCTCGCAGGAGATCGGCGAGATCGTGGAGTTGATTTCGGACATCACCGAGCAGACCAACGTTTTGGCGCTGAACGCCGCCATCCAAGCGGCCTCAGCCGGAGAGGCGGGGCGCGGCTTCACCGTGGTTGCCGAAGAAGTGCAGCGGCTCGCGGAGCGTTCGGCCGAGGCGACCAAGCAGATTGGCGCCATCGTGAAGACGATTCAGACCGACACGCAGGATGCCGTCTCGGCTATGGAGAAGAGCACCCAGGGCGTGGTCGAAGGTGCGAGGCTGTCAGATGCCGCCGGCCAGGCGCTCTCGGAGATCGGCACGGTGTCGCAGCACCTCTCGCAGCTGATCGAAGGCATCACCTCGACGACGCAGGAACAGGCAAAGGCCGCCAGCACGGTCGCCACCAGCATGCAGGACATTCTCGGCATCACGCAGCAGACCACCGAGGGCACCAAGCGAACTGCCGTGTCGATCGGTCAGCTCGCCGAGCTTGCCAAGGAACTGAAGGGTTCGGTTGCTGGTTTCAAGATCGCCTAGGGAAGGCCCGAAAGAATATGAGTTGCGTCGCGAGGCAGCGAAGCTTATTCAGAGCTTCCCTGGGCCGAGGTGACTGAACCCACTCGATGAACCCGCGCGCCGAATTCGACGTCGGACCGCTCTCTTGGGTGAAAGGCGAGATCGATCTCGCCCTACAGCGAGCCCAGGAGGAGCTGCGCGCATTCGCCGCCAACCCGGCCGACGCGGCACAGCTGAGATCCAGCCAGGCACACCTGCACCAGGCGCGCGGCGCGCTCTCGATCGTCGGCTTGGACGGCGTCACGCGCCTGTCCGAGGAGGTCGAAACCCTGCTGTCGGGGCTGGAAAAGGAAGGGTCGCGCGGAAACGCGGCCGCTTTCGCGCTCGCCGAGCGCGCACTGGGCGGGATACTCGCCTATCTCGACCAGCTCATGGCTGGCAATCCCAATCAGCCGCTGCGGCTCTATTCCTTATACAGGGACGTGGTGGCGGCGCGTGGCGGCCGGGGCGATCCTACTGACCTGTATTTTCCCGATCTGTCTTTCCGCCCGCCAAGACGCGACAAGATCCCGGTGGTGCTCAAGCCCGCCGAGCTTGAGAAGTTTCTGCGCGAGCAGCGCAGTCGCTACCAGCGTGGCTTCCTCAAGTGGCTGAAGAACGATTCCGCGGGCGCCGAAGAGATGCGCTCGGCCGTCGCGGCAGTCGAAGCCACGCAAGGCCTGACGTCGCAGCGTGCGTTCTGGTGGGTGTCCCTTGCTTTCTTCGAGGCGCTCGCGCATCAGGCGGTGCCGCCGGAACTCGACGCGAAGCAGTTGTGCAACCGCATCGAGCATCAGATGAAGCGCATGGCCGAGGGTATTCCGAACGTCGCAGAGCGCCTGATGCGCGAGGTGCTGTACTACGTGGCACGCGCGACGCCGACGAGCGGCCACGTGCGCGACGTGCAGGAGACCTACCATCTGGCGCAAACGCTGCCGCCGGTGGAGGGAGCGGAAGGCGCCACCACCGAAGCCGCCGCGCTCAAATCGGCGCGCGAGCTGCTAGGCCAGGCCAAGGATGCGTGGAACAAGTTCGCCTCAGGAAACGCGGCGTCGCTGCCGACCTTCCGCGATAGCGTGGCGGCGCTGAAGGACCGGACCGCGAGGCTCGGTAACCGTGGCCTGGACGCGCTGGCGCAGGATATCGCCGGGGTCGCCGACTGGCTCGCGGCCGAGCCGCAGAAGATGAGTGACGCCGTGGCCCTCGAGGTCGCGACCGCGCTACTGTTCGTCGAGAGCGCGCTGGCCGGGTTCGCCAGCCTGTCCGAGGAATTCAAGCAGCAGTCGGAGGTCGTCTGCGCGCGACTGAGGGACTGCGTGCAGGGCAATCTGTTGCGCGGCACGCCCGAGATCCCACTTCTGGACGAAATGTCGCGCAAGGCGCAGGAGCGCCTGCTGATGAACCAGGTGGTCGCGGAGATGCAGACGAATCTGCGCACCATCGAGCAGGCGCTCGACGCGTTTTTCCGCGACTCCTCCAGGCGCGGCGAACTTGGGCCGCTGGAGAAGCCGATGCGGCAGCTGCTCGGCGCCCTCGAAATGCTCGGCGAGCAGCGTGCCCGCGAGACCTTGAGCGCCGCCGCCCAACAGATCCGCCGTTTTTCGGAAGCCGACTACGTCGCGAACCCGCAGGACTTCGAGGGCATCGCCCAGACGCTCTCGGGCCTGGGCTTTTACATCGAGGCGCTCGGGCACGGGCAGGCCGATTTTGACGCGATCATGCGGCCGATCGCGGCGGTAAGGCCGCGGGACGAGGAACCCGAACACGCGCACCCGGTGGCCACCGTCGAGGCGCAGATCGTCGAACAGCAGCGCGAAACAGCGAACCTTTACGAGGAATGGAAGAGGAAGCCGGGGGACAACTCGATTCGCGCGGAGCTGCAGAAGAACCTGGCCACCCTGCAGAAGGAAGCTGGACTCGTCGCCGACGAGAGGCTCGAGACTTCCACCGGGCAGGCGCTGCAGGCCCTGGACAAGTCGGCGACCATGCCGCTCACACCCTTCCTGCGCGAGGCGATCGAGAGAATTGCGCCGGGAACGGGCGCACCGGCGCCCTCGCCCGAGGCGACCAAGCTCATTCATGCGAGCGCCGAGACCGTAGACGCGGAGCTTCTGGGTGTCTACCTGGACGAGTCCGATGAGGTTCTTGCCACCATCCGCGAGAACCTGGCGATTTTGCGAGAGCAGCATGCGAACAAGGAAGCGCTCATCACCCTGCGCCGCGGATTCCATACTCTCAAGGGCAGCGGGCGCATGGTGGGCCTGACGCGGCTCGGCGAAGCGGCCTGGGCGATCGAGCAGACCATGAACCTGTGGCTGCAGGAGGGGCGCGCGGCGACGCCCGAACTGCTGCAGCTCGTCGACACGGCGCACGAGTATTTTTCGGAAAACGTGAAACGCCTCAAGTCGGGCGGGATCTCCAGCGATGAACGCAGCTTGGTGGAAATTGCCGAGAAGATCCGCAAAGGCGAGGAACCGCCGCAAGCGACACCGACGGCGCCCCGCGCGGACCTGGTCGTGCCCGCCGGGATCGAGGTCGCGCCTGCCATGCTACCGGCGGCCTCGGCCGAGGGCGAAACGGTGCAGCTCGGTGAGCACCGGGTATCGACCACCCTCTTCACCATCTTCAGCGGAGAGGCGCGCTCGCACATCGCGACGATCCGCGAGGAGCACGAAACCCTGCGCCAGCACGGAGTAGTCACCGACACGCTGATGCGCGCGGTGCACACGCTGGCCGGCAATTCGGGGACGGTGAGGATCGCGGCGCTCTCCGACCTCGGCTATGCCCTGGAAAAGGCGCTGCAGAAACTGGCCGTGAGCGAGCTCTCCGAGGAGGAGCAGGCGCTCGTCGGGGAGGCGATCGACACCGTCGAAGCCATGGTGACGGGTGTGCTCGAGTTTCGCGTGCCCGGGCCGGTGCCGGCGCTGGCTGCGCGGCTCGAACAGATCGGCGCGCAGTTACAGGTCGCGCAGCCGACGCCGACTGCCGAGGTTCCCGAGCAGGAAGCGGGCCTGCTGCGCGTCGAGCTGGGCGGGGAGGAGGGGGCGGCGGCCGCAATTCCCGACGCAGCTGGACAAGAGGAAACCGACGAGTCCGAGGTGCCGGTCGAAGAACTTGAGACCGACCAGACTCAGCAGGAGGAGCGTCGCCGGCGACGCCTGGACGATGACATCGATCCGGAGCTCCTGCAGATCTTTCTCGATGAGGCGCACGAGCTGATACCCGCCGTGGGCGCGGCACTGCGCGACTGGCGTGAAAACGGCGACAACCGGCTGCTCGGTCAGGCACTGCAGCGCGTGCTGCACACGCTAAAGGGCAGCGCGCGCATGGCCGGCGCCATGGCCCTCGGCGAGCTCACCCACCGCATGGAAACGCGCGTCGAAAACGCGATCACTATGAAGACGCTGCCGGCGACCTTCTTCGAGGAGCTAGACGCTTCCTGGGACCGCATGGGCCTGTTGTTCGACCGGCTGCAGAAGCCGGGCGTCGCCGGGGAACCGCCTGCCGCCGAGCCGGTTGCCGCTCCTGCGGGGCGTGAGCGAGCCGCGACGGCCCCGGCCACCGCCCCCGCTCCCGTCCCGGCAGCGCTGCCCGCGGAGCGCGAAGCTCAGCCCAGGGCGGTGTTGCGCGTTCGCGCCGACATCATCGACCGACTGGTCAATGAGGCCGGCGAGGTGGCGATCGCGCGCAGCCGGATTGAGGGCGAAATGCGCGCGCTCAAGGCGGCGATGCAGGAATTGACCGACAACGTCGCGCGCCTGCGCGCCCAGCTGCGCGAGATCGAGATCCAGGCGGAATCGCAGATGCAGTCGCGCCTGGAGCTCGCCAGGGAGACCCAGCGCGAATTCGACCCGCTGGAATTCGACCGTTTCACGCGGTTCCAGGAGGTGACGCGGCTGATGGCCGAGAGCGTGAGCGACGTGTCCACGGTCCACGCCAACCTCATAAACACCGTCGATGAGACCGAGAAGGCGCTGCTCGCGCAGGCGCGGCTCAACCGCGACCTGCAGCAGGGCCTGATGCGCGTGCGCATGGTTCCCTTCGGCAGCCTCTCGGAGCGCCTCTACCGCGTCGTGCGCCAGACCTCGAAGGAAGTCGGCAAGCGCGCCAACCTAGACATCAAGGGCGTCCAAGTCGAACTCGACCGCTCGGTGCTGGAGCGCATTACCGGGCCGTTCGAGCATCTGCTGAGAAACGCGGTGACCCACGGCATCGAGACTCCGGAAAAGCGCCGCGCCGCGGGCAAACCCGAAGTCGGTGAGATCCGCCTCGAGCTGCGCCAGGAGGGCAACGAGGTGCAGCTCGCACTCTCCGACGACGGCGGGGGCTTGGACATTGAGCGCATTCGCGAGAAGGCCATCGAGAAGGGACTGATGAGCGAACGCGTCACGCTTTCCGAGGCGGAAATCGCCGATTTCATTTTCCAATCGGGCTTCTCGACGGCCGACGAGGTGAGCCATGTTGCCGGGCGCGGCGTCGGCATGGATGTGGTGCGCAGCGAAGTCGCGGCCCTGGGCGGACGCGTCGAACTCGCTTTCACGCGAGGACAGGGGACGCGGTTTGCGATCTTCCTCCCGCTCACGCTGGCGGTGACTCAGGCGGTGCTGGTGCGCGCGGGAAGCAAGAGCTACGCGATTCCGGCGGTCATGGTCGAGCAGGTGCAGCAGCTGCGCCAGGAACAACTCGACAACGCCTATGCGACGCGCCAGACCGAATGGCACGACCGGCGCTACCCGTTCCATTACCTGCAGCACCTGCTCGGCACGTCCGAGGCGACCGCCGAGCAAAAGCGCTTCTCGCCCACGCTCTACTTGCGCAGCGGCAGCAATGCCATCGCGCTGCACGTCGACGAAATGGTCGGCAGCAACCAGGAAATCGTGGTGAAGTCGATCGGGCCGCAACTGCAGCGCATCGCCGGCATCACCGGTGCCACGGTGCTCGGGACTGGGGAAATCGTCCTGATTCTCAACCCCGTGCAGCTCGCCCTCAAGGAGGCGATCGGCGTCCCGGGTGCGACGCGCGAGGCGCCCAAACCGGCGGCGGTCGCGGTCCAGCCCACCATCATGGTAGTCGACGATTCGCTCACCGTGCGCAAGGTCACCGGCCGCCTGCTCGAGCGCCAGGGCTATCTTGTGGTGACGGCGCGCGACGGCGTGGAAGCGATGGAGAAGCTGCAGGAAGTCATTCCCGACGTGATGCTCGTGGACATCGAGATGCCGCGCATGGACGGGTTCGATCTCACGCGGAACGTCCGTGCGGACAAGCGCCTCGCCGGGATCCCGATCATCATGATCAGTTCGCGCACCGCCGACAAGCACCAGAACTACGCTAGGGAAATCGGCGTCAGCCACTTCCTCGGCAAACCCTACCAGGAAGACGACCTGCTCGAGAAGATCGCGGGCTTCCTCAAGGATCGCCGCGCCGCGGCCTAAAGCGGGGTCGCGAGGAGAGGCCTGTGCGCCGCTCCGCCGGGGCATTACAATGGAGTCTTGCTCCATGGCCCAGGTCAATCTCACCAACCACTTCCTGATCGCCATGCCCAACATGGCCGATCCCTATTTTGCCCGCAGCCTGACGTACATCTGCGAGCACGACGAGAAGGGTGCGCTCGGCGTGGTGGTCAACCGGCCCATCGAGATGACCCTTGGCGCGCTGTTCGAGCGCTTGAGCCTGCCGCTTTCCTCGCAGATCCTGGTGAGCGCGCCGGTGTATTTCGGCGGGCCGGTGCAGACCGACCGTGGCTTCGTGCTGCACCAGCCGCTCGGCCAGTGGCAATCGACGCTCTCGGTGGGCGACGCGGTCGGCCTCACCACCTCGAAGGACATCCTCGAGGCGGTCGGGCAAGGCGGCGGCCCCGAGCGCATGCTGGTGACGCTGGGCTACTCCGGCTGGGCCGCCGGGCAGCTCGAGAACGAGATCAAGCAGAACGCCTGGCTCACGGTCGAGGCCAAGGACGCCATCATGTTCGAAACGCCCGCCGGAGAGCGGCTCCCCGCTGCGATGAAGCTGCTCGGCGTGGATTTCGCCAAGCTCTCGGAGGAGGCAGGGCACGCGTGAGCGCGACGACGGCGGCCCCGGCGTCCCAGGTCAGCGGCCACACCGTCCTCGCTTTTGACTTCGGCACGCGCTGGATCGGCGTCGCCGTCGGCGAGACCGAAACCCGGATCGCCCATCCCTTGGGAATGCTCGAAGCGAGGCGCGGCCGGCGCATGGCAGAAGTCGAGGCCTTGGTGCGCGAATGGCGGCCACAGCGCCTGCTGGTCGGCCTGCCGCTCGACGCGCAGGGCGGCGAGCACGACATGACGCGGCGCGCGCAACGCTTCGCCCGCCAGCTCGCGGCGCGCTTCCGCCTTCCGGTGGACTTCGCCGACGAGCGCTTCTCCTCGGTTGCGGCCGAGGCGAGCCTGCGCCAACACGGCCGCGGCGGGCGCGAACACAAGCACGCGGTGCACGCCCTCGCCGCGCAGATCATTCTGCAGAACCATTTCGATGACGCTCCCCGACGCTGAAGCGCTGTGCCAGGACCTGGCGCGCAAGCTGCGCGAGAGCATCGGCCCCGACACCGCCATGGTCGGCATCCACACCGGGGGCGCATGGCTCGCCGAACGCCTGCACCGGGAGCTGGGACTCGCCTTGCCGCTGGGATCGCTCGACATCTCGTTCTATCGCGACGACTTCGACACCGCCGGCCTGCACCACAAGGTCAAGCCCTCGCAGATCCCCTTCGACGTGAACGCCCGACACATCGTGCTGGTCGACGACGTGCTCTACACCGGGCGCACCGTGCGTGCGGCGATGAACGAACTCTTCGACTATGGTCGGCCAGGCAGGATCGAGCTCGCGGTGCTGGTGGATCGCGGCGAGCGCGAGCTGCCCATCGCCGCCCGCTACGTTGGCGCGATGCTCGCCGTGCCGCAAGGGCAGCTCCTGCGCCTCGCGCGGGACGCGCAGGATCGATTCACCTTGAGGCTTTCCGATGCAAAACCCGCAGCTTAACGGCGAGGGCAAACTCCAGCACCTGCTCACGATCGAGGGGCTGCCGCGCGAAATCATCACACAGATCCTCGACACCGCCGCGTCCTTCATCGGCGTGGGCGACCGCGAGGTAAAGAAGGTACCGCTGTTGCGCGGCAAGTCGGTGTTCAACCTGTTCTTCGAGCCCTCGACGCGCACGCGCACCACCTTCGAGATCGCCGCCAAGCGCCTCTCGGCGGACGTCATCAACCTCAACATCGCGGTGTCCTCCTCGACCAAGGGAGAGACGCTGCTCGACACCGTGGACAACCTCTCGGCGATGCACGCCGACATGTTCATCGTGCGCCACTCCTCGAGCGGCGCGCCGCACCTCATCGCCAGGCACGTGGCCTCGCACGTGCACGTCGTCAACGCCGGCGACGGGCGCCACGCGCATCCGACTCAAGGGCTGCTCGACATCTATACGATCCGCCACTACAAGAAGGAATTTGCGAACCTCGCGGTCGCCATCGTTGGCGACGTTCTGCACTCGCGGGTGGCGCGCTCGCTCATTCACGCGCTCACCACGCTCGGCACGCCCGACGTGCGCGTCATCGGCCCGCGCACCCTGCTGCCGACGGGGGTCGAGCAGCTCGGCGTATCGGTGCACCACGACATGCGCGAAGGCCTCGCCGGTTGCGACGTGGTGATGATGCTTCGGCTGCAGAACGAGCGCATGAAGGGGCCGCTGCTGCCCTCCGCCCAGGAATTCTTCAAGTCCTACGGGCTCACCCCGGCGAAGCTCGCCCTCGCCAAGCCCGACGCCATCGTCATGCACCCCGGGCCGATGAACCGCGGCGTCGAGATCGATTCCGCGGTCGCCGACGGCCCGCATTCGGTGATCCTGCCGCAGGTGACCTTCGGCATCGCCGTGCGCATGGCTGTCATGAGCATACTCGCCGGGAACTGACCATGACGAAACCTCTGCCGCCAGCGATCGATCCGAAAGATCTGCCCGAGCAATCGGCCACGGGCTATCCGGAGCCGTACAAGTCGCGGGTCGCGGGTCGCCACCGCCGCCGCCTGGGCGACGCCGCGGGGCTGAAGAATTTCGGGGTGAACCTCACGCGCCTGGATCCTGGCGCGGAGTCCTCGATGCGCCACTGGCACGCAAGACAGGACGAATTCATCTATGTGCTCGAGGGCGAGGTGACGCTCGTCACCGACGCCGGCCGCCAGACGCTGGCGCCTGGCATGGCGGCAGGCTTTCCGGCGGGCAAAGCCGACGGCCATCAGCTGGTCAACGAGACCGCCAAGCCTGTCGTCTATCTGGAAATCGGCGACCGCACGCCCGGTGACGGCGCGACTTACAGCGACGTCGACATGGCCGCAGGCATGATCGACGGCAAATGGGTGTTCACCCACAAGGACGGAAGCCCCTACACGTGACGAACCTCCACATCAAGGGCGGCCGTCTCGTCGATCCGAAGCACCGCATCGACGCGAAGCAGGACGTGTTCATCGCGGGCGGGAAAATCGCGGCGCTCGGGAAACCTCCGGCGGGATTTCGCGCCGAGCGCACCATCGACGCGTCGCACCTCGTCGTCTGCCCCGGCCTGATCGACCTTTCGGCGCGGCTGCGCGAGCCGGGTTTCGAGTACAAGGCGACGCTCGAATCGGAGATGCAGGCGGCGGTGGCAGGCGGCGTGACGAGCCTCGCCTGCCCGCCGGACACCGACCCGCCGCTCGACGAACCGGGCCTGGTCGAAATGCTCAGGCACCGCGCGAGGAACCTCAACCTCGCGCACGTCCATCCTCTCGGGGCGCTCACCTGGAAGCTCGGCGGGGAGAGGCTGACCGAGATGGCGGTGCTGCGCGACGCGGGCTGCGTGGCGTTCTCGCACGCCGACACGCTTCCCGACACGCAGGTGCTGTGGCGCGCGTTGCAGTACGCTGCGACCTTCGGTTTCGCCGTATGGCTGCGGCCGCAGGACGGATATCTCGCTCGCGGCGGCGTCGCGCACGACGGCGAGGTGGCCACGCGCCTGGGCCTTGCCGGGATCCCCGCGTTCGCCGAGACCATCGCGCTCGCGACGATCCTGCACCTGGTGCGTGCCACGCGCACCCGCGTGCACCTGTGCCGCCTCTCGACCGCCGAGGGCGTGGCGATGCTGCGCGCGGCGAAGGCCGAGGGCCTGCCGGTGAGCGGTGACGTCAGCGCGCACCACGTGCACCTCTCCGAGATCGATCTGGGCTACTTCGATTCGCACTGCCACCTCGTTCCCCCCTTGCGCTCGCTGCGCGACCGCGACGCATTGCGCGCGGGGCTCACCGACGCGACCCTGGACGCGATCTGCTCGGACCACTCGCCGGTCGACGAGGACGCGAAGCAGCTGCCGTTCGCAGAGTCCGAGCCCGGCGCGACCGGGCTCGAGCTCTTGCTGCCGCTCACGCTCAAGTGGGCCGAGGAGGCGCGCGTCGCGCTGCCCGATGCGCTCGCCGCCGTGACCTCGCGGCCGGCGGCGATCCTGGGCGTGGAGGCAGGCGAGCTCGGCGTGGGCCGCGGCGCCGACTTGTGCGTCTTCGATGCGGACGCGCACGTGAAGATCACCGCCGATTTCCTCAAGAGCCAGGGGAAGAACACGCCTTTCATCGGCTACGAGCTGCCGGGGAAAGTCCGCTACACCCTGGTGGACGGGCAGGTCGTCTACCAAGCCTGATCCGGCCGGCTCAGGATCGCAGCAGGACCTCCGGATCGAGGTGCGGCGCCGCCACCAGCAGAGTCTTGCGGCGCCCGGTTGCGCCTTTCACCACGCTCACGCATTGCCTGGGGACATCCAGAGCGTCGGCGAGAAAATCGACCAGGGCTTCGTTGGCGCGGCCCTCGACGGGCGGCGCCGCGACCCGCACCTTGAGGGCGTCTCCGCGCATATCCGATACGACGCCGGTGATTGCGCTGCGCTTCGCGCCGGGCTGCGCGTGGACCGCGATCAGCCAGCCCTGCGGAACGCGCCGCGCCCAGGCGCTCAGAATGGTCCCTCGATCATGCGCACCAGCGCGCCAATCGGGATGAGCAGCACCTGCGCGACGATGAGCACGAACAGCGGCGAGAAATCCACGTTGCCGATCGGCGGGACGAAACGCCGGAACAGGGCGTAGAAAGGCCGCGTCAGCGGGTCGAGCACCGGCGCGAGTGGGGTGTGCGGGTTGAACCAGCTGAGCAGCACCTGGATGATGATGATGCCGATCAGAAGATAGAGGGAGGCCTGCAGCAGTTCGATCGCCGCCAGGCCAAAGAGCAGCCCGGCCGCCGTCCCGGGCGCGTTGCCGAAGGCGAACCCGCGCAGCCACAGCATCAAGGTCAGCATCAGCGCCTGCAGTATCCAGGCGACGATCAGGCTCGCCAGGTCGATGCCCGCGAGACCCGGGATCGCGCGCCGCGCCGGAACCACGATCCAGTTGGTGAGCGCGGCGACCAGCTGCCCGACGGGGTTGCGGAACGGCGCGCGAAAGAGCTGCATGTAGAAGCGCAGCAGCAGCGCGTAGACGACGAGTCCGAAGGCGTTGACGATGAGGAGCTGCGCGATCTGGGTGAGCATGGCTTGGCGTCACTCCTTGCCGAGTTCCTCGCCGAGTTCCCTGCCGCGCTCGTTGGCGGCGTGGATGGCGCGGATGATCGCCGCCTTGACCTCGTCTCTTGCCATGCTGGCGAGCGCCCGCTCGGTGGTGCCGCCCTTGGAGGTGACGCGCTCGCGCAGCACCGCCACCGGATCGGGGCTCGAGGCGGCGAGCTTGGCCGCGCCGCTGAAGGTGTTGAGCACGAGTTGGTGCGCGATCGGGATCGGCAGGCCGAGCTCGGCCGCGGCTTCCTCGACCGCCTCGATGAAATAGAATACGTACGCCGGGCCGCTACCGGAGATCGCGGTCACCGCGTCCATCTGCGACTCGTCGGTGATCCACACGGTCGCGCCGACCGCGCCGAGGACGGTCTCGGCCTGCGCGCGGTCCTCGCGAGTCACGTCGCGCGAGAAGGGAAAGAGGCCCGCGACACCCTCGCCGATCATCGACGGCGTGTTGGGCATGGCGCGCACCAGGCGCGTGTGGCCCTTCAGCCACTTGGAGAGATTGGCGAGGCGCACACCCGCGGCGATGCTGATGACGAGGTTGTTGTTGTCGGCTATGCCGGACTTGGAGGCGGCCTCGCGCAGGTGCTGCGGCTTCACCGCGAACACCACCACGTCGCCCGAGCGCAGCGCGTCCTTGGGCTTGTCGAAGCAGGTGACGCCGTACTTCTGCTCGATGCGGCGCCGCGCGCCCGCGTCGATCTCGACGGCGCGCAGGTCGTGCAGCGGGAAATCCTTGCGCAGCATCCCACCGATGAGCGCGTCGGCCATGTTGCCTCCGCCGATGAAGGTGACTCTCATAGTCGTGTTTCGCGTGCGAAGCTCTAAGTCCCGGAGTGTGCCGGCGAGCGCGTATTATGCACTCGGCCCGGCCGGTCCCGGAAATTTCGCGGGGAACAAAGCGCGATTCACGCAGGACGCTCCCCGAATATCGCCGTGCCGACGCGCACCAGGGTCGCCCCTTCGGCGATCGCCGCCTCCAGGTCTGCCGACATGCCCATCGACAGCGTATCGAGCGCAAAGCCCTCGTCGCTATTGAGCCGGTCGCGCAGCCGCGCGAGCTGCGCGAAGCGCTGCCGCTGCAGCCGCACGTCCGGCGTCGGCTCGGGCACGGCCATCAGGCCGCGCAGCTTGAGCCGGTGCAGCGAGGCCACCTGCCGCGCGAGCGGCGCCAGGTTCCCGGGCGCGACGCCGCTCTTGCTCGATTCACCCGAAACGTTCACCTGGATGCACACCTGCAAGTCGCCCGACTCCGCGGGCCTCGCCTGCGACAGCCGCTCGGCGATTTTCGCGCG
>JBGQFD010000043.1:0-28699 GCA_041496705.1 Gammaproteobacteria bacterium | reverse complement strand
CGCGCCGGCCTGTTCCTCTACGACCACCTGGGGCGCTGCCTGCCGGGCTTCGGCGGCGCGAGTTCGCTGCCGAGGTCGAAGGGCGTGCGGCTCACGAGCGGCGGTTACGGCACCGGCCTCAAGCCTGGTTTCAAGCGCGGCTTCGTCTACTACGACTGCTGGGTCGACGACGCGCGCCTGGTGCTGCTCAACGCGCAATCGGCCGCGCAGCACGGCGCTACAATCCTCACCCACACGCGGCTGGTGTACGCGCGCCGCGAGGGTGACGAATGGGTGGCGACGCTCGACGGCGTCATCGGCGGCCGGCGCGACGTGCGCGCCCGCGCCCTAGTCAACGCCGCCGGACCCTGGGTCAACCAGGTGCTGCACGACATGCTGCACGCCAAGCCCGTGGCGAGCGTGCGCCTGGTGAAGGGCAGCCACATCGTGGTGCCGCGCATCCACAGCGGGCGCCACGCCTTTCTCCTGCAGAACCCGGACCGCCGGGTCATCTTCCTGATTCCCTACGAGCGCGAGTACACGCTGGTGGGCACCACCGAGGTACCGGTGACGATCGACGACTACCGGCCGCGGATTTCGCGCGAGGAGATCGCCTACCTGTGCGAGGCCGCGAGCCGCTACGTCGAAACCCCGGTCACGCCGGGCATGGTGGTGTGGAGCTACTCGGGGGCGCGCCCGCTGTTCGACGACGGGACGCAGAACCCCTCGGCGGTGACGCGCGACTACCAGCTGTTCCTCGATACCGGAGAGCGGCCCGACGGACCGCCGGTGCTGTCGGTGTTCGGCGGAAAGATCACCACCTATCGCAGGCTCGCCGAACGAGCGCTCGAGAAGCTCACGCCGCGCTTCCCGAAGATGAGCAGACGCTGGACGCATGCCGAAGCGCTGCCCGGCGGCGACCTCGACGGGAACACCTTCCGCGGGCTGCTGCTCGATTTCCGCCGGCGCTATCCGCGGCTGCCCAAACAGTGGCTGACGCGGCTGCTGCGCCGCCACGGCAGCCTCGCCGAGCGGATCATCGGCGACGCGCACGAGGAGCGCGGGCTCGGCATCAATTTCGGCGGCGGCCTGTACGAGCGCGAGCTCGAGTACCTGGTGGCGCACGAATGGGTTCGCGAGGGCGACGACGCGCTGTGGCGGCGCACCAAGTGCGGGCTGCACATGAGCGCGGCGGAAAAGGCCCAGGTGCACGAGTGGCTGGCGAAGCGGGTGTGAAGCTCTAGTGGAGTGGTGGCCCGGCTACGTCGCGATCGGCGCCTTTGTCGGGTTTTTTGCCGGCATGCTCGGCATCGGCGGCGGCGCGATCATGGTGCCGTTCCTGGTGCTGCTGTTCGAGGCGCAGCAGCTGCCGGCGACGCATATCCTGCACCTGGCGGTCGGCACCTCGATGGCGACGATCCTATTCACCTCGGTGTCTTCGGTGCGCGCCCACGCGGAGCGCGGCGCGATCCGCTGGGACATCGCCGGGCGCATGACGCCGGGCATCCTCGCCGGCGGCCTGGTGGGCTCGGCGATCGCGAGCTTCATCCCGACGGCGCTGTTCGCCGCGATCTTCACCGCGGTGATCTATCTCGCCGCGACCAACATGCTGCTCGGGCGCAAGCCGCGCGCGTCGCGGCAGCCGCCGGGGCACCTGGGCATGTTCGTCGCCGGCTTCCTGGTGAGCGCGGCCTCGGCGTTCGCCGCGGTCGGCGGCGCGTTCATGACCGTACCTTTCATGCTCTGGTGCAACGTGCCGATGCTGCAGGCGATCGGCACCGCCGCGGTGATCGGTTTTCCGATCGCGCTTTCGGGCACGCTGGGCTTCATCGTCACGGGATGGCGCGAGACCGGGCTGCCGCCTTACAGCATCGGTTTCGTCTACCTGCCGGCGCTCGGCGGGGTGGTCGTTGCGAGCGTGCTGATGGCACCCCTGGGCGCCGCGGCCGCGCACCGGCTGCCCACCGTGTGGCTGCGGCGCACTTTCGCGATCCTTTTCTATCTGATCGCGACGCGCATGCTGATCCGCTTCCTGTGAAGCGGCGCCGCGAGGCAATCGTCCCTCAGGCGATGTACCAGAACACATAGGTGGCGCCGCCGAGTAACGCGGTCGCCCAGTAGCCGGCGAGCGTCGCGCGCATCAAGTTTTTCCACCCTGCGACGTGCAAGGCGCGCGGCAGCACGCCGTTCATCTGCAGCACGACCCACAGCCCGGCGATCGCGGTGAGTATTCCTGCCGCGGCGTGCAGCCAGGTAATGCCGACGCGCCAGTCGGCCAGGTCGGACGCCCTGGCGATCTTCACGTCCTGCATCGAGCCCGCCATCACCAGTGCGATGAGCCCGACGTTGAGCACCACCCAGGTGGTCTGGTTGATCTGGTGTGCGTCGATGTTGCCGCGCCGCGCCAGCAGGAAACCGTAGCTCAGGCCCGCGACGAGAAAAATCTCAAGGAGAAGATTTGCATCGGCGATGAGCGGCGCCGGGCCGAAGAAGCCTTTGGCACCCTCCATTCCCGAGGCCCAGATCCCGAGGATCCAGGCGAGCGAGCCCGCAACCATGATGCAGGCGGTGGCGATGGCGGAGCGGCGGTTTTCGGGGGCGGGCATGCTATGTCTCCTGTGATTGCCTAGACCACGCCTTCGGCGCGAAGTATGGCGATCTCGCCGTCGCTCAAGCGCAGCACCCCGCGCAGGATCTCCTCGGTGTGCTGACCGAGCACCGGCGGTGCCAGTCGATGCTCGAGCGGCGTCGCGGAGAAGCGCATCGGGCTCGCGACCAGGGGCAGCTTTCCCGCGACCGGGTGCTCGAGTTCTATCCTCACGCCGCGCGCCTTGACCTGCGGCTCCTCGAACACCTGCGCGACGTCGTTGATCGGGCCGTTCGCGACGCCCGCGGCGTCGAGCAGCTCCACCCACTCGCGCGTGGTCCTCGCCAGGAAGATCTCCTGCAGCCGCCGCGTCAGCTCGGCGCGGTTTTCGACGCGCTTGCCGTTGGAGGCGAAGCGCGGGTCGTCGGCGAGCTCGGCGCAGCCGGCGGCTTCGCAGAACTTGCGGTAGAGATTGTCGTTGCCGCAGGCGAGGATCACGCTGCCGTCCCTGGTGTGGAACGGCTGGTAGGGCACGATGTTCGGGTGCAGGTTGCCGATGCGCGCGGGCGGCTTGCCGGTCGAGAAGTAGTTGGTGTTCTGGTAGGCGAGCAGCGCGATCTGCGAGTCGAGCAGCGCGAGGTCGAGGTGCTGGCCTGCGCCCGTCTCGGCGCGGTGCGCGAGCGCGGCGCAGATCGCGATCGAGGCGTACATGCCGGTGATGATGTCGGCGACGGGAACGCCGGCGCGCTGCGGGCCGCCGCCCGGCGTTCCGTCGGGCTCGCCGGTGACGCTCATCATGCCGCCCATGCCCTGGATCATGAAGTCGTAGCCCGGGCGCTCGCGCCAGGGTCCGGTCTGGCCGAAGCCCGTCACCGAGCAGTAGATGAGGCGCGGGTTGATTTTCTTCAGGTCGTCGTAGGAGAGGCCGTAGCGCGCGAGGTCGCCGACCTTGTAGTTCTCGATGAGCACATCGGAGATTCTTGCGAGCTCGCGCACGAGCTTCTGGCCTTCGGGCTTGGAGATGTTGACCGTGACCGATTTCTTGCCGCGGTTGGCCGAGGTGTAGTAGGCCGAGTCCCGGGTGTCGCGGCCTTCGCGGTCCTTGATCCAGGGGGGGCCGAAGGCGCGCGAATCGTCGCCCACACCGGGGCGCTCGACCTTGATCACCTCGGCGCCGAGGTCGGCGAGGTTCTGCCCGGCCCACGGGCCGGCGAGGACGCGCGACAGGTCGAGGACGCGGATGTGGGACAAGGGTCCTGCCATTCTCTTTCGCTCCTCTCCTGCTCCGCGCTAGCGGCCGACGAATTTCGGCTTTGCCTTGGCGAGGAACGCCTGCTGGCCGATGCGGTAGTCCTCGGTATTGAGATAGGCGAAGTTCTCCTCGATCTCCGCGGCGCTCAGCGGCGCCGCGGGCGGCATCAGCCGTCGCACGTACTGCTTGTGCCAGCGCGCAACGAGCGGCGCACCCGCCGCGATGCGCCGTGCCGTCGCGTAGGTCTCCTCTTCGATTTTTCCCTCGGGCACCACGCGCGTGACCAAGCCCTTGGCGTGCGCTTCCCCGGCATCGAGTATGCGGCCCTCGAGGAGAATTTCCAGCACCACCGCCTTCCCCGCGAGCGGCAGCAGCGACGCGAGCTCGTCCCAGGCGATCGAGAACCCGAGGCGGTTGATGGGCACGCCGAACCTCCCGGATTCCGCCGAAATGCGCAGATCGCACTGGCAGGCGATCTCCAGGCCGCCGCCCACGCACGGGCCCTGGATCATCGCGACGGTCGGATGGCGGCACTCCGAAACGGCGCGAAGCGCCCCGAACACGTACTCGCGGTGATACACCTTCGCCTGCTCGACGGTGCCGCGCACGCTCGCGAACTCGGCGATGTCGGCGCCGGCGGCGAAGGCCTCGTTGCCGGCACCGCGCAGCACCACGCAGCGCAGCGAGGCATCGGCGGAGAGCGCGCCCATCGCCGCGGTGAGGTCCTTCCACATCGCGAGCGTGAGCGCGTTCAGCTTGCCCGGATTGTCGAGCGAGACGGTGGCGATGTCGTCGCTGCGTGCCACCCGGATGACTGGATTCATGTGCGTAAGAGTGCCTTGTCGGAGTCGCGGTATTTTATCCGAAGCCCCGCTCAGGCCGCGCGCGAGGCTACAATGGCTGCGGATTTGCGGGGGTCGCCTATGCGATTTGCTTCATGGAGGGCGGGCTTTGCGGCCGTTGCGTGCGTGCCGCTTGTCGCGCTCGCCCAGCAGCAGCCCTCTGACTACGCCAGGGAAAAGCGCTGGGCCGACGAGGTCGTGCCCTCGCTCGTCGCCGGCGAGGCGGTGTGGCTGGAAGCGCCGCGCACCGAGAAGTTCCTGGGCCTCTACGCGCAGGCGAAAGACGCGAAGGGCTCGGTGATCCTCGCTCACGGCCTGGGCGTGCACCCGGACTTCGGGCTGATCGGCGAGCTGCGCGTGCGGCTCGCCGACGCCGGCTACACGACGCTCTCGATCCAGATGCCGATCCTCGCGGCCGACGCGCCGGCGGCGCGCTACCCGGTTCTGTTCTGGGAAGCCGACGCGCGCTTTGCCGCGGCGCTCACCTACCTGCGCAGGAAAAAATTCGACAAGATCGTGCTGCTCTCGCACAGCATGGGCTCGCGCATGGCAAATCACTACGTGGCGCAGCACCCGCAGGTGCCCCTCGCCGGCTGGATCGCGCTGTCGGTGTCGAACGGCGAGTTCGCCGCGTGGAAGCGCCTGAAGTTCCCGGTGTACGACGTCTATGCCGAAAAGGACTTCGACGCGGTTCTCCAGGGCGCGCCCAAGCGCGCCGCGCTGCTCAAGCGCACGCGCGGATCGAGCCAGACCATGGTGTTCGGCACCGATCACTTCTTCGCGAAGAAGGAAAAGGAACTCGTGTCCCTGATCCGCCTGCTGCTCGAGGGCGAGCCGAAATAGCCTGCGCGGCGCTGTGCCCGGGACCGTTGTTTGCCCGCACCGGCCGGCATGGATAGAATAACGCCCGGGGATTCGAACAACGCCTCACCCGGCCGGACCGAAGCCGGGGGCGTTTCACGCAACCATTCTGGAGGAGGCAATCCAATGACGAAGTCCAGTCGGATAGGCATGTTCGCCGCGCTGCTCGCGGCATGGGGCGGGGGCGCGTTCGCGGCGCCCACGGTATTGCGCGCGTCGCACCAGTTTCCCGGCGGCAAGGGAGACGTGCGCGACGAGATGGTGCAGATCATCGCGCGCGACGCCAAGGCGGCGGGCGTCGAACTCGAGGTGCAGGTCTATCCTGGCGCGTCGCTGTTCAAACCCAACGAGCAGTGGAACGCGCTGGTGAACGGGCAGCTGGACATCTCGTCGTTCCCGCTCGACTACGCGAGCGGCAAGGTGCGCGCGTTCGGCGCGACGCTGATGCCGGCGCTGGTGCGCAGCCACGAGCGCGCGGCCCGCGTCAACAATTCCGCGTTCATGAAGGAGATCAAGGCCAAGATCGACAAGGCCGGAGTCGTCGTGCTCGCGGATGCTTGGCTCGCGGGCGCGATCGCATCGAAAAAAGCCTGCATCCGCACCCCCGCTGACATCAAGGGCCTGAAAGTGCGCTCCGCCGGGCCGACTTTCGCCGCGATGTGGCAGTCCGCGGGCGCCTCCATCGTCTCGATACCGTCGAACGAGGTCTACAATGCGCTGCAAACCGGCGTCGCCGATGCGACCGACACGAGCTCGGGAAGCTTCGTCTCGTTCCGCATCTACGAGCAGGTGAAATGCCTCACGGCGCCGGGGGACAATGCCCTGTGGTTCATGTACGAGCCGGTGCTGATGTCGAAGAAGAGCTTCGACCGGCTGAACAAGCGCCAGCAGGACGTGCTCCTCAAGGCGGGCAAGAAGTCCGAGGCGTACTTCGCGAAAGAGGCCAAGGGACTGGATGACGAGATGGTCAAGGTATTCAAGGCGAACAAGGTCGAGGTGGTCACGCTGACGGCCGCCGAATACGACCAATGGGTCAAGGTCGCCCGGGCAAGCTCGTACGCCGAGTTCTCCAAGGAAGTCCCGGACGGCCAGCAGCTCATCGACGCCGCGCTGAGCGTCAAATAACCGGAAACCGGCCCTTCGGCGGGCGGTGAGTGCCGCCCGCCGATCGTTTTTCCAGTCCGGGCCGCGCGCAATGAATCGTTTTGTACGCGGAGTGCGGCTGCTGTCGCAGCTGTGCGGTTTTGTCGCCGCCGGGCTCATCGGGTTCGGCGTGCTCGTGGTATGCCATATGGTGTTCGTGCGCTACGCGCTCGGCCAGAACACCATCTGGCAGACCGACCTCACCACCTATTGCCTGGTCGCGGCGACTTTCGTCGGCAGCCCGTTCGTGCTGCTGACGCGCGGGCACGTCAACGTCGACGTGCTGCCCCACTACCTCGGCCCGCGTGCGCGCTTTTGGCTCGCACTGTTTGCCGCCTTGGTCTCGTTTGCCTTCAGCGTGGTGCTGGCGGTGCTCACTTTCAATTTCTGGAAGGAGGCCTGGGACAACCGCTGGGTCTCCGACACCATGTGGCGCACGCGCATGTGGATCCCGTATTCCTCGATGCCTATAGGCTTGGGTCTCCTGGCTCTGCAATACGTGGCCGATATCTACAACCTCGTTACCGGGTGCGAGTCGCCTTTTGGAATTACGACGGAGCGTAAAGCGTGAGCCCCACCACCCAGGGCCTCATCGTGCTGTTCGTCACGCTCGCGATGCTCCTTTCGGGCACGCCGGTCGCGTTCGGGCTGGGCGCGATCTCGATCGTCTTCATTTTGATCTTCCAGGGTTTCGGCGCGCTGCACGTCGTGGCCGAGACTTTTTACGCGGGACTCAGCGACTTCACGCTCGTGTCGATCCCGATGTTCGTGATGATGGGCGCGGCGATCGGCTCCTCGCCCGCGGGCAGGGACCTCTACGAAGCGCTCGATCGCTGGCTCTACCGGATGCCGGGAGGCCTGGCGATCTCGAATCTCGGAGCCTGCGCGCTGTTCGCGGCCCTCACCGGATCGTCGCCTGCGTGCTGCGCCGCGATCGGCAAGATGGGCATTCCCGAGATGCGCCGGCGCGGCTATCCGGACGACGTCGCGACCGGCTCGATCTGCGCGGGCGGCACGCTCGGCATCCTGATCCCGCCCTCGATCACCTTCATCCTCTACGGAATCGCGACCGAGACTTCGATCGGGCGCCTGTTCCTCGCCGGGGTGATGCCCGGCATCATGCTCACGGCGTTGTTCATGCTGTGGACGCTGTTCATCATCTGGAAGCGCGGATTCCGGTCGCACGCGGTCGATTTCCGCTACAGCTGGAAGGAAAAGTTCCAGTCGATCCCGAAGATCGCGCCGTTCCTCGCGATCATCGCCGGCGTCATGTACGTGCTCTACGGCGGGATCGCGACGCCCTCGGAAGCTGCTGGCGTGGGCGCGGCGCTGTGCGTCGTGATGGCCGTGCTGATTTACCGGATGTGGAGCCCGAAGACCTGGTGGGTGATCCTGCGCGACACGACGCGCGAGTCGGTGATGATCCTGATGATCATCGCGGCGGCGGTGCTGTTCGGCTACATGCTCACTTCGCTCTACCTCACCCAGACGCTCGCGCAGGCGATCGCCGATGCGCATTTCAATCGCTGGGTGCTGATGGGGATGATCAATCTGTTCCTGCTGGTGTGCGGTTTTTTCATTCCGCCGGCGGCGATCATCCTGATGACCGCGCCCATCCTTTACCCCATCATCACGGCGGCGGGGTTCGACCCGGTGTGGTTCGGCGTGATTCTCACCATCAACATGGAGATCGGCCTGATCCATCCGCCGGTCGGGCTGAACATCTACATCGTCAGCTCGATCGCGCCGGACGTGCCGGTCACGCGCATCATGTGGGGGACGATTCCCTACGTGTTGTGCATGTTCCTGGCGATCGTGATCCTGTGCGTGTTCCCGGAGATCGCCACCTGGCTGCCCGACACGCTGATGGGCGTGGCGCGGCGCTAGGCTCTGCAGGCCGGCCTAATCCGGCTTGATGCCGGCGGCGTTCACCGCCTCGCGCCACAGCGGCGCGTCCCTGCGGATGAACTCGGCGAATTCGGCGGGCGTGTTTCCGACCGGGTCGACGCCGATGCCTTCCAGCCGCTCGGCGGTGGCCGGCTCGCGCACCGCTCGGGCGACTTCTTTCGCCAGCGCCTCGACGATCGCCCGGGGCGTCGCGGCGGGCGCGAGAAATCCATTCCAGGTGACGATGTCGAATCCGGGGTAGGTGTCCGCGATCGGCGGCACCTCGGGCAGCTTCGGCGCGCGCCGCACGCTCGAAACGCCAAGCAGCACGATCCTGCCGCCTTTCGCCTGCTGAATGAAATCTGCGGGATTGCCCATGACCATTTGCACCTGCCCGGCGATGAGATCCGCGACCGCGGGTCCGCTGCCCTTGTACGGGACGTGCCCCATGCGCACGCCGGCGCGCGCGAAAAGGAATTCCGCCGACAGATGCAGCAGCGACCCGGTGCCGGCCGAACCGTAGTTGAGCTGCCCGGGCCGCGCCTTGAGGAACTCGACGAACTCGCGCACCGATTTCACCGGGAGGGCGGCGGCATTCACCCCGAGCACGAAGGGATTGGTGCTGACCATCGACACGGGCGCCAAATCCCTGAGCGGGTCGTAGCCAACCTTCTGCACCAGGGGCACGGTGGAAATCTGCGGCGAGGCGGCGAAAAACAGCGTGTAGCCGTCCGCGGGGGCCTTGGCGACGAATTCCGCCGCGATGGCGCCGCTCGCCCCGGCGCGGTTCTCGACCACGAACGGCTGGCCGAGGGCCAGGCGCAGGGGTTCGGCCATGATGCGCGCCTGGGCGTCGGTGTTGCCGCCGGCGGCAAAGGGGACGACGACCTTGACCGGCCGCTGCGGCCAGGCCTGCGCGCGGCCGGTCGCGGGCACGGCAGCGAGAGCGCAGAGCGCGGCGGCGAGCGTCAGGCGGATGTTCATGGCTTCCTTTTCACGGGGTTGATCCTAGTAAGAGCGCGGCAGGCCGAGCACGTGCTCGCCGAGGTACGAGAGCACCAGGTTGGTGGAGATCGGCGCGATCTGGTACAGGCGCGTCTCACGGAACTTGCGCTCGACGTCGTATTCCTCGGCGAAGCCGAAACCGCCGTGGGTCTGCAGGCACATGTCGGCGGCCTGCCAGGAGGCTTCCGATCCGAGTTGCTTGGCCATGTTGGCTTCCTTGCCGCAGGGCTCGCCCTTTTCGTACAGCCCCGCGGCGCGCTCGACCATCAGCGCCGCGGCCTCGGAAGCCATGTAGGCGCGCGCGATCGGGAACTGCACGCCCTGGTTCTGGCCGATGGGACGGCCGAAGACCTGCCTCTCGTTCGCGTACGCGGTCGCTTTTCCGATGAACCAGCGCGCGTCGCCGACGCATTCCGCGCCGATCAAGATGCGCTCGGCGTTCATGCCGTCGAGCACGTAGCGGAATCCCTTGCCTTCCTCGCCAACCAGGTTTGCCGCCGGCACCTCGAGATTGTCGAAAAACACTTCCGTGGTGGCGTGGTTGATCATGGTGCGGATCGGGCGGATGCTGAGGCCAGCCCGCAACGCCGCCTTCATGTCGACGATGAACACCGACAGGCCGTCGGTCTTCTTCGCTCCTTCCTCGCGCGGCGCGGTGCGCGCGAGGAGCAGCATCAGGTCGGAGTGCTCGGCGCGCGAGGTCCAGACCTTCTGTCCGTTGACGACGTAGAGGTCGCCTTTGCGGACCGCGGCCGTGCGGATCGACGAGGTGTCGGTCCCGGCGGAGGGTTCGGTGACGCCGAAGGCCTGGAGCCGCAGCTTGCCCTTCGCGATCCCGGGGAGATATTGCTTTTTCTGCGCTGGGCTGCCGTGGCGCAGCAGGGTTCCCATGATGTACATCTGCGCGTGGCAGGCGGCGCCGTTCGCGCCGCTCCTGTGGATCTCCTCGAGCACCGCGGCGGCCGCGGTGAGCGGGAGGCCCGCCCCGCCGTATTCCTCGGGGATGAGGCACGACAGCCAGCCCGCCCTGGTGAGCGCGGCGACGAACTCGGTGGGATAACGGCGCTCGCGATCGAGCTCGCGCCAGTATTCCATCGGGAAGGTGGCACAGAGTTTCGCCACGGCATCGCGGATTTCGCGCAGGTCGTGCTCGCGGACTGACATTTCTCCCCCGAATGACGGGTTATTATACGGCCGGTACTGTCACGGTCTCCTGCGCTCATGCCCCACGTTCCGGCCTCCAGCGCGCTTTCGCGCTTTCGCATCCTCGACCTCTCGCGGGTGCGCGCCGGGCCGACCTGCGTGCGCCAGTTCGCCGACTTCGGCGCGGACGTGATCAAGATCGAGACGCCGCCCTCGGTGGACGGCGACACCATGGGCGGTCCGCGCCACGGCCCGGATTTCCAGAACCTGCACCGCAACAAGCGCGCGATCACGCTGAACCTCAAGGACCCTCAGGGCGTGGCGATCTTCATGAAGCTCGCCAAGACCGCCGACGTGGTGGTCGAGAACTACCGGCCCGACGTCAAAGCGCGCCTGGGCATCGACTACGCGTCGCTGAAGAAGGTGAATCCCCGCATCATCCTCGCGAGCATCTCCGGCTTCGGCCAGGACGGCCCCTATGCCAACCGGCCGGGTTTCGACCAGATCGCGCAAGGCATGGGAGGGTTCATGTCGATAACCGGTTTTCCCGGCCAGGGCCCGGTGCGCGCGGGCACGGCGATCGCGGATATCTCGGCGGGGCTTTTCGCAGCGCTCGGCATCATGACGGCGCTGCTCGAGCGCGAAAAGACCGGCGAGGGTCAGTGGGTGCAGTCGAGTCTGCTGATGTCGCAGATCGCGCTGCTCGACTTCCAGGCGGCACGCTACCTGATGACGGGCGTGCCTCCCGGGCAGGCGGGCAACGACCATCCGACCAGCATGCCGACCTCGGCGTACAAGACGAAGGACGGCTACATCAACATCGCCGCCACCGGCGAAGGCATGTGGAGGCGCGTGTGCCAGGGGATAGGCCGCGAAGACCTGCTCGAGCGCGAGGAATTCAAGGGCGAGCAGAACCGTTCGAAGAACCGCGTCGCGCTCAACGCCGAGATCAACAAGGCGCTCGCGGCGCGCAGCACGGCGGAGTGGATCGAGATCCTTTCCGGGAAAGAAGTTCCCTGCGGCCCGATCTACGCGATCGACCAGGTGTTCGCCGACCCGCAGGTGAAGCACATCGGCGCCGCGGCGAGCGTTAAGCACCCGACGCTCGGCGAAATCCGCATCGTCAACCAGGCGGTGACGCTGTCGCGCACGCCGGCGAGAATGGCGGTGGCGCCGCCGGACATCGGGCAGCACACCGACGAGGTGCTGACGGAGCTGGGGTACGGCGCGGCGGAGATCGAGGCGCTAAAGAAGAAGAAGGTTGTATAGCGGGAGGACTGTAACTTGTGCCGCCTCAAGCATCAGGTTTGAACCACCAACGCAAAGCAACAAAGGGGAGCGTCCATGCGCACATTAAGTACGGTGATTGTTGCTTTGGTACTTTTCGCCTGCTCCGGAACATCACGAAAAGATGCAGAGCCACGAAGGGATGCAGGTCTCGATGGACATCTGACGTTAGCGGAGTTGGTTGCTTCAAATCAATCAAAGTTGCTGCAACTTTCAGTCGGTATGACTAAGAATGACGTTATTTCGCTTATGGGGAATCAAACTGCAAAAACACGCGACGGAGTCGTCAACAATCCATGGACGGTTGAATCAATGGTTGGAAAAGACGGAGCGCAATATGAGGCTCTCTATTACATAACCAGAACAAACCCGCCTTTCATGCCAATACGCAAGTCCTTGGCTACGGCAATTGTCATTAGAGGCGGCAAAGTCGTCAGTTGGGGAGAGGATGCGCTAGAACGATATAAGTAACCCCCCGTAGTAGGCTGTTGAAAAATGCATTAGGACTGTGCTGGCGGTGCCAGAATAGCGAGGGGATCTTAGTTGCAGTTCGAATGGAATCCGGCAAAGGCTGCTGAAAACCTCGAAAAACACGGGGTTTCCTTCGAAGAGGCAGCCACCATTTTCCGCGACACGCTTTCGGCTACCGGTCCGGATCCCGATCACTCGGTTGGTGAAGTGCGCTTTGTCACCTTCGGCGTCTCGACCGGCGAGCGCTTGCTTGTCGTCGGTCATACCGAGCGCGGCGATATAATCCGAATCATTACGGCACGCCTCGCGACAGCGGGCGAAAGGAAAGTCTATGAAGAAGGCTAGTCGAAAATCTCCCGACGAACTTCGTCCAGAATACAAGCGCTCGGACTTCACGTCCCTGGTTCGCGGGAAGTATGCGGTGCGCGTGTCTCAAGCAACGAATGTCGTCGTTCTTGAACCGCAGATCGCACACGCTTTTCCGAACGACCGCGCAGTGAACGACGCCTTGCGCGGGCTGCTGCATCCCAAGAAAGATTCTGCCCGCCCAGCCTCCCGTTCAACCCGGACGCGTCGCGAGCGGAGCGCCGGCTAACGCACGAGGAATATATGTCCAAAGGTTACTGGGTCGTGCGCGTCGACATCGCCGACCAGGAAAAATACAAGGCTTACATCGCCGCGAACGCCGAGCCGCTGAAGAAATACGGCGCGCGCTTTCTTGTACGCGCCGGTCGTTACGAGAATCCGGAAGGGACGAGCCGCAGCCGCAACGCGGTGATCGAGTTTCCCAGCTATCAGGCGGCCCTGGACTGCTGGAAGTCGCCCGAATACCAGCGGGCAATCACGTTCCGCAAGGACGTGTCGACCATCGATCTCATCGTCATCGAAGGATACGACGGCCCGCAGCCGGGGTGAGGCTGGCTTACTTTCCTCTGAATTCCGGCTTCTGCTTGGCGAGAAACGCCCTGACGCCGGTTCTGAAGTCCTCGGTGTCGAAGCAGGCGTAGGCTTCGTCACGCTCGGCACGGGTGAGCGCGCGCGGGCTCGCCAGCCGCCGCGCAAACTTCTTGTGCCAGCGCGCCACCAGCGGCGCGCCCTCGGCGATGCGCCGCGCCGCCGCCATCGATTCCTCCTCGACCTTGTCGTCGGGCACGACGCGGTTCACCAGTCCCTTCTCCTTTGCTTCCTCGGCGCCGAACACGCGGCCTTCGAGCAGGATCTCGAGCGCGACGGCGCGACCGACGACGCCGATCAGCCCCTGCATCTCGCCGTAGCCGACGACCAGTCCGAGCTTCGCGATCGGAATGCCGAAGCGGCTCGAGGTTCCGCAGATGCGCAGGTCGCATTGCGAGGCGACCTCCAGGCCGCCGCCGACGCATACCCCGTGGATCATCGCCACCGTCGGGTGCCGGCAGCGGGAAATCGCTGCCATCGTCGCCTCGATCACCTTGCCGTACTTCTTCGCAAGCTTCGCGTTCCTGCGCGTGGTCTCGAACTCGGAGATGTCGGCGCCGGCGGCGAAAGCTTTCTCGCCCGCGCCGCGCACCACCACGCAGCGCAGCGACACGTCGGCGTCGAGCTCGCGCATCGCTTCGCCCAGCCGCTGCCACGAACCGAGCCTGAGAGCGTTCAGTTTCTCCGGATTGCTCAACGTGACGGTGGCGATATCGCCCTCGCACTCGAGAAGGATTTCCCCGGACATTGGCCCCTATGCCGTCGTCTGGGCGAAAGCGCTTCGCACCCGGCCGATCGCTGCGGATAACACCGGCCAGAAGAGGAGCGCCAGCGCGAGCGTGCTGATCGACCCCACCAGGCCGTTCGACCAGAACACGCGCATGTCGCCGCCCGCGCCTATCATCGACAGGCGGAACGAATCCTCGGCGCGGTTGCCCAGGACCAGGGCCAACGTAAACGGCGCGAGCGGAATCGCGATCTTCTTGAACACGTAGCCGAGCACGCCGAAGGCCAGCATCAGCCAGATGTCGAACATCGCGTTCTGGATGGCGTAGGCGCCGACCGCGCAGGACACCACGATCATCGGCGCGATCGCCGAGAAGGGTACGCGCAGCACCGAGGCGAAAAGCGGCACGGTGGAGAGCACGATCACCAGGCCGACGACGTTCCCGAGGTACATCGACGCGATCAGCCCCCAGACGAAATCCTTGTGCTCGACGAACAAGAGCGGCCCGGGGTTCAGCCCCCAAACCATCAGGCCGCCGAGCAGAATCGCCGCCGTGCCGGAACCGGGAATTCCCAGGGCGAGCATCGGCAGCAGCGCCGCGGTACCCGAGGCGTGCGCCGCGGTCTCGGGCGCGAACACGCCTTCGATGCGGCCCTTGCCGAAACTCTCCTTGTCCTTGGCGAAGCGCTTGGCGACGTTGTAGCCCATGAACGATGCGGCGATCGCGCCGCCCGGGGTGATGCCGAGCCAGCAGCCGATGAACGACGAGCGCAGCAGCGTTGCCCAGTAGCGCGGCATTTCCCTCCAGACCTTCCACACCACGCGCAGGCTGATGCGCGCCGCGTGGCCGCGCAGCGCGAGGCGCTCCTCCATGGTGAGCAGGATCTCGCTGATGCCGAAAAGCCCGATCACGGCGACGAGGAAGTTGACCCCGCGGAAGAGCTCTTCCCAGCCGAAGGTCATGCGCAGCTGCGCCGACACCGTGTCCATGCCGATGCCGGCGAGCAAGAGGCCGAGCGACATCGAGATCAGCGTCTTGTGCTTTTCCTCGCGCCCCAGGCCGACGAAGGAGCAGAAGGTGAGGAAGTACACGGCGAAGAACTCCGGCGGCCCGAAGCGCAGCGCGAACGAGGCGATGCCGGGCGCAAGGAAGGTGATGAGCAACACCGCCACCAGGGAGCCGACGAAAGAGGAAGTGAACGCGGCGGTGAGCGCTTCGGCGGCCTTGCCCTGCTGCGCCATCGGGTAACCGTCGAAGGTGGTCGCGACCGACCAGGCTTCGCCGGGGATATTGAAGAGGATCGAAGTGATCGCCCCGCCGAAGAGCGCGCCCCAGTAGATGCACGACAGCATCACGATCGCCGAAGTGGGGTCCATGGTGAAGGTGAGCGGCAAGAGGATCGCCACGCCGTTCGGGCCCCCCAGTCCCGGCAGCACGCCGACGAAGATGCCGAGCACCAGGCCCACCATCATCAGCGAAAGGATCTTGAAGGTCAGCAGGACGTGGAAGCCCTGGATGAGCAGGCCCAGCGCTTCCATGTCTCTCCTAGAATCCGAACAGGGCTTCGAGCGGCCCCTTGGGCATGATGACGTCGAAAGCCAGCTGGAAGGTGACGAACATCGAGATCGTGAAGATGAAACTGGTGAGCAGCGACTTCCACCAGGCGATGCGCCCGATGAAGAGCATGAAGCCCGCGACAAGCAGGAAACTCGCCACGTACAAGCCCAGCCACTGCGTCACCAGGCAGAACGCCAGGGTCGGCGCGAACACCTGCAGCACGCGCCTGAACTGCGCGCGCGTGACGAAGACCGCGCGCTCGCCGCCCCGATCGAGCAGCGCCTTCACCAGGCCGAAGAGGCTCGCGCCGCCGAGGATGACCGAGAGGTAGAACGGGAAGTAGCCCGCGCGCGGGCCGTCGGGCGCCCAGCCCATGCCGGTGCGCCAGTTGTCCCAGGCCATCAGCGCGGCGAAGGCGGCGAGCAGCAGCGACACGACCATGTCGACGCTGCGCGTGCCCGCCAGCGCCGGCGAGTCCTCCTCCGGTGCACCCGGGTCTTCGGCGACGATTTCCTTCCCCGCTTCCGCCATGGTGCTCGCCGGAGGCCGACGCCTCCCGCCGCGATCAGTTGGCGACGAACCCGGCCTCGGTCATCAGGTTCTTGTTGAGGGTGTCGTCCTCTTCGAGGAACTTGAGCATCTCCGCCCCGATGAGGAAGACGGGCTTCAACGCCTGTTTCTCCAGGTAGTCCTTGTAGTCGGCGGTCTGCGTCACCTTGCGGAAGAGCTCGATGTAGAAGGCGCGCTGCTCGGCTGTGACCTTGCCCGGCAGGAACATGGCGCGCAGCATCAGGTATTGCACGTCCAGGCCTTCCTCCTTGCAGGTCGGGATGTCGTTCCAGGCCTGCTTGTCGGTGACCTTGGCCTTGTACTGCATGCGCTCCTTGTCGAACACGCACAGCGCCCGCACCTGTCCGGCGCGCCAGACTTCGAGGTTCTCCGACGGATTGTTCACGTTCGACTGCGTGTGGTTGCCCACCAGCTGCGTCGCCGCCTCGCCGCCGGACTTGTAAGGCAGATAGGCGAACTTGGCGCCGGTCCTCTTCTCCATGAAGACCGTGAGCACATGGTCCTCGCGCTTGGAGCCGGTGCCGCCCATCTTGAACGGGGGGTTGGCGGCCTTCGCTGCCGCGACGAATTCCTTCACGTTCTTGTAGGGCAGCGTGGTGTTGTCCCAGAGCACGAACTGGTCGAGCGCGATCACCGAGACGGGCGTGAGCTCGCGCCAGTTGAACGGGATCTTCGCCGACAGCGGCAGCATGTAGATGAGCGAGTACGCGATCAGCACCTTGTGCGGGTCGCCCGATCCCGACTTCATGTACATCAGCGCCTCGGCGCCCGATGCACCGCCCTTGAGCGACACGACCATCGGCTGGCTCATCAGCTTGTTCTTCTGGATCGCCGCCTGCATCATCCGCGCCATCTGGTCGGACGCGCCGCCGGCGCCGGCGGCGACGACGATTTCGACCGGCTTGGTCGGTTCCCACGCGATGGCAGGCGCGGCAGCAACGACAGCAAAGGGAAAAGCCGCGAAAGCGGCCAAGTGCACTAGTTTCATTGTCTTTCCTCCTGGTTAAGCGACTTTGCGCGACGGGGCGCGCGCGCTTTCGGTCAGATGCTCGAACGCCGCAAGCACGCCGCCCTTCTTGTGAGGCACGCCGGCGAGCGCAAAGCCCATCTCGACGCCGGCGAGCGTGCCGGCGAGCGTGAGGTCGTTGAAATCACCTAGGTGCCCGATCCGGAATACCTTGCCCGCGAGACGGCCGAGGCCGGTGCCGAGAGACATGTCGTACGCCTCGAGGATGATTTTCCTGAGCGCATCGGCGTCGTGTCCCGCCGGCATCACTACCGCGGTGAGCGAATTCGAATACTCCTCGGGAACGGCGCAGAGGATCTCCAGCCCCCAGGCGCGCACCGCCCGCCGAACCGCTTCAGCGTGGCGCGCGTGGCGCGCGAACACGTTCGCCAAGCCCTCTTCCTGGAGCATCTTCAGCGCCTCGCGCAGGCCGTAGAGCAGGTTGGTCGCCGGCGTGTAGGGGAAGAAGCCGCTCTTGTTGTTGGCGATCATCTCCTCCCAGTTCCAGTAGGAGCGCGGCAGCGCAGCCGTCTGCGAGGCCTTGCGCGCCTTGTCGCTCACCGCATTGAACGAGAGGCCCGGTGGAAGCATCAGTCCCTTTTGCGAGCCGGCGACGGTGACGTCGACGCCCCATTCGTCATGGCGGTAGTCGATCGAAGCGAGCGAGGAGATCGTGTCGACCATGTAGAGCGCTGGGTGGCCTGCGGAGTCGATGGCCTTGCGGATCGCAGCGATGCGGCTCGCGACGCCGGTGGAGGTTTCGTTGTGCACCACGCACACCGCCTTGATCCTGTGCTCGCGGTCGTCCTTCAGCTTGGCTTCGACCGCGGCGGGATCGACGCCGTGCCGCCAGTCGGTGGCAACGAGGTCGACCGAGACGCCCAGGCGCGTCGCCATCTTGTGCCAAAGCGACGCGAAATGTCCGGTCTCGAACATGAGCACGCGATCGCCCGGCGAAAGCGTGTTGACGATCGCCGCTTCCCAGGCGCCGGTTCCGGATGCCGGGAAGATCACCACGGGTTGCTTCGTCTGAACCACTGCCTTGAGTCCCTCGAGGACTTCGAGGCCGAGCTTGGCGAATTCCGGACCGCGATGGTCCATGGTGGCGCTGTCGATGGCGCGCAGCACCCGGTCGGGAACGTTGGTCGGTCCCGGGATCTGCAGGAAATGGCGTCCGCTCCTGTGGGCCATGGCAATCTCGCGGTAACGGGTCGGGCGGCTAGTGTATCGGAAAAGCCTTCCGCTGCCATGGCCCGGGGCGGGGCCTGCGGTATCATGGCGCCACGCTCCGCAACGCGCAGGAATTTCCGCCATGACTCTCGCCATCGACATCGTTTCCGACGTCGTCTGCCCTTGGTGTTTCATCGGCAAGCGGCGCCTGGAGGCGGCCCTGGAGTTGTACCGGGCACGCAATCCAACAGCCGCGGCGCCGCAGGTCACCTACCATCCCTTCGAGCTGAACCCGGACGTGCCGCGCGAGGGCATCGCCCGCGCCGACTACATCGCGAAGAAGTTCGGCGCCCGCGGCTACAGCGCCCACGACCGGCTGGTGCAGGCGGGCCAGCCACTGGGCATCGCCTTTGCCTTTGACAAGATCGAACGCCAGCCCAACACACTCGCCGCGCACGTGCTGATCGAGCGGGCGCGCGTGCGCGGCGTTCAAGGCGCGGTGAAGGAAGCGCTGATGCAGGCCTTCTTCGTCGACGGCCTGGATCTCACCGACTCCGAGACGCTGGTCCGCGTGGCCGCGAATGCGGGCCTCGCCCGCGAGGAGGCCCAGGCGGCCATTGCCGACGAGGACCTGCGCCGCGCCGTGGCCGACGAGGAGGAAAAGGCGCGCGGCATGGGCGTGCAGGGCGTGCCCTTTTTCATCTTCAACAAACGGATCGCAGTCTCTGGGGCTCATGAGCCCGAGGCTCTGCTCGACGCTATGCTCGAGGCCGAGAAGGAATCCGCGGCCGCGTGACGCATGGACCGCGCGCCTTCGACGGTCTCCGCCGTTTCATTCCATCCGCGCGCCGGCGATAGCGCGCTCGCGGCCCGCTTGAGGCGCGAGATCGAAGGCGAGGTCCTGTTCGACGCGGCGAGCCGCGGTCGCTACTCCACTGACGCCTCGATCTACCAGATCGACCCGGTCGGCGTGGTGATCCCGAAGACCGAGCGCGATGCCCAGGTTGCACTGCAGATCGCCATCGAAGAGAGCATTCCCGTGCTGCCCCGCGGCGCCGGCAGCTCGCAGTGCGGCCAGACGGTGGGCGCGGCGCTGGTGATCGACAATTCGAAGCATCTCAACGGCATCGTTTCGGTCGACAAGGAGGCGGCGAGCGCGGTGGTGCAGCCGGGCGTGGTGCTGGATGCGCTCAACGCGCACCTCAGGCCGCACGGGCTGTGGTTCCCGGTCGACGTATCGACGAGCGCGCAGGCGACCCTCGGCGGCATGGCCGGCAACAACTCCTGCGGTTCACGGTCGATTCGCTACGGCAATATGGTGCACAACGTTCTGGGCATCGACGCGCTGCTCGCCGACGGTTCGGAATATCACTTCGGCCCGGTGGCGGGAAGCCTCGAGCGGCTCGCCGCGCCCGCTGGATACGTCGAACTGGCGCGGAAAATCATTCGCATCGCCGAACGCGAGGCGGACGAGATCGAGGCGCACTGGCCGAAGGTGCTGCGGCGCGTACAGGGCTACAACCTCGACTTGGTGAAGCCGGCGGCCGACTGGAACTTCGCGCAGTTGCTGGTCGGCTCCGAAGGCACGCTCGCGTACTCGAGACGCATTCATCTCAAGCTCTCACCGGTCCCCAGGTTCAGGACCCTGGGCGTGTGCCACTTCGGGACTTTCAGGCGCGCGATGGAGGCGCCGCAGCACATAGTCGATCTGTCGCCGACGGCCGTAGAGCTGGTCGACCGGACGATGATCGGACTCGCGCGGAACAACCCGGCCTATCGCCCGGTTGTCGAGAAATTCATCCGGGGCGATCCGGACGCGATCCTGCTCGTCGAATTCGTCGGAGACGATCGTGACGCACCGGCGCAAAAGCTCGTGCAGCTCGCCGAGCTCATGGCCGACCTCGGCCACCCGGGGAGCGTGATCCAGATCAACGACGCAGCGCTGCAGCGCGAGGTCTGGGAAGTGCGCAAGGCCGGCCTCAACATCATGATGTCGATGAAAGGCGACGGCAAGCCCGTGTCGTTCATCGAGGACTGCGCCGTGCCTCTGGAGAACCTCGCCGAGTACACCGACCGCCTCACGCAGGTGTTCCGCAAGCACGGTACCGAGGGCACCTGGTACGCGCACGCCTCGGTCGGAACGCTGCACGTGCGGCCCATCCTCAACATGAAGGCGGACGGCGCGAAGAAGATGCGCGCCATCGCCGAGGAGGCCTGCGCCCTGGTGAAGAACTACAAGGGCGCCGCGTATTCCGGCGAGCACGGCGACGGCCTGGTGCGCTCGGAGTGGATCGCGCCCATCATCGGCGAGCGGCTCGCCGCCGCACTCGCCGAGATCAAGGGCCTCTTCGATCCCAAAGGCCTGATGAACCCCGGCAAGATCGTGCGGCCCTCGAAGCAGGACGAGCGGAGCCTGTTCCGCTTCAAGCCCGGCTACGCCGTACCGCCGATGCAGGCAGCGCTCGACTGGAGCGAGTGGAGCGTCGCGGGCGCCGCGAGCCAGGGATTCGCCGCGGCGGTGGAGATGTGCAACAACAACGGCCATTGCCGCAAATTCGACGCCGGCACCATGTGTCCGTCGTTCCGCGCCACGGGTGAGGAGAAGCACCTCACGCGCGGCCGCGCGAATACGCTGCGGCTCGCGCTATCGGGCCAGTTGGGCGCGGACGCCTTCACCTCCGACGAAATGTTCGACACCCTGGATCTGTGCGTGTCGTGCAAGGGCTGCAGGCGCGAATGCCCGACCGGCGTCGACATGGCGAAGATGAAGATCGAGTTCCTGCACCACTACCATCGCCGCCGCGGCTGGTCGTTGAAGGACCGGCTGGTCGCGCACCTGCCGCATTACGCGCCCTGGGCGGCGCGCGTTGCGCCGCTGGCGAACGCCGCGCAGGCGATCGGCAAGGGCTGGCTGGGTTTCGCTGCGCCGCGCTCGCTGCCGAAGTGGCGCAGCGACGCGTTTCTCGCGTCCCGCCGCCCGGCTCCGGCAAAGTCGGGCGCGGAAGTCGTGCTTCTGGCCGACACTTTCAACAATTACTTCGAGCCGGACAATCTCCGTGCAGCGCTGGCGGTGCTCGAAGCAGGCGGCTATCGCGTGCACGTCGCGTGCGCCGGGGGCGAACGGCGGCCGCTGTGCTGCGGGCGAACCTTCCTCGCCGTGGGCAAGGTCGACGAGGCGAAGGCCGAGGCGCGGCGCACGCTCGCGGCGCTCGGCCCGTTCGTCGAGCGCGGCGTGCCCGTCGTCGGCCTGGAGCCCTCGTGCCTGCTGACGCTGCGCGACGAGTTCAAGTCGATGATCCCGGGGAGCGAAGCGGACGCGCTCGCGGCGCAGGCGCTGCTGTTCGAGGAATTCCTCGCGCGCGAGCAAGACGCGGGACGCCTCGCGCTCAGGCTCAAGCCGCTCCCGGAGGAGCGCGCGCTCCTTCACGGTCATTGCCATCAGAAGGCCTTCGGCATCATGCCGGCCGTGGAACGGGCGCTCGCGCTCGTCCCCGGGCTCGCGGTCGAGACGATCGAATCCTCCTGCTGCGGCATGGCCGGGAGTTTCGGCTACGAGGCCTCGCACTACGCTGTGTCGATGAAGATGGCCGAGGCGTCGCTGTTGCCGAAAGTGCGCTCGGCCGGCGCGGGCACGCTCGTCGTCGCCGACGGCACCAGCTGCCGGCACCAGATCGCCGACGGGGCGCGCCGGGAAGCGCTTCACGTCGCCCGCGTGCTGGCGCGCGCGCTCGCCTAGCCCGCGCGCATGGGACTCGAAGGCGCGGCAGCAGCGCTGGCGACCGCGCCGATCGCCTTCCTCGGCGCCCTGCTCCACGGCATCACCGGATTCGGTTCGGCGCTCGTCACCATTCCGCTTGCCACCTTCTTCGTGCCGCTGCCCTTCGCGCTGGCGGTTTTCGTGATCGTGGATTTCGTCAACGTGCTGCGCCTGGGCCTGGAGAATCCGCGCAACGCCGTCGTCGGGGAAATCGCGCGCCTGGTGCCGCTGATGATCGCCGGCATCGCCGCCGGGACGACGCTCCTCGTCAGCCTGCCGCGCAATGCATCGCTCGTCGCGCTGGGTACGTTCATCCTCGGGTACGCGGTCTACAGCCTGACGCGGCGCGCGAGCCTCACCCTCGTTGGCCAGGGCTGGGCGTATTTCGCCGGATTCTGCGGCGGGCTTTCGGGGACGCTGTTCGGCGCAGGCGGGCCGCCTTACGCGGTGTATCTCTCGCACCGGCCCCTCACCAAGGAGCAGTTCCGCGCGACCATCACCGTCACTTCGATCTTCAGCATCGGGCTGCGCATCGTCGCCTACCTGCTGACGGGCCTCTTCCTGCAGGAGGGCGTGTGGATCACCGCGGCCGCGACCATCCCGGCGGGACTCGCGGGCATCTTCGTCGCTTCGAAGATTTTCCGGCGCATCTCGCGCGACACGCTGATGCGCGCGATCGGCCTGCTGCTGCTCGCGACCGGGGTGTCGCTCCTCGCCCGCGGCCTGGGCTAAAGTCGGGCCGGGGAGGCTGGCACGGAGCTTCTCTAGGCCCGAATATCCGGATCGAGGCGCCGTTCGATCCAGGCGATCTGGTCCTTGAGGAGGAGCTTGCGACGCTTCATTCGCGTCAGGGCAAGCTGGTCGTGCGTCGGCTCGTCGGCGAGCCGGTGTATGGCGGCATCCAGGTTGCGATGCTCAAGCTGAAGTTCGCTCAACCTCTGCGTCATCTCCATCTGTTCATCTCCCGTGGTGACCATGGGGATGCCTGTGAACATTCGCTAAAATGCAACTATTTTAGACCTTCTGCGGTGCTCGCCAAGTCCAGAAAAGCATGGCCGCGCCGATCGCGATCATGGGCAGCGAGAGCCATTGGCCCATCGACAGGTTCAGAGCCAGAAGTCCCAAGAAATCATCGGGCTCTCGGAAATATTCGACACTGAAACGGCACACGCCGTAGCCCAGCAGAAAGGCGCCGGAGACGGCCCCGGTCGGGCGCGGCCGGGCCGAATAGATCCACAGGACGACGAACAGCAACACGCCCTCGAGCCCGAACTGGTAGAGCTGCGAGGGATGGCGCGGCAGCGGGCCGGCACCCGCGGATCGGAACAGCATGCCCCAGGGCACGTCGGTGACGCGCCCGTACAGCTCGCCGTTGATGAAATTCCCGAGCCGGCCGGTGGCGAGGCCGAGCGGGATCAGCGGCGCGAGGAAGTCGGTGAGCGCGAGCCAGGGCAGCCGGTGCTTGCGCGAGACATACCACACCGCGAGCAGCACGCCGAGAAAACCGCCGTGGAAGGACATGCCGCCGTGCCACACGGCGAGGATTTCCAGCGGGTCGCGCAGGTACTCCATCGGTTTGTAGAAGAACACGTAGCCGAGTCTGCCGCCGAGCACCACGCCGAGCACGACGAAGAACAGCAAGTCGTCCAGGATGGCGACACTGACGACCTTCGATCTTGCGACGCGCACGCGCCCGAGCCAGAAAGCCAGGGCGAAACCGACGAGGTACATGAGCCCGTACCAGCGCACCGCGAGCGGCCCCAGGTGAAGCGCAACCGGATCGAAATTCGGATGGACGAGCATGCTGGCCGAGGCTGCGGGAGATTCAAGTAGAATCGGGGCGAAGCGTAACCGATCGCCGACCTTTCCGCATCCGGAGTTTCCCATGGCCGACAACTGGAGAAGCAAGCTGATCACCGCGGGCGTGGCCCGCTCGCCCAACCGCGCGATGCTGCGCGCCGTGGGTTTCGGCGACGGCGATTTCGAGAAGGCGATCGTCGGCGTCGCCAACGGCCACTCGACCATGAACCCTTGCAACGCCGGCATCCAGCCGCTCGCCGACAGCGTGGTCGCCGCGGTAACGGCCGCCGGCGCCATGCCGCAGATTTTCGGCTTTCCCACCGTCACCGACGGCATCGGCATGGGGACCGAAGGCATGAAGTACTCGCTGGTTTCGCGCGAAGTCATCGCCGATGCGATCGAGACCGCGGTGAACGGGCAGCTGATGGACGGCGTCGTGTGTGTCGGCGGCTGCGACAAGAACATGCCCGGCGCGATGATGGCGATGGCGCGCATCGACGTGCCGGGAATCTTCGTCTATGCCGGCACCATCAAGCCGGGAACCTGGAAAGGGCAGAAGCTCACCATCGTCTCGGCGTTCGAGGCGGTGGGCGCGCGCGCCGCGGGGAAGATGTCGAGCGAAGATTTCGATGGCATCGAGAGGAACGCCTGCCCTTCGGTGGGAGCCTGCGGCGGCCAGTACACCGCGAACACCATGTCGTCCTCGTTCGAGGCGCTGGGCATGAGCCTGCTGGGCTCCTCGCAGATGGCCTCGCCCGATCCGGAAAAGGCCGATTCCGCCGCACAATCGGCGAAGGTCCTGGTGAACGCAATCCGCAGCAACCTCCGCCCGCGCGACATCATCACGCGGAAATCGATCGAGAATGCGGTAGCGGTGGTGATGGCGACCGGGGGCTCGACCAATGCGGTGCTGCATTACCTCGCGATCGCCAGCGCAGCCGACGTCAAATGGAGCATCGACGATTTCGAGCGCGTGCGCCGCAAGGTGCCGGTGCTGTGCAATCTGAAACCCTCGGGTCCGTATGTCGCAACCGATTTCCACGCCGCCGGCGGCGTGCCGCAGGTGCTGAAGATGCTGCTCGCACACGGTCTCGTGCACGGTGAATGCATGACCATCACCGGACGCACGCTCGCCGAAGAACTGGCAGGCGTGCCGGAGGAGCCGCGCAGGGGCCAGGACGTGATCCGGCCTTGGTCGAATCCCGTGTATGCGCAGGGCCACCTCGCGATCCTCAAAGGCAATCTCGCTACCGAAGGTTGCGTCGCGAAGATCACCGGCCTGAAGCAGACCTCGATCACCGGGCCGGCGCGCGTCTTCGATTCCGAGCCTGCCGCGATGAAAGCGATCCTGGCGAAGCGCATCAAGGCCGGGGACGTCATCGTCATCCGCTACGAAGGCCCGAGGGGCGGCCCGGGCATGCAGGAGATGCTCGCGCCGACCTCCGCGCTCATCGGCCAGGGGCTGGGCGAATCGGTCGGCCTGGTCACCGACGGCCGCTTTTCCGGAGGCACCTGGGGCATGGTCGTGGGCCATGTCGCGCCCGAGGCCTACGTCGGGGGCACCATTGCCCTGGTGAAGGAGGGCGATTCGATCACCATCGACGCCAAGAAGCGCCTCATCCAGCTGAACGTTTCCGCGAAAGAGCTCGCGGCGCGAAGGAAAAAGTGGAAGCAGCCCAGGCCGCGCTACACGCGTGGCCTGCTCGCCAAGTATATGAAGCTCGTCTCCAGCGCCAGCAAAGGCGCCATTACCGACGGTGGCTGAACCCGGCTAATACCGGGCCGGGCTGTCCATGAAGCTTGGCGGCGGGCTGCGGCCGGCGAGCGACTCCAGCATGATCAGTTCGCTGTCGGTATGGTTGGTGACGCTCGCCGGGACGATGGTGCGCGCGCGACGGTCGCCGTAGATGTAGCGCGGCGACTCGTGGTGTCGCGTGCTGTAGGTCTCTCGCGCGCCGCCGATCGTCGCCGAGACTTCGGCGCTTCCATAGCAAAGGCAGAAGTAGGTGCGCTTGGGCTCGGCTTCGATGTAGGCGCCGGTGCCGCGGATGCCGATGCTCGCGGTCGAGGTCACGAGGCGGCGCTCGCCGCCGCTGCCGAAAACGCCGAGGAGCTTGCCCGTCACGAGTTGCAGTGCGCTCACCAGCACGCCGCTACCGATCAGCTCGGCGCGGCTGTTCTCGCGCACGAGGAACGCATCCTGACCGACGACGAAAGTCGCGAGCGCGCCTGCGCCGGTCGCGATCACGTCGCCCGGGCGCACGGGCGCCCCCGCCTCGGCGGGCTTGCCGTTGATGAGCAGCTCGCCGCGGGCGGTGCGCACGCCCTGCGCGGCCGACGACTGCGCGAGAGCGACGCGCAGGGCTGCGGGCATGCCGATGCCCGCGCCCAGCAAGGCGAGCAGGGCGCGGCGCGTGTTGCGGAAGTCCATCCCGTCCTCCGGCTTATCGGCGGCTAGTGTACGCTCCCTCCGCCATGCCCAACCGACTCTCGCGGGAAACCAGCCCGTACCTGCAGCAGCACGCAAACAACCCGGTGGATTGGTACGCCTGGGGCGAGGAAGCGCTGCAGCGCGCGCGCGCGGAGGACAAGCCGATCCTGCTCTCGGTGGGCTATTCCGCCTGCCACTGGTGCCACGTCATGGCGCACGAATCCTTCGAGAATGCGGCGGTCGCGGCGGTCATGAACCGCCTTTTCGTCAACATCAAGGTGGATCGCGAGGAGCGGCCGGACCTCGATCAGATCTACCAGCTCGCCCACCAGATGCTGACGCGGCGCCCGGGGGGCTGGCCGCTCACCATGGTGCTCACGCCGGACGGCGCGCCATTCTTCGGCGGCACCTACTTCCCCAAGGAAGCGCGCTTCAACCTGCCCGGTTTTCCGCAATTGCTCGAGCGCATCGCACAGGCCTGGCGCGAGAGCCGCAGCGAGATCGGCGAGCAGAACGCGGCCCTGCTCGCGGCGCTGGCGAACGTGCAGCCGGGCGCCCCGGCGCATCATTCGGAGCTCAGCTCCGCACCGATAGACGCCGCGCTGCGCAGCCTGAAGACGAGTTTCGATTCGCGGCACGGCGGTTTCGGCGGCGCCCCGAAGTTTCCACACCCGGCCGAGCTCGAGCTGTGCCTGCGGCGCCAAGCGGCCGCCGGCGACGACGCGGCGCAGCGCGTCGCGACCACCACCCTGGAGCGCATGGCCCTCGGGGGCATCTACGACCAGCTGGGCGGCGGGTTTGCTCGCTACAGCGTGGATGCGGAATGGCAGATCCCGCACTTCGAGAAGATGCTCTACGACAACGGGCCGCTGCTGCGCCTGTACGCCGATGCCTGGACGGCTACGCGCAATCCCCTGTTCGCGCGCGTCGCCGAGGAGACCGCGGGCTGGGTGATGCGCGAAATGCAATCCCCCGAAGGCGGCTACTACTCCTCGCTCGACGCCGACTCGGAGCACGAAGAAGGCAAGTTCTACGTGTGGACGCCGGACGAGGTGCGTGCACTCGTTTCGGCGGACGAGTACGCGGTGCTCGCGCCCCACTACGGCCTGGACGGGCCTGCCAATTTCGAGAATACGCACTGGCATCTGCGCGTCGCGCGAACGCTCGCCGCCGTGGCGCAAAGCCTCGGAAGGAGCGAAGACGAATGCGCGCGCCTGCTCGACTCGGGAAGAAGGAAACTCCTTGTTGCTCGCGAGAAACGCGTGCGCCCGGGGCGCGACGAGAAAGTATTGGTGAGCTGGAACGCGCTCATGATCGCCGGGATGGCGCGCGCCGCGGCGGTGTTCGGTCGCGACGATTGGCTGCAGTCGGCGCGGAAGGCGCTCGCCTTCATCCGCAACGAGATGTGGCGGAACGACCGCCTGCTCGCCACCTCGAAGGACGGACGCGCGCATCTCAATGCCTATCTCGACGATTACGCGTATCTGATTTCTGCGCTGATCGAATTGCTGCAGTCGGATTTCGACCCGGACCTGCTCGGCTTCGCCGGGGATCTGGCCGAGGTGCTCCTCGACCAGTTCGAAGACAGGGACCACGGCGGGTTTTTCTTCACCAGCCACGATCACGAGCGGCTGATCCAGCGTCCCAAGCCTAGCTACGACAACGCCACGCCCTCGGGCAACGGTGTCGCGGCGCTGGCGCTGCAGCGCCTTTCCACCCTGACCGGCGAGCCGCGCTACGCTCTCGCGGCCGAGCGCACGCTCGCGCAGTTCCACGGGTCCTATACCGAGCACCCCGGGAGCCATTGCACGCTGCTCATGGCACTGGAGGAACACCAGGCGCCGACGCGCACGGTAATCTTGCGCGGGCCGCGGGAGGACTGCTTGCCCTGGAGCCGTGCGCTCGCCCAGCGCTACCTGCCGCACACCCTGGTGCTCGCGATCGGCAGCAAGGAGCAGACGCTCCCGCCGGTGCTCGCCAAGCCGGTTGGCGCGGAGGTCAACGCCTGGGTATGCGAAGGCGTTAGCTGCCTTGCGCCCATAGCCCGGCTAGACGAACTCATCGAACAGGTATCCAAGCCCGGCAAAATCCAGTAGGATGGCGCCGGATTTTTTGACCCTCCAGGAGATTTCATGAAACCCCTAGTGCCGTACCTAACCGCCGCAGCGCTGTCCCTCGCCTGCGGTGCCGCGCTCGCCGCCGACGCGCAGCAGCTGCTGAAGGACAAAGCCTGTCTCGCCTGCCATGCGCTGGACAAGAAACTGGTCGG
>JBGQFD010000042.1:0-28769 GCA_041496705.1 Gammaproteobacteria bacterium | reverse complement strand
TGCTCACGTTCTTCAGCATCATCATGAGCGCGTCGTGGTTGGTGCTCGAGGCGCCGACCGGGTCGCGCGCGCACAGCGGCGCGCCGACATAGGCCGCAAGCGGGATGATGATGTCGGCCTTCCTGACGAGCGGGAGGATCACGCTGTCGATGCGGACGTCGCCGCGCACCACGGTGAAATTCCGGTCATGGCAGACATGCGCCAGGCTGTTCTGGCTGTACATGAAATTGTCGATGACGGTGAGCTTATGGCCCTTCGCAAGCAGCTCCGGGACCATGGTCGACCCCAAGTAGCCGGCGCCGCCCGTGACGAGGATGTTGTAGCTCATGTAACTCCCTTCGTGAATCCCGAGTTCTTATAGTTGTCAGTTCTTCAGCAGGCCCGCGGCGCGGGCGTAGTCTTCCGGCACGCCGATGTCGATGAACTTTCCGCGGGAGGAGTAGCCATAGAGGCGCTTCCCGGCTTCCAGCGCCCTTTCGAGGATGTCGTTCTCGAACGAGGCCTTGTCGCCGATGCGGTACGGGAGGCCGGACAGCGCGGTTTCGCCGAGCAGGTATACACCCCCGTTGATGAACTGCCGGCTGCCGTCGCCGGCTGATTTCAATCCGGTTATTCGCCGCTCGCGGTCGATCTCGACCCCGGTATAGCGGGTGTTGCTTTCCAGCGGGAAGAGGGACAAGGTTATCTCCGCCTGCTTTGCCTGGTGGAATTTCCCGAGTTCCGCCAGGTCGACGTCAAAAAAAGTATCCCCATTCAATACCAGCCGCGGGCCGGAAGCGCGTATTTTATCCATTGCGAGCAGCAGCCCGCCACCCGTACCGAGAGGCGCGGTCTCGACCGCATAGGCAACTTCGGCACCGTGGTAGTTCGCGCCAAAATGCCCTTCGATGAGCTCGTGCTTGTAGCCGACCGAAAGGACGAAGCGCCGCACGCCCTGGCCAATCCAGTAGTCCATCTGGTGCTCGAGGAACGGGCGGCCGTCGAGCGGCGCCATCGGTTTCGGCAAGTCGGGCACGGCACCGCGAAGCCGGGTACCCAGGCCACCCGCGAGAATAATGGCTGTGACCACTACCGCTTCATGCCGAGTTCAGGATCGCGCAAAGTTCGTCCACTTCCTCATCCCTTAGATCGGGAAAGTTGCCGATATAGAAGCCGTAAAAATGGATGTGTTCGGTTTGCGGAAATTCGCGGTGATGGCCCTGCGGAACGATGCCCTTCAGATAGGGTTGGCGGATCTGATTGCCGCCCCCAGCGCTGCCGCGCCGGAATTCGACACCCGAATCGCGCATCTTCTGCATGAGGCGTTGGACGAGATCATCATCCGGGCGCTTTAGAATGAGATTGAAAGCGTAATTGCTCGAGCCTTCGAGCCTGAAGTCGGTGCGGTACTTGCCTGGATCGATTTGTCGCAGGAAGCGCAGCAGGTTTTCAGTCCGGCGCATTACATTGCGATCCAGGCGCTTGAGCTGGCTGCGTCCCATGATGCCGCCAATCTCGGTATTGCGGGTGTTGTAGGCTGCAAAGGCAAAGATGAAGTCCGGGTTCAACTCCGGATTTGCCGACCGGTAGGCTTCATGCACGGCAGGATCATTGGCTTCGCGAACCATGCCATGAGAGCGCAGCATGCGCACCTGCTGATACACCTGCGGGTCATCGGTGCAGACCATGCCACCTTCGATGGTGCTCATGTGGTGGGCATAGTAGAAGGAAAAATTCGATATCCAGCCAAAGCTTCCCAGCTTCCTGCCGTTGTGGGTTGCGCCGTGGGATTCGGAGACATCTTCGATCAGCGGGATATTGCGCCGTTTCAATTGGTCCAGCAGGTCGTCGGTCAGCCCGTCGAACCCTTGTACGTGGGTGAGGAACACTGCCCGAGTCCTGTCGTTGATCTTGGCCAGAATCTGTGCGGGATGCATGGCCAGCGTACGGGGGTCGATATCCGCGAAAACCGGCTTGAACCCATTCTGCAGTACCGATGCGACGTCGGAAACCCATGTCAGAGGCGGAACGATGACTTCGCCTCCTTCCGGGTGGCGGACCCCGAGGATCGCCATCGACAAGAGATTCGCCGATGCACCGGAATTGACGAACACGCTGAACTTCACGCCCAGCCATTTGGACCATTCGCCTTCGAAAGCACGTACGTTGGCCCCGTTGGTCAGGACCGGGTCGTCCTGCCTCAAATACTCGATGACCGCATCCAGGTCCTCGCGAGGGATGTTGTTTCGCATCAACGGAAATTTCATGTTTTTCTTTTCGAGGGAAATTTACAGCTTACTTCTCACTGTAAAAATCGCCGTACTCTATCAAGATTGTGCTGCGGCCATCATCGCGCAATAGGGCTCTTTCGTACCCCGGAAAAATCTCAGAAGGCTCTTCCAATCGGATCACTTCGATTGTTGTGCACATGCTCCGCAACGCCTCCGTGTAGTCACCCACGTGCTGATGCTGCGGGTGCAACGGCCGCTGCGAGCCGATTCCCGTCCGAATAATTGCCTTGACCTTATAGCCGCCATTCGACATGACCTGGACTTTGTCCAGGTGGTTGATCAGTTGGCCCATTGCGGAGAGCAGGAAGTTCCACCGCGGGAAAATGCTCACGGGAACCAGCCCCGTCAGCGCCATGCCGGTGGTCATTCCCATCTGCATTTCTTCGGCTACCGGAAGCTCAATCAGGCGATCAGGAGGCACGTCTTTCAGCGTATTGGTCATTGCGGTACCCGCCACAGCCACGGCTTGACCCAGAAATATCGTTCTCGGGTCTTGCGCCAGGAAGCTCATGGACCGCTTGAGTTCATCGAAGTATTTCATCGTGCCCGCCTCAAAACTGAACCCGCACGCCGGCGCCGGCATGTGGGTACTTGGTTTGGTAGCGGTAATAACTGATGTAATCGTCAGCGCAACCCTCAAAACTCAGATGCGGCTGGTTCCATGCTTCCCGGGTATCCGTGCACACGGATTTCTCGTTGTCTTCGATAATGAAGTGGATTGGAAGGCGATGATTTCTGCTGTACTTTATCGACTCGTGCGCAATTCCGGTCTCGGAAGTCATGTCTCCCATAAAGCAGTAGACCCTGGCATCCTCGCCGCGCCGCTGAATGGACATCGCCGCACCGACCGCAATGGGAAGTACGCCGCCGACCATCGCCGACGAGTAAATCCGGTATTCGGGAAAGCAAAGGGATATTGATCGCCCCGCCAGTATCTCGTCGCGGACAAGCTCTTTGGGCACGCCCTTGAGCAGGCACTGATAGTGGGAACGCCATGAGCAAAATACCCAATCCCGGGAACGAATTTTCCGAAAGACACCCATGATCTGCTCTTCATTGCCGGAGTAAAGGTGAACCGGCGCTCGAATCTTCCCCGCGTTGAAAAGCGCCGCAATTTCATCCTCAAAAGCAATCAGTTCGTCTTTTGTCATGAAGCCACCATTATTGAGAATTGCGCAACCTCGCCTTACCGCCGGGTACGCGCGGCGCGATTGCCGCGGGCCCGACACGCGCCCAGGCAGCGACATGAGCAAGAGCGGATGGCCTGCCCGGCCCGGTGTCGAGAGTGGGGACTATTGAATTCCTGCTGACGCGAGACAAGTCGCCCTTATACCATCAGGCCGCATCGATTAGTTCGTGATGGCGCCTCTTGAGCTTGTGAGAAGTCATTTGCCTGACGTGGTCGACAACCGCTTCCCCGAATTTGCCCTGCAGCATGCTGAGATACGACGGATTCGTGAAATACTGGTTGAAGGCCTTGTCGCGGAATTCCAGTACCTCGGTGTACTGCAGCGTGTCCGTAGCCAGCGGCATGCATTCGTACGCATGCTGTGAATAGCCTATCCACCCGGGGCCGCCTTCGTCCTCCGGTAATCTCCACTTCTTCTGCTTGGCCAAGGCGTGAAGGGGGGAGCCTGGATAGGCCATGGCGCAATAAAAATTGGCCCACTCCGCATTGAGATAGAGGGCCATGTCCAATGTCTCGCGCATGGTTTCGTGCGTGTCGTCCGGGAGGCCGAAAATATAGTTGGCCGCAACGTAAATTCCATGGTCGCGGATCTTCTTGACGGTCTGGACGATCTCGGGTTCGCCAAATCGGCCCTTTTCGACACCATCGCGAACGTGCTTGCTCCCGGATTCAATTCCGAGAGCCAGCCAGTTGAATCCCGCCTTTTTCAGTTTCTCCAGGAACTCGTCTTTCACGGTATCAATACGCGCATAGGCCCAAATGTTCACATCGTATCCGCGCTCGATGATCCCGTCGCAAATCTCGAGAACATGACTCTTGTTCAGGACAAACATTTCATCCGGTATCTTGATGTTCTTCACGCCGTACTTATTGACCAATATGTCGATCTGCTGGATAACGTTCGCCGAATTCCAATAGCGGATGCCGGCTCCGCCAAAAGGCGCGTTGATGCAGCAGAATGAACACCGATAAGGACATCCCAGGCTGGTTTGCAGGGATGCGTACCGGCTGCGGCTGGCGAGATCAGCGAAGCAGTGCCAGTTGTGCGCGCGATATTTGGACATATCGAGCATATCCCAGGCCTGGCTGGGCAGTTCCATGTCAAGGTTCCTGATCTTTTCTGCCGCCGGATTGAACTGGGGCAACCCTCGATCCATGTACCATAGTCCGGGCACTTCACTGAGTTTTCGTTTTCCAGCCAGCGCCTCCAGGAGGCCGAGAACCGTGTACGGGCCTTCGCCCTGGCACACATAGGTATAGGGCTCGCCGAGAAGAGTCCCTTGCGGCAGGGCCGAAGCGTGCGTTCCCATCACCATGGTGGGCAGATCAGAAGCTGCCATCTTTACCAGCTGGCATACCTTCGTACCCCCGGGCATACACTGAGTCGAGGCCGACGGCTGTTGGCCGTAGATGACAAATACGGCCAAGCGCGGGTTGGTTTGCAGGACGACGTCGGCGGTCTGCCGGTGCGTCAGTCCTTCGGCTTCTGCATCGAGCATCCTGACGTTATAGCCTTTGCCGCTGATAAACGAGGCGATCAAGCCGGACCAGACGGGCGGTTCTACCGCCGCCAGGTCATTGCTCAGCTGTTGATAGACCTCCAACCTGCTGGGTGGGGTTACGAGCAGCAAATCTATTTGTCCGGACATGATTGGCCCCTGCCTTGAAGTCTTCGCATCTGGCTGCAAAGAGGAATCAGCAATATAAGCCAACCGGGCGCCGGGTGGAACCGTATGTCACGCCAGACCGCTGGGTTGATAAAGCACGATCTTGGTACCGGAATTTTCGAACGAGAACGGCACGTGGACCAGCGAACCGAGCCTTTCCCGCACCTGTTGCTGTTGTTCCGGCTTTACAAACAGCAATAGAAATCCCCCGCCCCCGGCTCCGAGGATCTTGCCGCCGATAGCTCCCGCATCGCAGGCCGCCTCATAGATGTCATCTATCTGCCGGGTGGATACGGCCGGGGACAGGCTTCTCTTGTATCTCCAGCCTTGATCGAGCAGTTTTCCAAACTCGGTGATCGGATGGTGATCTCCCCGGAGTATAGAGACCGCCTCCTGGACCATCTCGTGCATTCTTCGAATCTCCGTTGTCTTTTTGGGGATATTCTCGATTTTTGATTTTGCGATTTCCGAAGCGGTCCGCGAAAATCCGGTAAAGAACAACATCAGGTGGCTCTCGAGTTCCTTCAGCCTTTGCCCGGGAAGTATGAGAGGCATGACCCGGAACGAGTCCTGCCGGTCAAACTCGATTGTGTTGAAACCGCCAAAAGCCGCCGATATCTGGTCTTGCGACCCGACATTCTCGTTGATGACATTTTGCTCGATGTGGATCGCCAGCTTGGCGTTTTCCTCCTTGGAAATGTGCCTCCCGGACAATGCCATCATCGTATTGATCAGACCCACGGTGAAAGACGAGCTGGATCCCAGCCCGGAGCGCGCCGGCAAATCGCCGTCGTGATGAATCTCGACGCCTTCGGTACATTTCAGCCACTGGAGAACGGCGCGCACCGACGGGTGCTGGATTTCGGATATCTCCTTGACGTTCTCGATCTTGGAATAAACGATTCTGTACCGGTGTTCGAAGAAGGGCGGAAGATACCTGCAGCTGATATAGCAATACTTGTCTATCGTGGTGGCGAGAACGGCACCGCCGTTCTCCCTGTACCAGGCGGGGTAATCGGTTCCTCCGCCGAAGAACGAAACTCTGAAAGGTGTTCTGCTGATTATCATCGCCGAAGGGGTTCGTTCTAGGTCTTGCGCATGGCGTAACATCAATGCCGTATTCTATCTACAACAGGTGACGCACCGCTGCCTGCAGGTCCTTGACCACATGATCGGCACGCGTCGTGTGCTTATGGTCGATACCATATCCGGTCTCGACCAAGTATGTTCTGATCCCCAACTTGCGACCCGCCTCAATATCGGAGTTCTTGTCGCCGATCAGCGCCAAACAGTCTGGCGAAAAGCCTTCCTTTTCGATCACGGCCTTGAGCAAGCCCGGCTCGGGTTTTCTGCATGAACAAACCTTTCGATAAGCCGCGACCGTACCCTCGGGGTGGTGCGGGCAGTAAAGCACATCGGCGATTTCGATTCCGTGCCCGGCCATGCAATCCAGCATGGCCTTCGTCAGTATCTTGAAATCGGCTTCGGTGTATATCCCCCTGGCGATCCCCGCTTGGTTCGTCACGATGTAAATCTTTATCTTCCTCTCGCTGACGAGCCTCAACGCCTCGAGCGCGCCCGGAATGTATTCAAAGTCCTCCGTTCTGTAGACGTGTCCCCTCTCGACATTGATGGTGCCATCTCTGTCGATGAACACGCCTTGAATGGTCATTCTCGGCAGCTCCTGCGGAAGCGGAAGCGGATGCTGGACATCCTGGGTCAAGTATGATCGTATTTACCTGACGCACGATCAATGGAAAATCCTCTGGTCAGCATTGGAATCTCCATCTGGAACGGCGAGCTATTTTTCGCCGAGACACTGGATTCACTGCTTGCACAGGATTACGAAAACATCGAGATAATTATTCTCGACAACCTTTCAGTCGACAACACTTCGTCCATTTGCAAGGAATACGCTCGAAAAGACAAACGCGTACGCTACATATTGGACAATGAAAAAACGGATGTTATCGAAGGGCAAAAACGAGCTTTCAGCTATGCGCGTGGCGAATATATCATGATCGCCTGTGACGATGACGTCTATGCACCATCGTATGTCAGTAGTTTGATGAATTTGATGCGTTCCGATCCTTCCATCGGTTTGGCATATTCATCTCTTGAATACATTTCGGAGGATGGCATACGCTCGTCAGCGAATTTCGAGGCCAAATATTTTCTGACAAGGCATAACTCAAGAAGACAGAATTTCGTGCGCTATCTTCTGCATCGAAGTCCGATTCCAATCGTATTTGGACTGATCAGAACGCAGGTTCATAAAGATGCGTTGCCGTACTATTTTCGGGTAGATCAGCGGCGCTGGGATCATGACAATTTGTACATGCTCCGTTTGCTCAGCTTGACGAGAGTGGATAGTACGACTGAAATCCTTTTTTCCTATCGTCAAAGAGACAGGGAAAAGCTGTACAGAGACAGGGGGCAATGGGCGCTAAGTTCTTCTAAATGGCAAGATTATAAAGATAACGTGTTACATCAAATAAAACTAACGGGAATGATTCACAGGATCATCAATGATGCGCCTTTTTCGTATGGCGAAAAAACGCTATTGTGGCTCTACGCCACGTCCATACTCCTATTGACTCTTCAAAGACTCACGAGAAGATTGCGGCATAGGCGCAAAAAGTAATGTCAGCGTCGCCCACAACATCCCGCAACGGCGGTATGGCGCAATCGACGTCCATTCCGTCCAGAGTGTTGGCGCGCATGAAACGGCGTTGGGTCAGATCTCGCCATAAGCTCGAGATCTGGGTTCGCTTCTTTCGTGAATTGCGGACGCTGAAGAAGCAGCTAGGCCCGGACAACAAGGTCTTTCCATTCGGCAAGTTATATCCTTGCCTGGACGATAGATCCTCAGAAAGCGGAATGGGCAGAGGGGCCTATTTCCACCAAGACTTGCTGGCGGCGAGAAGAATTCATTCCAATCGACCAGCAGTTCACCTGGATGTTGGTTCCAGAATTGATGGATTTGTTGCTCATGTCGCCTCGTTTCGCCCGATCCAGGTGATCGACGTGCGCCCCCTGTCGAGCAATATTGCAAACGTGACGTTCGTTCAGATGGATATGATGGGCGAAATAGCCGGCGACTGGGTTGGCTGCTGTGATTCATTGTCATGTTTGCACGTCTTGGAACACTTTGGATTGGGAAGATACGGGGACGCTGTCCAGTGGAATGGCCACCTCATCGGGCTCGAAAACCTCCGCAAGCTCTTAAAGCAACGCGGAAAACTATATCTTTCCGTTCCGATTGGTCCACAGAGAATAGAATTCAACGCTCACCGTGTTTTTTGTCTCGAATATTTATTGGAACTTTTTCATGGCAAATTCGCCATCGACTGTTTCTCGTTTGTCGATGATGCGGGCGATTTGCACGAAGGGGTCGATCTTACGGACGAAGGCGTCACGACCAATTTTGGCTGCACCTGTGGATGCGGCATATTCGAGCTGACAAAGTCGTAAGGAGGACTTTGAAGAGGGCTTGAGTCGCGCCGGTTAAAACAGATCGCGAACGTTCTCCCATACGTGGGTTTCCGGATACACGTAGCGCTTTGCCGATTCCAGATTCCTGCGGATGGCGGGCAGGCGCCGCTCGTAGTCCTCGGGGCCGATCTTCTCCAGGATAAGTCCGAGCTCCCGCGGATGCTCGAAGGTGATGATTCCTTCCTTGTCGAAGAACAGGCCAATCGAAGGGCAGCCCCAGTAAATCGGCACGGTGCCGCTCAACAGACAATCGATGAACTTCTCTGAAAAGTAGTAGTTCTGACGACCGTTCTCGATGGCGAGCGAATAGCGATAGTCTCTCAGGCCTTCGATCTTGTCGTCGATCTCCCGGTAGCCTCGTCCCAGAATGGCGTCGAACGACGCCCGATATTTTTGGATTGCTTTGTGCCGGAGTTTCTGGCCGGGCATGTCGCGTTTTCCAGAGGCAATGATGGAGAGATTCTTGGTCTTGGGATGGATTTTCCAATCCTGTTGCACCAGCCAACAGCCTCCCAAGGGAGAAAATCTCGCATGAGGCAGATTTTCAAGGAGGGATTGTTCAAAGGTCAGAATCCGATCGAAGAGATGCGCGTTGCGCGCGAGCCACCGGTATTCGGCCCGCGTCGCACGTGGCGATTCGAGCAGCCACGCAATCTTGTAGCAATCGTCCCGCTTTTCCGCCTCGAGGAGCGAGGTATCGGTAAAAATGACGATGTCTCTGCGTGTCCCCGAGCGATCCCAGCGAAAGGGTAGGTCCGGCCATGACAGCGGACCGCCCGCCGTCTCGACGTGGGCGAACATCCTGTCTCGAAGCTCGACCTGGATCTTGCTCACGCCACCGCCTGTTGCGGGAGTTGAGAATTTTCCAATTGGGACAGCAACGAGCGGTAGAGCGCTAGGTACTCCCGCGCCACCTGGTCCCAGCCGCGGGCGAATGGCGGCGGCGGCGCGCTGCGATCCAGTTGGCGCTCGCACGCGATAGCCCACTCCGCGGCCGCCGCGCCAACCGGCACCACCGAGCCGCGGTCCGGCGACACTTCGGGCGCGATCCCGCACTGGTCGGACACCACCACCGGCACGCGCGCCGCCATGGCCTCCGCCACCACCATGCCGTAGGGCTCCGCCCGCGCCGGGTGCAGCAGCAGGTCGAGTTGCGGATAGATGGAGCCGTCCCCGCGCCATCCCAGCAGCCGGTATCCCGCGTTCCATCCATCGAACAACGGCCTGACGTCCTCGGGCCGCGGCCCGATCACCCACAACTCGAGTGCGGGGCGGTTCCGGCGCAATTCGGCCGCGGCGGACCGCGCGAGATCCAGGCCCTTTCGTTTCCATTCCACGCCGACGAAGCCGATCACTCCGCCGTCCTTCGGCACCGGCCGCGATGGGCGTTCCGGCCCGGGCGCAACCCCCGGCGCTATGGTTCCCGATAGCCGCGGGCCAATCTCGGGGTAGTAGTGCCGAAGCTGCGCCAGGGTGCGCGGCGAGTTGGGAACGACCGCGCGCACGCTCGATGGGCACAATTCCCGCCGCTCCAGCCACAGCTGCATCCACACCCGCAGCGATACGCGGCGCCACCAGCCGCGCTCGAATACAGTGGCAAACAGCGGGCCGTGAAAAGTGGTGACTTGGTGCACGTCCAGCCGCTCGTGGCTGTGAACCAGGGCTCCGGGTTGAGGTTGCGCCTCGAGCCGGCGCCGCACCCGACGGGAGAAGCGCAGCAAGGACAGCCAGCGGGGTCGCTGCGCGATAACGCCGAGCTCGTGCACGGCGATGCCGCCGCGCTCCCCGGCAAAGTTCCGCTCGCACACCACGGTCACGGGATGGCCGGCGGCGGCGAGCGCCCGCGTGAGCTCCCACACGTAGCGCTCCATTCCCCCCACCGGACCGTAGCGCCGCACCACGTGGACGGTGGATACCGGCGGCGACATTGCGGTTCCTGCTCCGGGCCTCAGGAGCCAAACAAGGCGCGCTTGATCCTGCGGCGCCAGCTGCTGAACTTGAATCGCCTGACCAAGTCGAGGTCCTTGTTCCAGTTCGATTGCATGCAGATGCCTAGGTAATTGACCGCAATCTTTTCTTCAGTTTCTCCCTGCTCCTTCCAAAAATAGAACTGCTCCTCGTAATGGTAGCAGCGAAACAGGGGTTCTATAGGCAGCAAGGGAATGCTGTGGTAGGCAAGCAGCGCCTCCCCGTACCAGCGCAACTCGCTCGGGTGCGCGCGTATTGCCTCGAGTATCGTCATCCCTCTTGGCTTGAGATAGCGCTCGTCAAGATCCCGCCAGACTGCCGAACTCCAAACAACCGGGACGGGACCAAAACCCCAGGATTTTCCGACGCGCCCGAAGAGTTTCTTGATTTCCGCGCAGTCCCGTTCCCAGTCCTTCCCGATCTCTCGCATCCCCAAGATCTGCGCCAAATGCAGCAGTTCCTTCGCCTCATGCATGACGGTAAAGGGCGTGCCGTCTTGCGCCAGGAAGTCCGCCGCGGAAAAAGGACGGATGAAGTAGCAGTCGCTGTCGAGGCAAAGATAGGTTTCCGCGCCGGCCAGGCGCCAGAATTCGGCCTTCACGATTTGCTGGGAAATCCTGCCGGGAAGCCCCGAGAATGCTCCGGGGTCGAGCCTCGGATTGGCGCCGACGACCATTTCATCGGTAACCAGCTCGAAGTCCAGCCCGACAAATGCCTCTTGGAATAGCTGCAGATCCTCCGCGGGTACCGAAAGCGAAAACGGGAGCGCGGTTTCGTTGAACCGGCGTACGCTTTCTGCGAGCCGCCGCGCGCGCATCAGATCCTCGCGGTATGACTTGCAGAAAAGTACCAGTGATCGTGTAGGTTGCGTCGTCATCGAGCCGGCCTTCAACGCAACCTCGTTATCAGCAAAGGCGGTAAAACGAAGCTACACTGCACGCTCGTGACTACCGGGTGGTCGTACTCTTGGCAGTGCGTCTCCGAATCTGAAGCGCACGCGATCTCACATTCAGCCGTTCCCAAAATTGCCTTGCCGAAGCCCGTGTCAATTCCGATTGCATAGGATAGCGCAAATGGACAAGAGGCCAGAGCAATTGTATTTGGAGTTGATGAAGAAAACGCTCTCCTTCATGCTGTGGCCGGAACCACCCCTTCCGGTCGAAGTGTTCGATTATTTGAAATCACCCTTTCGGAGAATGGCGCACAGGTTCATTGCAACAATGCTGAAAACCGGAAATTATCAGCTGTGCAAATCGAGCAGACATACGACCAAGGACCGCGAGGACGGCCGGATATGGCCCGGATATGCCGATACCATGATCGGGCTGAAGCGGCTCGATAATATCCAGCATTGTGTAGAGACCGTGATTCGTGACGGTGTGGGGGGAGACCTGATCGAGACCGGAGTTTGGCGCGGTGGCGCATGCATTTTCATGCGGGCGGTGCTGGCGGCTTACGGCATCGCAGACCGCAGAGTCTATGTCGCGGACTCCTTTGAGGGTCTTCCAAAACCGGATCCGGAGAAATATCCCGCCGATGCGGGTGACAAACATCATATCCACATGTTTCTGGCGGTTTCGCAGGAAACGGTCGAGAACAATTTTCTCCGCTACGGTCTATTGGACGGTCAAGTCGTTTTCCTAAAAGGCTGGTTCAAGGACACCCTGCCAAGTGCTCCGATAGATAAGCTGTCCGTACTCAGACTCGACGGCGACATGTACGGGTCCACGATTGATGTATTGTCCAATCTCTACCCGAAGCTGTCCAAAGGCGGATTCTGCATCATTGACGACTATGCCCTGCAAGGGTGCAGGAGGGCCGTTGATGATTACCGTAAGCAGCACGACATACACGAAGAAATCAGAGACGTGGATGGGTCGGGCGTGTACTGGAGAAAGCAGTGGGACGCGCCACGGACAGATATGTCTCTGCTGCCCAGCGCCCCTTAATAGCGCCGCGCCTCCGGAGGCAAGAAGGACGCCAGACGTTCGCGTAGCGCGGCGACGCGATATCGGTATTTCCACCGCTTGAAAAAGCTCCGCGGAAACTGCGTCGCGGCGAATTTCAGGCGGTTCTCCAGGCGAATCGGCGGCGGCGGTGCGCCGCGGGCCGCTCGCTCGGCGTACTGCTCCAGGATCGAGAGGTTTCCGTCGCGCACGTGGGGCAGCAGGGTATCGCGACCATGCTTGCGGATGAGGTACTTCTTGTTGCGCGCGATGAGCGCCCTATTTTCCTTGCTCGCTCTGCCGAAGGACCCGCCTCCCTCGTGGTACACAAACGCATTTTCTGCGATCAGCACCTCGAAGCCCGCTTGCCTCGCGCGCAGGGAATAGTCGAAGTCTTCGTAATAGCCTCGATTGAAGGCCTGGTCGAGCCCGCCCAGAGTTTCGTACACCCGCCGCCGCAGCCCCACGCAGCAGAAATCGAGCCGGTGGGCCGCGTAGCACCGGTCGGGACCTGCGTCGGCAAACGCCAGCCCCTGGCGCAGTATTTCAGCAGGAGCCAGGCCCGGCTCGACGAAGATGCACTGCTCGTTGCCCGCGGTGTTGGTCACCGGTCCAACAAGGCCGGCCGAGGGGCGCGCCTCGAACGAATCCGCCAGCCGCCTGATCGTTCCAGGTGGAACGAGAACGTCGCTGGTGACCAATACGATCGGGTCGCCCCGCGCCTGTTCCAACCCGATATTCATGCCGCCGGCGAATCCGGCGTTGCGCTCGCTGCAGATCAGCCGGAGACCGGGAAAACGGCCCGCCGCCCGCTTCGCGGCGTCGCGGTTCTCGGCGTCGGACCCGTTGTCGACCACGAGCACGTCCCAGGATTGGAAATCCGCATCCTGCGCGAGACTCGCAAGGCATCGGTCGGTCGTCTCGTAGAAGCGGTTGTGGCCGAGAACGATCACGCTGATCTGGCGCGCGCTGAAATCCTCCGGCTCCATCGCAGCGTCATCTCACCGCGAGCACCGCGCAGATCGTGTCGCCGCGGAGGGATTCGTTGAGGGCAGCGGCCCTGCGGGCATACGCTTTTCGCTCCTGGCGGGTAAACAGGCCGCCCGCCTTGCTCTTGGCGACGCTGCGGGGATCCGTGAGTGGAATGTCCCTGCGGTACTGCTCGCTCGCCATGAACTGCAGGTCCGTGGAATCGCACCACAATTGCACGACTGCTAGTCCCGCTTTCGACGCCGCCATCTGCAGACTGCGATGGGAGTGCAGCACAAAATGCCGTGGCGCGTCCAAATTTACCCAGTCTTCCCTGTAGTGCTCGTACGCGTCGGACGTGACGGTCGGTATTCGTACCAGCACTTTCCCGCCGTCCGCGAGAAGCCTCCTCGCGTGCGCAAGAGTTTCGACTTGTTCGGGCATGTGCTCCAGGGAATGATGCAAGGCGACCAGGTCGAACCGTCCCGACATCTCGCCGATCGACTTCTTGTGCACCAGCGTCTCGCCCTCCCAGACAAGGCTTTCCCGGATGTAGGGGTCGACGCCGACTGCGCCCTTGACGCCCGCATCGCGCAGCTCGAGCACGTGCCCGCCCGAGCCCGCCCCGACGTCCAGCAGGCGGGTGCGAGGCGTCAGGCCGAGGCGGCGATAGATGTAGAACAGCGAGTCGGATCCCGAAACAAGGTGAACGAGAGGGAGCAGGAACCGGGGCGCCGCAAGGATCCAGCGCCTGCGAATGCCCCGGCGCATTCGCTTCAGGCGATGGTGACGACGCATATCGTAACTGTAGTATTCAGCCGGGTAATGCCGCCCGATGTCCTCGGGAATCCGGTCGATCTGGAGGCAGCCGCACGCGGCGCACTCATCGTACAGAAATCGTTCGCGCGTCCCGAACATCATTTCCCGAACCGGAAAACGCTTTCCGAGCTTGCCCCCGCAGATTCGGCACGCAGTCAGCGTCATTGGCGGGTCCGAATTCGCAGAAGCGGCCGGGCCGTGTTCCCGCGACTCGGCTTCGACTGGCTGCATCGCCCCCGGCTGTGTCATGGCTTGGCTTGGCGCACCTCGCTGCGCGCCCGCAGGACTTCACGAGCCCAGGCGACGAGCTGCTCGACGGCCGCAGCCGAAGTGTACGGCGACGCCCGCCCGTTGTCGCGCAGCTCATCCCTCTTCCAGCGCGAGACCAGGGCTTCCAGCGCGTCCGCGATCGCCGCGATGTCATCCGCGGGGACGGACCAGTGCCCGCCTTCCTTCAAGAGCCTGTCGAGATGCGGGTTGCGCCACACCAGCCCGACGATCGGCCGCTCGGTCCACAGGTATTCGTAGAGCTTGGACGGAATGTACTCCTCGCAAAAGCGGTCCGTGCCGTGCAGCAGCAGCAGGGCGTCGACGGTCTGCATTCTCTTCAGCACCCGGTCACGGCCGCTTTCTCCGGTTGCCGGATCGCTCTCCACCCGGCCGAACTGGCGCACGACGTCGGCGAACGGAAAGCGCGAGATGGCGTCGGCCGAGACCGCGTCAACGCCCCCCCCGTAGATTCCCAGGCGCAGGGTTTTCGAGAGGTCCGGATTGCGCTGGAGGACAAGCGCCAGGGCTTCGAGAACGTTGGCGAGATTGCGGGTCGGGGCGAGCACGCCGAAATGTCCGATCACCAGTTCCGCGCCGCGAGCGTAGCGCCGCTTGCCGAAAACGGGCCGGTCGGCCCCGGGGATCAACACGCGACCGCGGTCCCCGAGTGCCGGATGGCGCAGCTTCGCGCGCGCGAGCGCAGTCTCCACGAACCAGATCGCGAGGTCGGCGCGCTCGCAGATCCTGCCTTCCAGCCAGGCGGCGAAGCGCATCGCCATGCGCCAGCGCTGCCAGTTCTCGTACACCATGGGATCGTGAATTTCCGCGATCCAGGGCAGCCCGGTGCGCTTGGCGAGCAGGTAGCCGGCGAGATGCGCCGAGTTCGCCCCGCCGGTCGAGTAGATGACCGAGGGCTTGCGCTCGCGTATGAGGCGCATGCCGCGGAAATACGCCGGAATGAACCAGGACCACTGCGGCTCCAGGCGCAGCAGAAGCTTTTCCAGAAGATAAAACGGGGAGATCGCGAGCGTCAGCAGACCCAGCACCAGGTTGTACGCACGCTTCGAAGGGATTCTCCTGCGCAGCACGTAGCGCACGTCGAAGCGCAACCCGGCCGGCGAAACAGGCAGCAACTGGTGATGCTCCACGACCGTGTCCTTGCGGCCGCTGACCGCGCTGACGACGATGGGCGTGACGCCATGCGCAAGCAGGTGGGGAATCTTGTCGGTGATGGTCTGGCTCGCCGCACGCCCGTCCATGTTGAAGGCGTGGGCGAGGATGAGCCAAGTCTGGTTCAGTGAGCTGCTTGTGGACATTCAGGCAGCAGCCGCCGGAGAAACAGCGCCTATTTCTTGCGCAGCCTGCGGATTGCCGCGAGTTGCGCGGCGAGTGTCGCAAGTTCGGCCTCGACCGACGCCACTTCCTGCTTGTCCTTCGCCTTTTCGCGCGCTTCCTGCGCGCGCTTGAGCGCGTCGGTCGCCTTGGCCTCGTCGAGGTCGCGGCCGCGGATGGCGGTGTCGGCGAGCACGGTGATGACGCCGGGCTGAATTTCCAGGATTCCGCCCGCGACGAACACGAGCTCTTCCTCGCCGCCGCCGGCGGGCTTGATGCGCACCGAACCGGGCTTGATGCGCGTGATGAGCGGCGTGTGCCGCGGGTAGATGCCCAGTTCGCCCGCCTCGCCGGGCAGCACCACGAACTCGGCTTCGCCCGAGTAGATGCTCTCTTCGGCGCTGACGACGTCGACGTGAATGGTATGAGCCATTACTTCCTGCCCGCGGCTTCCTTCTTCATCTCTTCCGCCTTTGCAAAGGCCTCCTCGATCGCGCCGACCATGTAGAAGGCCTGCTCGGGGAGCGCGTCGCACTCGCCCGCGACGATCATCTTGAAGCCTTTGATGGTGTCCTTCAACTGCACGTACTTGCCCTCCTGGCCGGTGAAGTTCTTGGCCACGCTGAAGGGCTGCGATAGGAACCTCTGGATCTTGCGCGCGCGCGACACGGCGAGCTTGTCCTCGGGGGAGAGCTCGTCCATGCCGAGGATGGCGATGATGTCGCGCAGTTCCTTGTAGCGCTGCAGCGTCGCCTGGACCGCGCGCGTGGTGTTGTAATGGTCCTCGCCGATGGTGTTCGGGTCGACCTGGCGCGAGGTAGAGTCCAGGGGATCGACCGCCGGGTAAATGCCCAGCGAGGCGATGTCGCGCGACAGCACCACGGTGGCGTCGAGGTGGCCGAAGGTGGTGGCGGGCGAGGGATCGGTCAGGTCGTCGGCCGGCACGTAGATCGCCTGCACCGAAGTGATCGAGCCGGTCTTGGTCGAAGTGATGCGCTCCTGCAGCCGGCCCATCTCCTCGGCGAGCGTCGGCTGGTAGCCCACGGCAGAAGGCATGCGCCCGAGCAGGGCCGAGACTTCCGTTCCCGCGAGCGTGAAGCGGTAGATGTTGTCGACGAAAAAGAGGATATCGCGGCCTTCGTCGCGGAAGTGTTCGGCCATGGTGAGGCCGGTGAGCGCGACGCGCAGGCGGTTGCCGGGAGGCTCGTTCATCTGGCCGAACACCATCGCCACCTTGGATTCGGAGAGCTTGTCGAGCTTGATGACCTCGGCTTCGGCCATCTCGTGGTAGAAGTCGTTGCCCTCGCGCGTCCTCTCGCCCACCCCGGCGAACACCGAGAGTCCGGAGTGTTGCGTCGCGATGTTGTTGATGAGCTCGAGCATGTTCACGGTCTTGCCCACGCCCGCCCCGCCGAAGAGACCGATCTTCCCGCCCTTGGCAAAGGGGCAGATGAGGTCGATTACCTTGATCCCCGTTTCGAGCAGCTCGACCGAAGGCGAGAGCTCGTCGAACTTCGGCGCGCTCTGGTGGATCGATCGCCGCGTTTCGGTCTGGATCGGGCCGACCTCGTCGATGGGACGGCCGAGCACGTCCATGATGCGCCCCAGCGTCCCCTGCCCGACCGGCACCATGATCGGCGCTCCGGTCCCCTTTACCTGCATGCCGCGGCGCAGGCCGTCGGAGGAACCGAGCGCGATGCAGCGCACGATGCCGTCGCCGAGCTGCTGCTCGACCTCGAAGGTGAGCCCTTTTTCGGCGAAGCTCTTGGTGCCTGAGTCTTCGAGCACGAGCGCGTCGTAGACTTTTGGCATCCCCTCGCGCGAGAATTCGATGTCGACCACCGCGCCGATGCATTGCACGATGGTCCCTGTGGCTTGAGCTAGTGACATGATGTTTTCCTAAAGCACGTATTCGTTAGACTGCCGCCGCGCCGCCGACGATCTCCGAGATTTCCTTGGTGATCCCGGCCTGGCGGTTCTTGTTGTAGATGAGCGTCAGCTCGTCGATGAGGGTGGCGGCGTTGTCCGAGGCGGCCTTCATCGCCACCATGCGCGCGCTTTGTTCGGAAGCCATGTTCTCGGCCACCGCCTGGAGGATGATCGCCTCGATGTAGCGCGTCAGCACCTGCTCGAGCACCGTCTTGGCCTCGGGCTCGTAGATGTAGTCCCAGGCGCCCACGGGCACGCCGAGCTTCTCGCCCGAGAGCGGCAGCAGCTGCTCGATCACCGGCTCCTGCTTCATGGTGTTGATGAAGCGCGTGTAGCAGATCATCAGCCGGTCGAAGCGGTCGCTGGTGTAGCCGTCGAGCATGATCTTCACCGCGCCGATGAGCTTTTCCATCTGCGGCCGGTCGCCGAGCTGCACCACGTGGGAGACGACGTTCGCGCCCAGCCGCTGCATGAAGCCGAAACCCTTGCCGCCGATGGCGCAGACCTCGATTTTCTCGCCCTCGGCCTCCCATTCCTTGTATTTCCCGAGCGCGAGGCGCAGCAGGTTCGTGTTGAGCGCGCCGCACAGCCCCTTGTCGGTGGTAACGACGATGAGGCCCACGCCCTTCACCGTGTCGCGCTCGACGAGGAAGGGGTGGCGGTATTCGGGGTTGGAGTGGCTGATGTGCGCGGCGACGTTGCGGATCTTCTCGCCGTAGGGACGCGCGTGGCGCATGCGCTCCTGCGCCTTCCTCATCTTGGAGGCGGCGACCATCTCCATCGCCTTGGTGATCTTCCGGGTGTTCTGCACACTCCGGATTTTCACGCGTATTTCTTTTGTCCCCGGCATTTTCTGTCTCGAACAGGGAAACCTGAGGTTTCCCCGTTACTCCTTCCTTTCTATCTCGAACAGGGAAACCTGAGGTTTCCCCGTTACCCCTTCCTTTCTATCTCGAACAGGGAAACCTGAGGTTTCCCCGTTACCCCTTCCTTAGAATGAGGCGTTTTTCTTCCAGTCTTCGATTGCGGCCTTGAGCGCCTTCTCTTCGTCCGAGCTCAGGTCCTTCTTGTCTTCCATGTTCTTGGCGATGGTCGCGTACTTGCCCTTGAGATAATCGCGCATCGACTTTTCCGCCGCGAGCGCCTTTTTCACTTCGATGTCGTCGAAATATCCGTTGTTCACGGCAAACAGCGTCAGCGCCATTTCCCATACCTGAAGCGGCTGGTACTGCGGCTGCTTCATGACTTCGGTGACCATGCGGCCACGCTCGAGCTGCTTGCGCGTGGCCTCGTCGAGGTCGGAGGCGAACTGAGCGAACGCCGCGAGCTCGCGGTACTGCGCGAGCGCGAGTCGCACGCCGCCGCCGGTGTCGCGGCGCTTCATGATCTTGGTCTGCGCAGCGCCGCCCACCCGCGACACCGAGATCCCGGCGTTGATCGCGGGCCGGATGCCGGCGTTGAAGAGATCCGTTTCCAGGAAGATCTGTCCGTCGGTGATCGAGATCACGTTGGTCGGCACGAACGCAGTGACGTCGCCCGCCTGCGTTTCGATGATGGGGAGCGCGGTGAGCGATCCGGTCTTGCCCTTCACGGCGCCCTTGGTGAAGTTCTCGACGTACTTTTCGTTGACGCGCGCGCCGCGCTCGAGCAAGCGGGAATGCAGGTAGAACACGTCGCCCGGGTAGGCTTCGCGTCCCGGCGGGCGGCGCAGCAAGAGCGATATCTGCCGGTACGCCCAGGCCTGCTTGGTCAGGTCGTCGTAGATGATGAGCGCGTCCTGGCCGCGGTCGCGGAAGTACTCGCCCATGGTGCAGCCCGCGTAGGGCGCGATGTACTGCAGCGCCGCCGACTCGGAGGCCGCCGCCGCCACCACGATGGTGTAGGCCATGGCGCCGTGCTCTTCGAGCTTCCTCACTACGTTGGCAATGGTCGAGGCCTTCTGGCCGATCGCGACGTAGACGCAGAACAGGTCCTTGCCCTTCTGGTTGATGATGGTGTCGATCGCCACCGCGGTCTTGCCGGTCTGGCGGTCGCCGATGATGAGCTCGCGCTGGCCGCGGCCGATCGGCACCATGGCGTCTATCGCTTTGAGTCCCGTCTGCACGGGCTGCGACACCGACTTGCGGTGGATCACCCCGGGGGCGATCTTCTCGATCGGCTGGGAGAGCTTGGTGGCCACCGGGCCCTTGCCGTCGATCGGCTGGCCCAGCGAATTCACCACGCGGCCGAGGAGTTCCGGCCCGACTGGCACTTCGAGGATGCGGCCGGTGCACTTCACGGTGTCGCCCTCGGTGATGTGCTCGTACTCACCGAGAATCACCGCGCCGACCGAGTCGCGCTCCAGGTTCAGTGCGAGGCCGAAGGTGTTCTTCGGGAATTCCAGCATCTCGCCCTGCATCACGTCCGAGAGGCCGTGGATGCGGCAGATGCCGTCGGTGACGGTCACGACCGTCCCTTGCGTGCGCACGTCCGCCGCCAGCGCAAGATTCTGGATCTTGCTGCGGATCAGGTCGCTGATTTCGGATGGGTTCAGTTGTTGCATGGTTGGTCCTTTAGCTTGCCATTGCTGGTAGTCAACTCTTCAGCGCGGCGGCCATCTCGTCGAGACGGCCGCGCACCGAGCTGTCGATCACCTCGTCGCCGACGGCGATGCGTACGCCGCCGATCAGTTCCTTATCGAGGCTGACGCGCGGCTGCACGCGGCGCTTGAAGCGGCGCTCGAGGTCGGCGACGAGGCTCGAGAGCTGCGCGTTGTTCAGCGGGAAGGCGCTGCGGATGTCGGCTTCGACCATGCCTTCGCGCGCGTTCTTCAGCTCGACGAACTGTTCGTGGATCTGCGGCAGCAACGCCAAGCGGTCGTTGGCGATGAGCACGCGTACGAAATTGCGCGCGTCTTCGGGAAGATCGTCCCCGCACAGCGAGGCGAAGAGCGTGTACAGCGGTTTCGCCCCGAGGTTGGGGTTGGCGATGCACGCCTGCACCTCGGGGTGGGCGGCGAAGCGCGCCATGCCGGCGAGCATCTGCGCCCAAGGGCCGAGGGCGTTCGCCTTGTCGGCGAGCCCGAACACGGCTTCCGCGTAGGGCCTGGCGATCGTCGCAGTTTCGGCCATCTATTTCACGACAAAAGGGGGCACACCCCCTTTTGATCCCCGAAACTTGCGCGTTCCGCGATCCATATGTCTATTTCACGACAAAAGGGGGCACACCCCCTTTTGATCCCCGAAATTTGCGCGTTCCGCGATCCATATCGATGGCTCAGATGTCTTTTTTCAGCTGCGCGAGCAGGTCGGAGTGGGTCTGGGCGTTCACCTCGCGGCGCAGGATCTTCTCGGCGCCGGCGACGGCGAGCGCGGCCACCTGCTCGCGCAGCATTTCCTTCGCGCGCGCAACCTGCTGCTCGATTTCCGCCCTGGCAGCGGCCTTCTCGCGGCCGCCCTCTTCCTTGGCCGCGGTCTTCGCCTCCTCGACCAGCTGCGCGCCGCGCGTTTCCGCCCCGGCGATGATCTCGGCGGCGCGATCGCGCGCCTGCTTGAGCGCCGCCTCGGCCTGCTTCGCCGACGATTCCAACGACTGCTTGCCACGCTCGCCCGCGGCCAGGCCGTCGGCGATGTGCTTCTGGCGCTCTTCGATCTTGCGGGTGAAAAACGGCCAGATGAATTTGGCAGCGAACCAGATGAATAGCGCGAAGGCGAGCGCCTGCGCGATCAACGTGAGATTGAAGTTCATGTGAGCATCCTGGATGAGCCGTCCGGCGCCCGCCCCGGTCCGCGCCCGTCCTAGCCTAGCCTCCGAGCGCGCCGAGCAGCGGATTGGCGAACGCGAAGAACATGCCGATACCGAGCCCGATGATGAACGAGGCGTCGATCAGGCCGAGCAGCAGGAACACCTTGGCCTGCAGCGCCGGGATCATCTCCGGCTGGCGCGCCGCGCCCTCGAGGAACCGGCTGCACATGATGCCCACACCGACGCAGGCGCCGAGCGCACCCAGCCCGACCATGAGGCCGATGCCCACGCCGGTGTAGGCCTGGACCAGGGCGATGAGTTGGAGTTTTTCCATTATGGGTTCCCTTTCTGGAACGTCAGTTGATCAGTGGCTTTCATGCGCCATCGAAATGTAGACAACAGTGAGCATCATGAAAATGTACGCCTGCAGCGCGACGATGAGGACGTGGAAGATCGCCCAGAGCAGGCCGAGCGGCACGGCGAATATGGCGCCGGCGAGGCCGGCGCCGGCCATCATCCACAACAGCAGAAAGATGATCTCGCCCGCGTACATGTTGCCGAACAAGCGCAGCGAGTGCGACAGCGGTTTGGAGATGTATTCGACCAGGTTGAACAGGAGGTTGAAGAACGCGAGCAACGGCGACGCCCAAAGCGGCTTGACGCCGAAGGGCGTGCAGAAGAGTTCGTGGATCCATCCGCCCAGGCCCTTCACCGCGATCGAGAAATAAATCATCAGCAGCCACACCGAGAGCGCGAGCGCGAAAGTCGTGTTGACGTCCGCGGTGGGAACGATGCGGAATCCGTGAGGCGCGAAAAAATGCGTGACCCACGCGACGAGGTCCACGGGCAGGAAGTCCATGGCGTTCATGAGCAGCACCCACAGGCCCACCGTGAGCGCGACCGGCGCGATGAACCTGCGGTCGCCGTGGAAGATGTCCTTCGCCTGATCGTCGACGAATTCGCAGAGGATCTCGACAAAGGCCTGGCGCTTGTTGGGCACGCCGGAAGTCGCTCCGCGCACCACCCACCAGAGAAAACCGAGGCCGAAGACGCCGAGCAGCGCCGCCGTCACGAGCGAATCCACGTTCAGCGTCCAGAACGAGCCCTCTCCGACCGGGTGCTGAAGGAAGCTGAGGTGATGGCCGATGTAGGAAGTCGGGGTCAGTTCGTGCTCGGCGGCCATCGCGGAAAACTCTTCCTTATCGCTGTTTGTGCTGTATTGCCACTGCCACGGTGAATACCAGCACCGCGGCGACAAAAGAACCGATCAGCCCGATTGCGACGACGTTCACGTACGTCGCCAGGACGACCCACAAGAGGAGAATCATCAGGACCACCTTGACGGCTTCGGCCCTCAACGCGGCGTACAACGCCTCCCCTGCAGACTTCGCTTTGCTGCGCGCGGCCAGCGCCGCGAATGCCAGCCCGGCGATGATCGCTATCGCTCCGCCCAGCGCGGCGGAGATGGCGCCGTGCAATCCGGCGATCCAGGCCGACAGCAGCGACGCAAGTGCGGTGCAAAGCACCTGCAGCCCGATGACCGGGCGGAAGACCCCCCACACACCCCACCCCGCAACCGCAAAACCGCAGAATTTTAAGGGAAAAACGTACCCCCAGTCAAACCGCCGCGCGGGAAAACTGCCGGTCCGGGGAGAACCGGCGGGAGGCTTGCGCCAGCGCAAGGCCGTCGCGCTCAGATGGGGTAGACCAGCGCCTCGGGCGGCGTGTCCGAGTCGAACACGCACAGCTTTTCCCTGAAGTTCAGGCGGGTTCCCGCGATCGCGATGCGGTCGTTGTATACGCCCGAGACGAAGAACTCCGTGCCCCGGCCTGGAAAGCTGCGAAAGATGTGGAAATTCGCCTGAACGCGCAGTTCCTCGTCGGAGGCCGCCTGGTAGCGGAAATTGGCGATGTTGTGGCGCTGCGTGTACGGTTCGTAGTCCTCGGACTGGCCGATGGCAACGATGCGGTCGCGCATGGTGGTCTTGGTGGAAAGGAACAGGATGTCATCGTCCGGACCCAGTCGAATATTGCGCCGTGTCGTGATCCGGTAGGTGCACGAATCGAGAAAAAACTCCGGCCATTGCTGCAGCCTGCCGCCGTCGAGGCATTCGGCGTAGCGGAAATAGAATTCCTGGATGTCGAGCCGCAGATCGGCCGTCAGTATGGAATTGTCCGCGGCGGGCATTGGATCCTTATTGTACGCGAGGGCAATCAAGCGTAGCCCGGGGCGATGCGGATGTCGGCCCCGCCCACGCCCTGGACGTAGGCATGCAACAAGTCTCCGGGCTTCACCGGGCTCACGCCGGCGGGCGTGCCGGTCATGAGGATGTCGCCTGGGTGCAGCGTATACATCGACGAAGCAAACTCGATCAGGCGCTGGACGTTATAGACGAGGTATTTCGTGTTCGAACTCTGCCGCCGCTCGCCGTTCACGGTGATCGAGAGGTCGAGAGCGTTCGGGTCGGCGATCTCGTCGGCGGTCACGAGCCACGGCCCGAGCACCGAGTAGGTGTCGATCGACTTGCGGAAGCACTGCAGCTCCGGCCCGCGCACGGTCATGTCGAGCCCGATCGAATACGCACAGACGTAATCCAGGGCTTTGTCCTTCGGAATCTTGTTGCCGCGCTTGCCGATGACGAGCGCGAGCTCGACCTCGTGGTCGTTGCGCCGCTCCGGCCAGCGCAAGCGTATCTCTTCACCGAAGCCGATGAGCGAGGAGCTCGCCTTGATGAACAGGCCCCAGTCGCCGATGCCCTTCTGGATGTTGGTGCGGCCGTGCGCGATGCCCGGGTCCTTGATCGACTCGGCGATGTGGTCGTTGTAGTTGATCGGCGCGGCGACGATCTTGCCCGGGTTGGCGACGGGCGAGAGGAATTTCACCTTCGCCAAGGGCTTTCGCTTCGCTTTGGGCGCGAGTTTCTTCGCCGCGCCGAGCACGCGCCGCAGGTTGAGGATGAGGGGATCCCCTTGGGCGAGCGGCCAGCGCTGCGCCGGGATGGCCTCGAGCGCCTTCGTCACGTCGAGCACTTCTTCGCCCTGCACTAGCCCCAAGCGGTCCTTGTCGAAGCGGCAGATCTTCATTCGGGTTTCTCAGAGCGTGGGGTTGACGACGTCACCGCCGAGCGCCGCGAGCCCCCACGCCGAGGCCTGCGCATCGACGTTGAAGCTGAAGTGCCCGGCGAGCGAATGCGCATCCCGAAACAGGCGCTCGAGCGGATACGATTCGTAGATGCCGTTCGCGCCCGCCATGGCGTGCAGCAGGTCGACCGCCTCGGTGCACAGGTTTACGGCGTAGGCAAGGTTGCGCTTGAAGCGGAGCTTCGCAAGCGTGTCGGCGACGGTCCGGCGCGTGGCGAGCTCCTGGCCTTCGAGCGCGTCGTTGCGCAGCACCAGCCGCGCCGCGTCGATCTTCGAGGCGGCCACGCCCACGCGCAGCTGCACCGCCTGGAAATCGCGCATCTTCGCCGCGGTGTAGCTGGTGCTCCTCTCCTTGACCGCGTCGATCGAGAGCTCGAGCGCGGCCTGCGCGTTGCCCACCGCGCAGGCGCCGATGCCGTGGCCGAGCAGCGCGTTCGCCGACACCTGGTAGGCCGGATTCTTGTTCGTGCGCGCGCCCGGAAACGCGTCCCCGCCGCGCGTGTCGTACATGCACAGCGCCTTGTACTCGGGGACGAAGACGTCCTTCGCGACCACGGTCATGCTGCCGGTCGAGCGCATGCCCATCACCTTCCAGTCGTCGATCACCTGGTACTGCGACTTGTGCAGCAGGCACATGCGATGGTCCACGGCCCTGTCGCCATCCCTCACCGTTACGGCGAGCATGTTCCAGTCGGCGACGTTGACGCAGCTGGAGAAATTCCATTTGCCGCCGATGACGAAGCCGCCTTCGGCCCTGCGGCCCTGCCCCTGCGGAAAGGCGATGCCCGAGGCGATGAGCGCGTCGGGGTCGCCTCCCCACACCTCGGTCTGGGCGCGCTCGTCGTAGAGGGCGAGCATCCAGTGGTGGATCTGCAGGTTGGCGAAGTTCCAGCCGGTCGAGGCGCAGCCGCGCGCGATCTCCATGGGGAAATCGACGTAGGCGACGTAGTCGAACTCCATGCCGCCCCAGCGCCGCGGCTGCAGGGTGCGCAAGAGACCGCTCGCTCGCAGGTCGGCAAGGGTCTCCGCGGGCAGGATGCGCGCCGCTTCGGCGGCCCCGGCCCGGCCGCGCAGCGCGGGCACCATCTCGCGGGCGCGCGCTAGCGCCTCGGCGTAGGAAACCCCGGCGAAACTGCTCGCCGCGCGCGGCTGCGGGGCGTTCATCAGGCCGCGACCCTGGCCCTCGCCGGCTTCTTCTTCGCGGCTTTTCGCGACGCTGCGCTTCGCGACACTGCGGCGCGCGGCATCTTCGAATAGTCCTCGCCGCCCCAGTCGGGCGCCTGGGTGATGCCGAAGAAATTGAGCTCGATGGTGAGCCCGTCGGGGTCCTTGATGAAGAGCTGGTAGAGCTGCGATTCGGGAAAATTCCGCGGCCGGCAGGCGAGCTTGAGTTCCTTCAGGTGCTTCACGAACTTGTCCGGCTCGGTGGCGAGAAACGCGATGTGGTCGATCACCCCGGAGTTGCCGGTCGCCGCGTTCTTCGGGCTGCCCAGATAGTAGAGTTCGGAGTTGGGCACGCCCGCCTGCGCCAGGTGCACCTGGATCTTGCCGTTGATGCCCAGCCAGTAGCCCGGGAAAGGAAAATCGGGGCGCGGCATCACTTCGAAGCCGAGCACCTTGCAGTAGAAATCCTTGGTGCGCTCGAGCTTGTTGGCGCGAATGAGGTAATGGTTGAGTTCGGTGACGGGCATGGTGGACTCCTGCCTGAAGCGGGGATCGTGCTGTGCGCTCCCATTATGCCAAGACCACGGCGAGGGGGGGTAGCGGGAGTCGGAAAGCGCCGGCATTCGCAGTACACTTCGCGCTTTCGGGTTCCACAGCAAAGGAGAGCACAAATGGGCAAGATGATCGAGCTGACCGCCTCGGACGGCCACAAATTCGCCGCCTACCGCGCCGAACCCAAGGGAAAACCCCGCGGCGGGTTGATCGTGGTGCAGGAGATTTTCGGAGTCAACAGCCATATCAAGAGCGTGGCCGACGGTTACGCGGCCGACGGCTATCTCGCCATCGCGCCGGCGTTCTTCGACCGGGTGGAGCGCGGGCTCGACATCGGCTACACCCCGGCCGACATCGAAAGGGGCCGCGCTTTCATCCCCAAGATGCAGTGGGACACGGTGATGAAGGATGCAGGCGCGGCGATGGACAACGTGAAATCCTCGGGCAAGGTCGGCATCGTCGGCTACTGCTGGGGCGGGACCGTGTCCTGGATCGGGGCGGCCCGTCTCTCGGGGCTCGCCGCTGCGCTCTGCTACTACGGCGGCGGCATCCCGAACAACGAGAAGGAGCAGCCGAAGGTACCGGTGATGTTCCACTGGGGCGAGACCGACCACGCGATACCGATCGCCGACGCGAAGAGAGTGGCGGCGGCGCACCCCAAGGCGCAGTCGTTCATCTACCCGGCGGGGCACGGCTTCAACTGCGACCAGCGCGGGTCCTACCACGCCGAGAGCGCGAAGCTCGCGCGCACGCGCTCGATCGAGTTCCTGCGCAAACACATCGGATAGACCTCACCGCACAATGTCATCGATCCAGGTCAGAAAGCTCGGAGAGGCTCTCGGCGCCGAAGTGAGCGGCGTCGATCTCTCCCGGTCTCTCGCCGCCGGAACCTTCGCCGAAATCCGCAGGGCCTGGCTCGATCACCTGGTGCTGCGCTTCCGCGGACAGACGCTCTCCGACCCGCAGCTGATGGCGTTCAGCAAGCTCTTCGGCGAGCTCGATCCGCCCGGGCCGAACCCCTACGGCAAGCCCTTCCTGCCCGAGCATCCCGAAATGAACGTGATCTCGAACATCAAGATGGAGGGCGCGCCGATCGGCGGCCTGGGCGACGGCGAGGCGATCTGGCACGCCGACATGACCTACGTCGATTCGCCGCCGATGGCCGCGATCCTGCACGCACTGGAGGTCCCGCCCTCGGGCGGCGACACCTACTGGGCGAACATGGATCTCGCTTACCAGAAGCTCCCGGCGAACCTGAAAGAGCGCACCGAGGGCCGCAAGGCGGTCCACGACGCCACCTACAACAGCGCCGGAGTCATGCGCAAAGGCTACCAGGAGGTGACCGATCCGCGGAAGGCGCCGGGCGCGCAGCACGCGCTCATCCGCGTGCACCCCGAGACCGGGCGCCCCTGCCTGTTTCTCGGGCGCCGGCGCAACAGCACCATCGTCGGCATGGAACTGGACGAGAGCGAAGCGCTGCTCGACGAATTGTGGGCGCACGCGACTCAGGCCCAGTTCACCTTCCGCCAGCAATGGCGGGTGGGCGACGTGCTGATCTGGGACAACCGCTGCACGCTGCACCGGCGCGATTCCTTCGACCCGAACGCGCGCCGACTGATGCACCGCACGCAGATCAAAGCGGGCCGGGCGTACGCCTGACGCAATCGCGTCCTGACCCTTTCACGCTTCCGGCAGCAGGGTATTGGCCTCTTCGAAGCGGCGCACGGCCCGCTCGGCATCGAAGCGGCCTTCCAGAAGCGATTCCGGGTCCCATTCGCTGCGCTCGGCGGCGAAAAAATCTCCGCCATAGACGTGAATGGCGCCGGTCAGGCGGGGAATCGGGTTGGTCACCGAATGAATGATGTCGCGTCCGAGCGGCTCCGCATCGCCCACGCACAGCGCCCGCGCGCCCGCCGCCTCGACCCTTCCGCCCGGTTCGCCGGGGATGCGGCGCCAAAAGATGTTGTCTTCGCGGCCGGTATACATGCCGATGACCGCCCACATTCGATGATCGTGCGGCATGAGGGTCATCATCGGCCCCCAAATCACATTGAGGACTGTAAGTTCGGGTGAGTGATAGAGCTTCTGCAGCACGGCGCGCTTGGGCTCTCCCAGATGCTTGAGCACGGCCGTGGGCTCGGAGACCGCGCGCGCAACCACCTCGCGCACGAGCTTGTGCGATCGGTCTGCCGCGAACGCCGCGCGGCAATCGGCGATGAATTGGTCCAGGTCGAACATGGTCTTAAAGGGCTGCGGATCTCATCATAGCCGCGTTTTTACCTGTCCGCGCGCTTCCGGTACCCGGCGATCGCCTTTTTCAGATCCTCGTATTCTT
>JBGQFD010000041.1:0-28860 GCA_041496705.1 Gammaproteobacteria bacterium | reverse complement strand
CCTGAAAGCGCGCGAGCTCGGGCTTCCGGAGGGCGATATCTCCACACTGGAGTCCATGTCATGAGAATCATCGATTCGCCGCCCTCCGGGCCCGTTCCCTACGAGCGCGAATTCGCGTTGAAGCTCCTCACCGACATGCTGCGCATCCGCCGCCTGGAGGAGAAATCCGCCGAGCTCTACGGCGAAGGCAAGATCCGCGGCTTCCTGCATCTGTACATCGGCGAGGAAGCGGTCGCGGTCGGCGCGCTGCATGCGCTCGAGCGCGAGGACAACGTCGTCGCCACCTACCGCGAGCACGGCCACGCCCTCGTGCACGGCGTTACGATGGAAGCGATCATGGCCGAAATGTACGGCAAGCAAGAAGGCTGCTCGGGCGGCCGCGGCGGCTCGATGCACCTGTTCGACGCGCGCAAGCGCCTCTTCGGCGGCAACGCCATCGTCGGCGGCGGACTGCCGCTGGCGGTGGGCCTCGCGCTCGCCGACAAGATGCAGGGCGTGGAGCGCGTCACGGCGTGCTTCTTCGGCGAAGGCGCCATGGCCGAAGGCGCGTTCCACGAATCGATGAACCTCGCCGCGCTGTGGCGCCTGCCGGTGCTGTTCTGCTGCGAGAACAACCTGTACGCGATGGGCACGGCGATCGAGCGCTCCGAGTCGCAGACCGATCTTTGCGCCAAGGCCGCGTCTTACGACGTGCCGACCCTCCGGGCCGACGGCCAGGACATCGTTTCCGTGCACGAGACGACCCTGCGCGCGCAACGGGAAGTGCGCCGGGGTCGCGGTCCGTTCTTCGTGGAATACCAGACGTACCGCTTCCGCGCCCACTCCATGTTCGACGCCGAGCTTTACCGCGACAAGCACGAGGTCGAGGAGTGGAAGGCTCGCGGGCCGCTGCACACCTTTTCGGCCAGGCTGAAGGCCGAAGGCAAGCTGACCGAAGAGCAATTCCTCGCGCTCGACCGCGAAGTGGGCGCCGAAGTCGATCGCGCGGTGGCATTCGCGGAGGCCGGCACCTGGGAGCCGGTCGAAGCTATGACGAGCGACGTCTACACGTATACGGGCACAGAGGTGGAAGGGACATGACGACATGAGTCGCCTCTCCTACCGCGAAGGCATGCGCCAGGCCTTGCGCGAGGCGCTCGCAGGCGATCCACGCGTCTTTCTCATGGGCGAGGACGTCGGCCGCTACGGCGGAACCTATGCCGTGACCAAAGGCCTGCTCGAGGAGTTCGGGCCCGAGCGCGTGCGCGACACGCCGCTCTCGGAACTGGCGTTCGTCGGCGCCGGCATCGGGGCGGCGCTGGGCGGCATGCGGCCGATCGTGGAAGTGATGACGGTGAATTTCAGCCTGCTCGCGCTCGACCAGATCGTGAACAACGCGGCGCTCTATCATCACATGTCGGGCGGGCAGTTCTCGGTGCCGCTCGTCATCCGCATGGCGACGGGTGCCGGCCGCCAGGTCGCCGCCCAGCACTCGCACAGCTTCGAGAACTGGTATGCCTCCATTCCCGGCATCAAGGTGCTCGCTCCCGGCACCGTGGAAGACGCCCGCGACATGCTCGCGCCGGCGCTCGCGGACCCGGATCCCGTCGTCATCTTCGAGCACGCGCAGCTCTACAACATGGAGGCGGAGGTCCCCGAGACCCGGAACAAGGACATCGCCTCGGCCGCTGTGCGGCGCGAGGGGAAAATGCTGAGCCTCGTCACCTACGGCGGCTCGCTTCCCAAGACGCTCCAGGCCGCAACCCAGCTCGCGGAAGAAGGCATAGACGCCGAGGTCGTGGATCTGCGCGTGCTGCGCCCGCTCGACACGGCGACCGTCCTCGCCTCGGTGCGCAAGTGCCGGCGCGCGGTCGTCATCGACGAAACCTGGCGCACCGGCAGCCTCGCCGCCGAAATCATGGCCCGCATCGCCGAAGAGGCGTTCTACGACCTCGACGCGCCACTCGCGCGCGTGTGTTCCGAGGAAGTCCCGATCCCTTACGCGAAGCACCTGGAGGAAGCGGCCCTGCCGCAGATCGCCGGGATCGTCGCCGCAGCGAAGGCCGTTCTCGGCCGGTAGGCGCACATGATCGAATTCAAGCTGCCTTCGCTCGGCGCCGACATGGACCAGGGCAAGCTGCTCGAATGGAAAGTGAAGCCCGGCGATATCGTCAAGCGCGGCCAGGTGGTCGCGGTGGTCGACACGTCCAAGGCCGCGGTGGACGTGGAGATCTGGCAGGACGGAACCCTGTTCGAGCAGCTCGTTCCGATCGGCGAAACCGTGCCGGTGGGCACAGTGCTCGCGACCCTGCTCCAGCCCGGAGAAACGCCGGAGCAGGCTGCGTTGCAAAAGCGCCAAGCGCCTGCCGCCCGCCCGGCGCCCGCCGCTCCGGCGACGGCCGCGGCTGCGCCTTCCCGCGTTTCCGTGCCTGCGGCCGCGCCGCCTTCCCAGCGCCGGCCGGTGTCCCCCGCTGCGCGCAAGCACGCGAGCGAGCTGAACGTCGATATCGACAAAGTGGTCGGCACCGGACCGCACGGTGCGGTGACCATCGAGGACGTGGAAAAGGCCGCTGCGCGAGCCGTGCCCGCACCCGCTGACCGCTATGCGGAAATGCGCAAGGCGATCGCCGCGGCGATGAGCCGCTCCAAGCGCGAGATCCCGCACTACTATCTGTCCGAAACGATCCCGATGCAGCGGACCGCAGAGTGGCTCGCGAGAGAGAACGGGAAACGGCCGGTAACCGAGCGGATCCTGATGGGCGCGCTGCAGCTCAAGGCCGTGGCGCTCGCGCTCGCGAAAGCCCCGGAGCTGAACGGATTCTGGCTGGACGGGAAGTTCCAGGCTGCGACGGGTGTGCACATCGGGGTCGCTATCTCGATCCGCCAGGGCGGCCTCATCGCGCCGGCGATCCACGACGTCGACAAGAAGAACCTTCCCGAGCTCATGCGGACCTTGAGCGATCTCGTCTCCCGCGCGCGCGCGGGCTCGCTGCGCAGCTCAGAGATGTCGGATCCGACGATCACCGTCACGAACCTCGGCGAGCAGGGCGTCGAGGCGGTGTTCGGCGTCATCTATCCGCCGCAGGTGGCGCTGGTCGGATTCGGCCGGATCGAGACAAGGCCGTGGCCGGAGAATGGGCAGCTGCTCGCCCTGCCGCTCGTGACTGCGAGCTTGTCTGCCGATCACCGCGCAAGCGACGGAATTCGCGGCGCGCGCTTTCTCGCGGAGCTCCGCGAGCGGTTGCAGCATCCGGAGGAATTGTGAACGAAACCGAAATCAGGGCCCGCGTTCTCGGCATCATCAAGTCCGTCGCGCCGGAGCTCGAGGAAGGCGAGCTGCGGGCCGACCGGCCTCTGCGCGACCAGATCGACCTCGACTCGATGGACTGGCTCAACGTCCTCGTCGCCGTCAACGAAAAACTGCACGTGGACATTCCGGAAGCGGATTACGGCAAGCTCGTCAGCCTGGACAATCTCGTCGCCTATCTTCACGGGAAGCTCGCTTCCAGAGCCTGACCGACCATGCCATGGACCTCTGCGTACTACCCGGTTTCGATGAAGAACCTGCCGCCCGAGGTGCGCGAGAAGGCGATCGAGATCGCGAATGCCCTGCTCGACGCGAGCCGACCGGAAGGCCAGGCGATCCGCATTGCAATCGCGCGCGCGAAGCAGTGGGCGTCGCGGCGCAGCGAGTCCTCAGCATGGCGATAAGCGGGGAGGACTGCCGGCGGCCTTAGGACAGCGCGCAATGGAAAACAAGCATCAATTCTCCATCTGGTACTTCGTCGTAGCGTTCCTTGCTCTGGTCGCCATCCAGGAATTTCTGTTCAGTCCCGTACACAACCTCGCCTACAGCGACTTCAAGGCTCTGGTCAAAGCCGGCAAGGTGAAGGACGTGGTCATCGGAGAACAGATCATAAGCGGAACGATGATCGGAGACGGGCTGGAATCCATCTTGCCCGGGAAGAGCTCGGAGGAATTGAAGAAGCTCGGGGAAGGCGAACACCGCTTCGCGACGCTGAAGGTCAACGATCCGGCACTGGTTCAGGATCTCGAAGCGGCGAAGACCCATTTTGCCGGCCAAGCCGAGAGCAAGTGGCTCTCGGTGCTGCTCTCCTGGATCGTCCCGGCCATCGTGTTCTTCGCCCTCTGGAGCTTCCTGATGAAACGCATGGCAGGGCAACAGGGATTGGGCGGCGGGCTGTTCGCGGTCGGAAAGAGCAAGGCCAAGGTGTACATGGAGACCGACACCAAGGTCACCTTCGATGATGTCGCGGGCGTCGACGAGGCAAAGGACGAGCTCAAGGAAGTGATCAGCTTCCTGCGCGACCCGAAATCCTACGGGCGCCTGGGCGCGCGCATGCCGAAGGGAATACTGCTGGTCGGCCCTCCCGGAACCGGAAAGACCCTGCTTGCACGCGCCGTCGCGGGCGAAGCGGGCGTGCCGTTTTTCTCGATCAGCGGCTCCGAATTCGTCGAGATGTTCGTGGGCGTCGGCGCGGCGCGAGTGCGCGACCTGTTCGATCAGGCGCGCAAGGCAGCCCCGGCGATCGTCTTCATCGACGAGCTCGACGCGCTCGGCCGTGCGCGTGGATCGTTCACGCTCGGCGGCCACGACGAGAAGGAGCAGACGCTGAACCAACTGCTCGCCGAGATGGATGGTTTCGATCCGAGCGTCGGCGTGGTCCTGCTCGCCGCGACGAACCGGCCCGAGATTCTCGATCCGGCGCTCCTGCGCGCGGGTCGCTTCGATCGGCAAGTGCTCGTCGATCGTCCCGACAAGATCGGGCGCGTGCAGATCCTGCGCGTGCATTTGCGCAAGGTCCAGCTCGCGTCCGGAGTCGATGCCGAGGAGATCGCCGCGCTCACGCCGGGATTCTCCGGCGCCGATCTCGCCACGCTCGTCAACGAGGCGGCGTTGCTCGCGACCCGGCGGGGGGCGAAGGCGATCGAACGAGGCGACTTCACCGGCGCGGTGGAGCGCATCGTCGCCGGCCTGGAAAAGCGCAACCGGCTGCTCAACCCCGAGGAAAGAAAGATCGTCGCCCATCACGAGATGGGACACGCCCTGGTCGCGATGTCGCTGCCGCGCGTGGACCCGGTGCACAAGATCTCGATCATTCCGCGCGGCGTCAGCGCCCTCGGCTACACGATCCAGCGGCCGACGGAGGATCGTTTCCTCATGGCGCGGGAGGAACTCCAGAACAGGATGACGGTACTGCTCGGCGGGCGGGCCGCGGAGCTGCTCGTCTTCGAAAGCCTCTCCACCGGAGCGGCCGACGACCTGGTCAAGGTGACCGACATCGCGCGCAGCATGGTGATGCGCTACGGAATGGACGACACGCTCGGAAGCGTCGCCTACGACGAGACGCGGCCCGGCTTTCTCGGTCAGGTTCCAGGCGCCATGCCGGTGCGCGAATTCAGCGAGGCGACCGCCCGTGAGATCGACCTGGCCGTTCGCGCCATCGTGAAAAAGGCGCTCGGATCGGCGCTTGAGATTCTCACCCGCCGGCGCGAGGTGCTGACACGCGGCGCCGAGGCCTTGTTGCGCCAGGAAACGCTGTCTGCGGAGGAGTTGCGAAGCCTGGTGGAGGCGCCAGCGCCGGTATCGACGGGCCCGGCGCGCTCTCTCTCGCCCGCTCTTTGATACGGGCCCAATCGAGGATGGCGGCGCAGGTCGCCGCGGGGGGTCGAATCTCATGAAGAAAATATGGCTCGGCTCTTATCCTCAGGGCGTGCCGTCCGAGATCGACGCGCGCGCCTGCTCCTCCCTGAACCACCTGCTCGAGCGAAGCTGCGCGCGCTTCCGCGACAAAACGGCGTTCTCCAACATGGGCGCCTCGATCACGTACGGAGAGTTCGATGGCCTCTCGCGCGATTTCGCGGCTTACCTGCAGAAAGTGCTCGGCCTGCAGCAGGGGGAACGCATGGCGATCGTGCTGCCCAACCTGCTGCAGTACCCGGTCGCGCTGTTCGGCGCGCTGCGCGCGGGAATGACGGTCGTCAACGTCAACCCGCTCTATACCGCAAGCGAACTCGAGCACCAGCTTGCCGATTCCGGCGCTGCGGCGATCGTCGTGCTGGAGAACTTCGCGCGCACTCTGGAGCAGGCCCTGGCCAAGACCCGCGTGCGCCATGTCGTCACGACCCAGGTCGGGGACCTTTTCCCATCCGTCAGGCGCTGGCTGGTGAACTTCGTGGTCAAGCGCGTCAAGCGCATGGTCCCGGCGTGGCGCCTTCCCGGCGCGACGGATTTTCGCGAAGCGCTCGCGCGCGGCGCGGCGCGGGGCCTGGACGCCGCCGGCGTATCTTCCGAGGACGTCGCGTTCCTGCAATACACCGGCGGCACCACCGGCGTCGCGAAAGGCGCCATCCTCACGCACGGCAACATAGTCGCCAACGTCGAGCAGGTCGTGGCATGGGCCAGAGGGACGCTCGAGGACGGCGCAGAAACGGTGATCACCGCGCTGCCGCTCTATCACGTCTTTGCTCTCACGGCGAACCTGCTCGTTTTCGTGAAGCTGGGCGGGCACAATGTGCTCGTCACCAACCCCCGCGATATCGCCGGCTTCGTCGCGGAATTGCGGAAGACGCGCTTCACCGCTATCACCGGCGTGAACACGCTGTTCAACGCGCTGCTGAATGCCACCGGCTTCGAAGAAGTCGCTGCGGCGAGCCGCGGCACCCTCAAGCTGGCGGTCGCGGGCGGTATGGCCGTGCAGCGCTCGGTCGCCGAGCGCTGGCAGCAGGCGACCGGGGTGCCGCTCGTCGAGGGCTATGGTCTTACCGAGGCCTCGCCGAACGTGTGCGCGAACCGCTTCGATGTCGGGGAATTCAGCGGCAAGCTTGGGCTGCCCCTCCCTTCGACCGAGGTGGCCATTCTCGATGAGCGCGGCAAGGAATTGCCTCTCGGCGAGATCGGCGAGATCGGCGTGCGCGGTCCGCAGGTGATGCGCGGCTATTGGAACGCGCCGCAAGAGACCAGCGCGGCGTTCACGCCGGACGGTTGGCTCAGGACCGGCGACCTGGGCTGCATGGACGAGCGTGGCTACGTCGAATTCCGCGAGCGCAAGAAGGACGTGATCGTGGTTTCGGGTTTCAAGGCCTATCCCGCCGAGATCGAGGACGTCGCGATGCTCCACCCCGGCGTGAAGGACGCCGGCGCGGTCGGCGTTCCCGACGGGCGCAGCGGCGAGGCGGTCGCGCTCTTCGTCGTGCGCAAAGACCCCGCGCTCACCGCCGAGGCGGTACTCGAACATTGCGCGAAACACCTCACCGGATACAAGCTGCCCAAGCGCATCGAGTTCCGCGAGCAGCTTCCGAAATCGGCGATCGGCAAGATTCTGCGCCGGCAACTGAAGGAAGAAGCGGCGCGTCCTCATGGCTGAATATCCCGCGCATCTCGTGTGCGAGCACCAGCTGTTCGACGGACGCATGGTGACGCTGCGGCCGATTCGTCCGGAGGATGCAGCCCTGGTGCGCGAGTTTCTGAATGAGCTGTCCGGGGAGAGCAAGTACATGCGTTTTCAGAAGTGGGTGCACGCGCCTTCGGACAAGCTCATCCACTTTTTGACCGAGGTCGACTACGACCGCCACATGGCACTGGTGTGCACGGTGCAACACGGCGATCGCGATGAAATCGTAGGCGAGGCGCGCTACGTGGCCAATCCGGACGGCAGGACCTGCGAGCTCGGCATCGTGATTGCGGACGCCTGGCACAAGAGCGGTATCGCCGGCCTCCTCATGGAAGCCTTGATCCAGGCCGCGCGCGAACGCGGCGTCCAAAGCATTGAAGGCCTGGTACTCGCGCATAACACGGAGATGCTGCGCTTCGTTCGCGCACTCGGCTTCGATACGCAGCCCGTGACCGATGACCGGAAGATCATGCGCATCGTCAAGGAGCTTTGAAGACAGGCCGATCCTCTCTGGAAGACAACCCGCGCCTCGGAGCGACCCCGGCTGCCCCGGCGCCGACCGCATTCGACCATGATCCAGATCAAATAACCGTCCTGCAGGCGGCATAGGATTGAAACAGTTTAGGCGGCTGCCGCCTGGCATCCTTCATTCAACCCAGGAGAGAAAATCATGAGCTCATCTGCCGAAGCAACCCGGAAATTGGTGACCGACTTCAGAGCGCTCGTAACGGACGCTGAAGAGCTGACTCGCGCGACCGCGACGCAGACCGGCGAAAAAATCGTCGATCTCAGGAGCAGAGTTCAGCAATCGGTGGCTGCCATCAAACCGCGCCTGGAGCAGGCCGAAGCGATGGTCAAGGACACGGCGACGAAGACGGACCAATACGTTCACGCCAATCCGTGGGCGGCAGCCGGGCTGGCGGCCGGCATCGGGATGATCGTGGGCATGCTGGTTCGCAGGCCTTAGCGGGTGGCTTCGATCGCCGCGATGGAGATGCGCGAGATCGGCCGGGGAGGCGCCTAAACCCGGCCAGGGGTCGGGCATGGGATGGCCGGCCTTCCGCGAGCAGCCGGTCATGCCGAACGTAGCCGATCGCCCCCGCACCGATGTCTCGACAGAGGCGCTCGGGCGAGCGCTTGTTGCCGTCATCACCGAGCTGCTCCGGGAATCCGGGCAGGCCGGGCACGACGTGCCGCACGTGCGCTTGGACAGCTCGCTCGAGCGCGAACTGGGCATCGACAGCCTCGCGCGCGTGGAGTTGATGCTGCGCATCGAGCGCGCGTTCGACGTACGGTTGCCGGAGCATTTGCTTGCCGCCGCGGAAACGCCGCGCGATCTGCTTCGGGCTGTGAAATCCGGGGGAGTGCGCGCACCGGCACCCGCTTCGATCACGGCGACGCCGATCGAGCAGTCCGCCCTCGGGCACGAAGACCTGCCGGACGATGCGGCGACCCTGGTCGAGGTTCTCGACTGGCACGTCGCCGCACATCCTGAGCGCGTGCACGTCGTGCTGCTCGCCGACGGCGAGCAGGGCGAGCCGATGAGTTACGCCGAGCTGCGCGCGGAAGCGGGGCAGGTCGCCGCGGGCCTCGCCGATCTCGGCGTCGCACCCGGTGACGCGGTCGCCATCATGCTGCCGACCGGCCGCGAGTTCTTCCGGGTTTTCTTCGGGATTCTCCTCGCCGGCGCCGTACCCGTCCCGATCTATCCTCCGGCGCGCGCATCGGAAATCGAGGAGCATCTGCGCCGCCAGTCCGGCATATTGGGCAATTGCCTGGCGAAGCTGCTCGTCACCGATCCCGAGGCGCAGCGCCTGGCGGGATTGCTGCGGGATCGTGTTCCGACGCTGCACCGCTGCGTGACAGTGTCGGACTGCACCCGGCCGGAGGGCTTCGCGCCGCGACTGCGGCGCAGCGAGGACCTCGCGCTGCTGCAATACACCTCGGGCAGCACCGGCAGTCCCAAAGGCGTGATGCTCAGCCACGCAAACCTGCTCGCGAATATCCGCGCAATGGGACGTGCCGTCGCCGCCGATTCGCGCGACGTATTCGTCAGCTGGCTGCCTCTGTATCACGACATGGGACTGATCGGCGCATGGCTGGGAAGCTTGTATTTCGCGTTTCCCCTGGTAGTCATGCCGCCCAGTGCTTTCCTGATGCGGCCGTCGCGCTGGCTGCGGGCGGTGCACCGATATCGCGGCACGCTCACTTCAGCACCCAACTTCGCCTATGAACTTTGCGCCGCGCGCGTCGAGGAGCACGATCTCGTGGGGCTCGACCTCGCTTCGCTGCGCCTCGCCTTCAACGGCGCCGAGCCGGTCAGCCCGGACACGCTCGCGCGCTTCACCGAGCGCTTCGCCAGGTACGGATTGCGGCCCTCTGCGATCGCCCCGGTATACGGACTCGCCGAATGCGCCGTGGGCCTCGCGTTCCCGCCGCTCGGCCGCGGTCCGCTCGTCGATCGCATCGAGCGGCGGGCACTCGCGCTCAGCGGCGCGGCATCGCCCGCACGAGCCGACGATTCCGATGCACTGCGCTTCGCAGCCTGCGGCCTGCCCCTGCCCCGGCATCAGATCCGCGTCGTCGACGCGGGGAGACGCGAGCTGCCGGAGCGCGTCGAAGGACACATCCAATTTCGCGGCCCGTCCGCCACCGCTGGATATTTTCGCAACGCCGACGCGACGCGGGCCTTGTTCGATGGAGACTGGCTGGACACGGGCGACCTCGGCTATATCGCAAGCGGCGAGATCTACCTCACCAGCCGCGCCAAGGACGTCATCATCCGCGGCGGCCAGCACGTGCATCCCTACGAGCTGGAGGAGGCGGCGGGGAATCTCGCCGGGATACGCAAAGGCTGCGTCGCCGTGTTCGGCGTCGCCGATCCGGTTTCCGGAACCGAGAAGGTGGTGGTGTTGGCCGAAACCCGCGCCACCGAGCGCGAGCGGCAGGAGCAACTGCGACTGGGGCTCGCCGAGCTGGCGCTGAAACTGCTTGGCGCGCCGGCCGACGAGATCGTGCTCGCGCCGCCGCATACGGTGCTCAAGACTTCGAGCGGCAAGATCCGTCGCGCCGCGAGCCGCGACGCGTACGAGCGCGGCCTGATCGGCACGGGGCGAACGGCAGCGTGGCGGCAGCGGGCGGCGTTCCTCTGGAGCATCGTTCGCGGGCGGGCGCGGCGCACCCTGCGCGCAAGCGCCGACCTGCTGTACGCCTGTTATCTCTGGGCGCTGTTCTCCGTGCTGGGACTCTCGGCCTTCGCCGAGCTGCTGCTGCCGCGCCGCGCCTGGCGCCGGCGCGCCGTGCGCTCTCTGGCGCGCGCGCTCTTGCGCGCTTCCGGATTGCCCATCCTCACGCGCGGGCTGGAGGATTTTCCGCAGGAGCCGCTCGTCGTCGTTGCCAACCACTCGAGCTATCTGGACGCTATCTTGTTGTTCGCGACGCTGCCGGAGGGCCTAGGTTTCGTCGCCAAGCGCGAGTTGGGCGAACACCCGGTTGCCGGGCCTCTGCTGCGCGCACTCGACGCGCGCTTCGTAGAGCGCGCCGACACCGAGCGCAGCGTTCGCGATTCGCGCGAGCTGTCCCGGCTCGCCGAGCGCGGCGAATCGCTCGTGTTCTTTCCCGAAGGCACGTTCACGCGCGCGCCCGGCCTGCTGCCGTTCCACATGGGCGCCTTTGTCACGAGCGCGCACGCCGGCATGCCGGTGCTCCCGGTGGCAGTCCGAGGCACGCGCTCGATCCTGCGCGACGGGGACTGGTTCCCGCGGCGGGGCGTGATCCAGATCCTCGCGGGCCCGCTCCTTCGGCCGCAAGGGAAGGACTGGGCGGCGGCGGTCGCTCTCAGGAACCGTGCGCGCGCCGAAATCCTCGCGCGCTGCGGCGAACCGGATCTGGCGGCGGGATCGTGATCTTTCGCGGACTGCCCCGAAGCGCCTGACCTAGATCAAACCGGGCGCTGCATGGAAGCTCAGAATTTCACCTGTGTCCCCGGTCAGATGCAGAAGGAACATTCTGCCGCCGCACGACGAATCGGCCCCTCAGGATCGCAACCATGAAGAACATCGCCCTCATCGCCGGAGACGCGCACCCGGAACTCGCGCGCGAGGTGGCGCAAAGAGCGGGAGCGGAAATGATCCCGGCTACCTTCGCGGCGTTCGCCGACGGGGAGACGCAGGTCCGCATAGAAGGCGACGTTCGGGGAACGGACTTGTACATCGTTCAGCCGACTTCGACGCCGACGAACGAGCGCCTCATGACGCTCGCGCTGCTCGCCGACGCTGCGCGCACCGCCGACGCCGCCCGGATCACGGCGGTGATTCCCTATTTCGGCTATGCACGCCAGGACGTACGCAGCCGCTCCGGCGAGGCGCGCTCGGCGCAAGTCGCGGCGCGCATCCTCGCCGGTGCAGGGATCGACCGCGTCGTCGCGCTGGAGCTGCACTCGCCGGCCCTGGAGAGCGCATTCGCGATGCCGCTCAAGCACCTGACAGCCGACGAGGTAATGCTGCCCGCAGTCCGCAGCTGGTGCCTTGCCGACCTCGTGGTCGTCTCGCCCGACGCAGGCGGCGTGAAGCGTGCGCAGCGTTACGCGACCGCGCTCGCTGCGCCGCTTGCCCTGGTCGTCAAGGCCCGCCCGCGCGACGATGTCGCGGTTGCCTTGCAGGCACTGGGCGAAGTGCGCGGCCGCGCCTGTGTCATCGTCGACGACATGGCGAGCACGGGCCGAACGATCGCCGCGGCCGCACAGGCGTTGCTCGAAGCGGGGGCGCGCGAAGTGCACGCGCTCTTCGTCCACGCGGTCATGGCGCCCGGGGCCTTGGAGCACATCGCCGCGGCAGGAGTGCGAAGAATCGCGGCCACGGACAGCGTGCCGTCCGCTCGGGACCCTCGATTGGAAATCGTTCCGACCGCGTCGCTTCTCGCGAATGCCCTGATCGGACTCGCCGGTGAAGCACGCTCCAGGAGGGATTGACAGTCGCTCAAGACCCCGCGCGGATCCTGCGACGCTAGTAGGTTCGGCTAAGGATGGACCGATGAAAAAGACCCCGTCTTTCCCCGGTGAGTTCGATCTCATTGCGCGTTACTTCGCGCCGCTCGCGAAGGGGTTTCCGGGCACCTATGGCTTGCTCGACGACGCGGCGGTGATTGCTCCGCTTCCGGGCCACGAACCGGTTGCCAAGACCGACGCGATCGTCGGCGGCGTTCATTTTCTTCCCGACGATCCGCCGGACCTCATCGCCCGCAAGGCATTGCGCGTGAATCCTTGTCGCGGACGCTCGACGTGCCGATCGCCGCGATTGGCCGGATGGAGTCGCCGTCGGTCGGGAGAAAAACTCCGATCACGGTTCTGGACGAGTCCGGCGAGCCCTTCAGCTTCGATCGCAGCGGGTGGACGCATTTTTAGGCCCAGCCGCCTGCTCTTGACGTAGATCAATTTGCCCATATCCGAAGAGAATAGGGTGTGCTGGACCTGCGCATTTCCTGATGGAGAGCTCGCACATGACGCAAGTGATTCCGCAAACGCCGCCCGACTTCGACAGCACCCGCATCATCGAGCGCCCGGATGGGTTCCACTGGCAGGCCAAGGCGGGCAAGGAGGAATTCGGCCCGTTTCCCACCTTGCTTGCGGCGGTCGAGGACATGCAGCGTCAGGACGAGTTCGGAATCGAGCCGGGCGAGACACTCGAGCAAGCCGAAGCGGACATCGGGATTTCGGATTGGGTCGATCCGGAAACGGGCGAACCCGCCGAGGAAAGCGTTCCCCGGATCGAGGAGCACTGAGGGGCACTGCCGGCCGCTTCCGGGCCGCTCGTAGCAGATTCTCTTTTCGATGACGCCGAAGGTCACCGGAACCGGCTCGTGAACTCCATACCTGAGAACCAGCAGATCGCAGACAAGCTGCGCGAAGCGGCGGAGCTGCTGCACGCGCAGGGCGCAAATCCCTACCGCGTCAGCGCTTACCGCAAGGCGGCCGACACGTTGGCCCAACTTCCGAAGGGCCTGCGCGAGATCTTCGATTCCGAAGGCGTGAAAGGCCTCGACGCGCTGCCGAACGTCGGCAAGGGCATCGCCTCGGCGATCACGGAAATCCTCATCACGACGCGCTGGAGCCAGTTGGAGCGCCTGCGCGGTACCACCGAACCGGCGCGGCTTTTCCAGTCGGTCCCCGGCATGGGGCCGGGGCTCGCGAAGCGCATCCACGACGTGCTTCACATCGACACGCTCGAAGGGCTCGAAACGGCGGCCAACGACGGGCGCCTCGAGGGCGTTCCCGGCGTGGGCCCGCGCCGCGCGGCCGCATGGCGAGCCGCCCTCGATCGGATGCTCCGCCGCGTGCGGGGGCGGCAGCTGCACGCCCGTGACGACGTGTCCAGGGAGCCGACGATCGAAACGTTCCTCGACGTGGACCGCGAATACCGCCGGATGGCCGAAGCCGGAAAATTGCGCACGATTGCCCCGAAGCGCTTCAATCCCGGGAACGAAGCGTGGCTGCCGGTGCTACACGCGGCGCGCGGCGAGTGGCACTTCACGGCGCTGTATTCGAACACCGCGCTCGCGCACAAGCTCAAGCGCACGCGCGACTGGGTGATCATTTACTTCTACGACAGCGACCACGTCGAGCGCCAGCGGACCGTCGTGACCGAAACGCACGGGTCGCTGGTCGGCAGGAGGGTCGTCCGCGGGTGGGAAGAAGAATGCCGCGGCTACTACGCTCACAAGGCGGCTGCATAGATTCGAAGATCAAGTAAAGGAGAACGATCATGACCACGGAGACAGGGAGCAAGAACATTCGGGACGAGGTGCGGCGCGCAGTCGAGCGAGGCCGCGGCATCCACAAAGCCGTGCGCGATATCACGCTCAAGGCGCTTACGCGCGGCGAGCTCGACCCGGTTGCCATCCGCAAGGCGACGGGCGAAGTCGTCAAAGCGGTGCAGGAAGCCGCGACGGTTCAGGGTGAGCGCGCAAAGGACGTCATGGCGGACGCCGTCGCGGGCGTGGACGAGGCGCTCGTGCACGCGGCGCAGGCGCTCAAGCTCTCGATCGAGGAAGCGGCGGGACGCGCGGAGAAGTTCTCGCGCGAGGACCTCGCCAAGGCGCGCGAGAGCCTCAAACACCTCGAAGGCGACTTCCTCGAGACCTTGCGTGAAACCGCGCGCGCGAGCCGCGGCACGGTGTCCTCGATACTCGACGATCTGATCAAGCACGCGCAGGCGAGCGGCACCGCCGTCGGCCGGCAACTGAAGGAGATGAACGGCCTTTCGGGCGGGGTGGCCGAAGCGGGCCGCGCGCACTTCGAAGCCGGCGTGCACGCGGCGATGTCCTCGGCCGCCGTGACGGCGCGCATCGCCTCCGGCGTGCTGGCGGGCATCGCCGACAGCCTCGAGGCGAAGCCCAAGAATCGATCCGGCTGATGCTGACGGCCCTCCTCGGCACTGCCCGCGATCTCGGTCGGCTGCAGGACATCGCGTCGGTCTTCGTGCGCTACGGCTTCGGCGACGCGGTGCGGCGCCTGGGCATGGCGGGTGCGCTGGAACGCGCGGGGAAGGTCCTGCATTGGAAGGAGGCGGCGGAGTTCGCGCGCCTCGGGCCGCCCGAGCGGGTGCGCCACGCGCTGCAGGATCTCGGACCGACCTTCGTCAAGCTCGGCCAGATCCTCGCGACGCGCGTCGATCTCTTCGCGCCCGAGTGGATCGAGGAGTTCGAGAAGCTGCAGGACCGCGCGCCGCCAGCGGCCTTCGGCGAGGTGCGCACGCAGGTTTTTCAGGACCTCGGCGTCGCGCCCGAGGACGTTTTCGTGAAATTCGATTCCGAGCCGATCGCGGCCGGCTCGATCGCGCAGGTGCACCGGGCGCAGCTCGCCGATGGGACGCAGATCGCCGTCAAGGTGCGCCGGCCCGGTATCCGGCCCATCGTCGAGGCGGACTTGCGGCTCCTCGCGCGCCTCGCCCAGATGCTCGAGACCGAATTCCCGACACTCGCCCCTTTCCGGCCGCGCGAGGTGGTGCGGCAATTCACGCTGACCATGCGCCGCGAACTCGATCTCGCCGCCGAATGCCGCAATGCGGAGCGCGTCGCGCACAGTTTTCGCGAACTTCCCGAGATCGTCGTGCCCAGGGTCTACTGGGACTGGACCGGCGAGCGCATGAACGTGCAGGCCTACATCGAGGGCGTTCCGAGCCGCGACCTCGAGGCGGTGGACCGCGCCGGCCTCGACCGCCGCGTTCTCGCCCGCCGCGGAGCGCAGGCCGTGCTGAAGATGGTGATCGAGGACGGATTTTTTCACGCCGATCCGCATCCGGGAAACGTGTTCTACCTGCCTGAGAACCGGATCGCTTTCATCGATTTCGGCATGGCGGGGCATCTGTCGGAGCGCCGCCGCGACGAGCTCTCGGAACTGCTGAATGGCCTGGTCGAGCGCGACTCGGAGGCTGTGGTGGACGTGCTCCTCGACTGGGCGGGCGCGGCGCAGGTCGACGCCGAGAAGTTGACCGTCGACGTCGACGGCTTCGTCGACCGCTATCACGGCGTGCCGCTCAACCAACTGAGAGTCGGCGAGATGCTCGCGGATATGACCGCCCTGCTGCGCGATCACGCGCTCGCGCTGCCGCCCGATCTAGCGCTCGTTCTCAAGGTCTGCGTGACGCTGGAGGCGACCGGCCGCGAGCTCGATCCCGAATTCGACATGGCGGGGGAAGCCGCGCCCTTCCTGCACGCCGCGGTCCTCGCGCGGCGCGGGCCCGCGGCGCTCGCGAAGCGCGGCTGGCGGGCGATGGGCGCGGCGCTCGAAATACTCGCGGAGTTGCCTAAGGATCTGCGGCGGATACTGCGCTCGGCGAGAAGCGGAAGGCTGCAGGTGCACGTCGATCTGACGCGGCTCAGCCGCTTCGGCAACCAGCTCGATCGCGCGGCGAACCGCCTCACCCTGGGCGTGGTGACCGCGGCGCTCATCGTCGGCTCCTCGATCGTGATGACGATCGAGGGCGGGCCGGCGCTCCTGGGGCTGCCGGTTTTCGGGCTGCTCGGGTTCCTGGGCGCCATCGCGGGAAGCGCGTGGCTGCTCTACTCGATCTGGCGCAGCGGCCGCGACGGATGAGAGGCGACTGACGCCATGCGCTCGATGCAGTTGAACGCGCCGGGCCTGCCGCTGCAACTGGTGAACCGGGATCCGCTTCGTCCCGGCGCCGGGCAGGTGCTGGTACGCGTGCAGGCCTGCGGCGTGTGCCGGACGGATCTGCACATCGTCGATGGCGAACTGCCTGGGCTAGACCACCCGATCGTCCCCGGTCATGAGATCGTCGGCACCGTCGCCGAAATCGGGCCGGGCGCCGGCGACTTCTCCATCGGCCAGCGCATCGGCGTTCCCTGGCTCGGATGGACCTGCGGCCGCTGTCGCTACTGCCTCGCGGGTCGCGAGAACCTCTGCGACGGCGCGAGATTCACCGGGTATCACATCGACGGCGGCTACGCCGAATACGCGCTCGCCGACGGCCGCTTCTGTTTTTCCCTGCCGGCCGGCTACGGCGATGCGGAGGCGGCGCCCTTGCTCTGCGCAGGGCTGATCGGTTACCGCTCGCTCAGGATGGCGGGTGACGCGAAAAAGCTCGGAATCTACGGTTTCGGCGCCGCCGCCCACATCGTCGCCCAGGTGGCCCGGCATCAGGACAGGAAAGTGTTCGCGTTCACGCGCCCGGGCGACACGGCGGCACAACGTTTCGCGCTCGATCTGGGCGCCGCCTGGGCCGGCGATTCCGATCGCGCCCCGCCCGAAGAGCTGGACGCCGCCCTGATCTTCGCGCCCATCGGCGCGCTGGTACCCGTGGCCCTGCGCGCGGTCGCGAAGGGAGGCACGGTCGTATGCGCGGGCATCCACATGAGCGACATCCCGGCGTTCCCTTACGAGAGCCTGTGGGGCGAGCGCCGCATCGTCTCGGTCGCCAACCTCACGCGCCGGGACGGAGAAGAATTCCTCGCGCTCGCGCCCAAGGTGCCCGTCAGGACGAGCGTGAAGCCTTTCGCGCTCGAGCAGGCGAACGCGGCGCTCGACGCGCTGCGCGAAGGCCGGATAAGCGGCGCGGCGGTGCTGCTCGCTCGGTGATGCTTGATTCTCGAGCGCGATACGGAACTCTTCAAGCTTGGCGTGGTAATCGGCCGCATCGCCGTAGACCAGGAACCGCTTTCCTTCGGCCTATAGGCTCGGCGTACCCCGGTGCACGAAGGCTTTTTCGTGTCTGCGCTGGCAGTCGAGGCAGCGCCGGGCCGCGGGTTCGGCGCGCAGCCTGTCGAAGGGGATCTCCCCGCCGCAGTCGACACACAAGCCGTAGCTGCCGCGCACAACGCGCGCCTGCGCGGCCTCGAGCTCGCGCAATTCGTCGACGTCTCGCGACAGCTCCGCGTTGTGGGTATCGGCGATGACATCCGCCTGGGCCGCGTCGCCCGAGTCGGTCACCGCGCTTGCCACCTTCGAATACACGTCTTCGCGCGAGCGTCCTGCGTCTTCGCGAACCTCGGCTTCCATGGCCTCGCGGCGCCTGCTTATGGCCTGCTTCAACTCCTCGAGCTGCTTCCCGGTCAAACCCATGGTGACTCTCCCTGGACCTTGCCCTTCGTGGGCGCTGATATCACTATGTGCGCACGCGCCGGTCGCCGTTTGATCTATCTCAATGTCGGATCGGAGCGGCGACCTGCCCCCGCCAAGGGTGTCGGCGCATGGGCGGAAGGGGGACGCGATTTTCCTACTGCGGCTTGTCGTGGGTCTTGACCTCGCCGCGCTTCTCCCGGGCCACGTCCTCCAGCTGGCGCTTCGCCGCGTCGAACGCGTCGCGCAGCGCGACGAACACGTCTTCGTCGTGTTCCCGGGTCACGGCGATTTCGCGCCCGGGAACACGCAGATCGATACGGACGGCGAACTGGCGGCCCTCGTGACTGTGCTTGCTGGACTCTTCCACCGTGACGCGGCAACCGGTGATGCGCGGGTGGAACTCCTCCAGTTTTGCCGCCTTCTCGCGAATGCGCGCATCGAGGGCGGGCGAATGGGGAACATCCCGGACGGTGATCTGCAGTGGCACTTGCATGCGTGTTTGCCTGACTGTGTAAGCGGTTGATCGATTACCTCAAGTCAAGTTACGCGTTCGCAGGGAGCGGTTCTTGATCTAGCTCAAAGTGCCGCCGGCGGCCGGGGCAATAATGCCCCTGTTCCAAGCACTGACAGGGCGGCAAACATGACCGATGCATCGAAGCTGCAGCTCGTGCGCGATTCGGCGCTGGCGGTGGAGTTGAGCCCGGAGCAGTGCGCGGTGCTCGCGGACCTCGTCACGGTGCGCGACCTGGCCGACGGCGAAGTACTGGTCGACGAGGGCGCAAGCGACGACCATGTTCACGTCGTTCTCTCCGGGGCGTTGGCCGTGGCGAAAAAGATGGAGCCCGGCAGCAAGTGGATGAACCTGTACGTCCTCACCAAGGGCGATCTCGCCGGCGAGCTCGCTTTCATGGACGCCAGCCCGCACTACGCCGCCCTGCGCGCGGCCGGCCCGACGCGAGTACTCAGCCTCAAGCGCGAAAAGCTGGAATCGCTGCTCAACCGCGAGCCGCTCGTCGTCTACCGGGTGATGCGCGCCATTTTCCGCGTCGTGCACGGTCTCATGCATCGCATGGCGCTGCAGGCGAGCGAGCTGACCAACTATATCTACAAGCAGCACGGCAAGTACTAGCTAGTTCACTTGCCGACCGCACTCGCGAGCGGCGCGATGGCGGCCAGGGCGAGCGCAAGAAGACAGCCGTCACGAGCGCGCCGCAATCCGCAGGACTCTAGCGCACCACCAGCACCGGCACGCGCGCCCGCGACACGACGGCCTGGGTCTCGCTGCCCAGCAGAAACCGCGACAGCCCGCGGCGGGCATGCGAGGCCATGACGATGAGATCGCAGCGGTGCTTCTGCGCGGCCGCGACGATGCCATCGTGGGGCGAAGCGCAGGCCGCGTAATCTTTGTTCGTCGCGACGCCGGCAGCCTCGGCTTTCTTGGCCGCTGCCGTCAGTACCCTGCGCGCGCGGGCCGCGGCGGCCTTGCGCGCGCGCTGCCGCGAAACCAGCAGGGCGGAGCTGCCCTCGGCGTAGATCGGCTGCTGGATCGACGGGAACGCGTGGAACAGGATGAGCTTTGCGTCAAGCGCCTGCGCGAGCAGCGTCGCCTCTTTAACCGCGCGGTCCGAGAGCCGCGAACCGTCTGTCGGAACCAGGATCTTCTTGTACATGGCGCCCTCCGTCGGATTGGAATTCCCGCCTACAGCCTAACGCCCGCCCGCGCGGGGGGGTTGATCCAGGTCAAGGGCCCGCGCCCGGCGTCCCTCAACGGTAGACGAGGACCGGGACCTTGGAATGCGCCAGAACCTTCTGCGTCACGCTGCCCATGACCAGCTTGGACAGTCCGCTGCGCCCGTGCGAAGCCATGAAGATCACGTCGCATTTCCTCTTTCGCGCGGTGGCGACGATGCCGTCGTCGGGATAGCCGGTCTTGTCGCACACGGCCTGGAAGCGCACGCGCGCGGATTTTGCCAGCTTTGCCATCGCGTCGAGGTGCTTCTGCCCGACTTGCCTGGCGCGACGGTCGATCTCCTCGACGACCTTCTCGCTGACCCTGTAGCCCCCGTAGTTGACGTTGGCGCGCAAGGTGTCGAAGGCGTAGTAGCCGGTGATCCGCGCCCTGGTTTCCTTGGCGAAGCGGATTCCGGCGCGCACCGCCTTGTTGGCGAGCGGCGAGCCGTCGGTCGGAATGAGTACGTGTCTGAACATGCATGCTCCTATGGATGAGGGCGGTTGACTTCCGGGCTCGAGCGTTGCAGCAGCAGCGTGAGACTGCTCGACGCCGCCGCAAACCCCCAGAACAGGAAGAAGCCGATCGAATAGATCGCCGTACGCGAAAGACTAGGCGAATGCCCGAACACAGTCAATTCACCCGGGTCGAACACCGTGAAGAAGACGGCTTCGGCACCCGCCGCCACCAGGAACGACGGCCATAGAATCCATATCGCGTGGCGCATGGAGACTTCTCCTTTAGGGTGCGGCGCCCAGCGTGGCGGTTTCCCGTCGGCTGATCCAGGTGCCGGTGAGGCGCCAGGTTCCTTGGGGATCTTCGAGCACCAGCCGGCGCGATTCTCCTTCCAGCGGGGCGAACGTGCCTTCGTATGTCGCGGGCGCGACCGCGCGCAGAACCACCAACTGATCCCGGCCGGACCGCGTCGGATGAACGAGCCGCAGGCGCAGCTCAGGCAGGGTTTCGGCCGCACCCAGAAGCAGCACTCGCGCGCGCATCCCGGATAAGCTGGCCGAGGCGTGCAGGTCGAGGCGACGCGCCCGCTCGTCGCGGGAAAGCACTTGATTGATGGCGAGGCCGCGCTTGTAGTAGTCGTCCGCAACCAGCCCGTCCTCGCTGCGGTACGCGAGCGCCATGGTGAAGAATCCGGCGACGATCACCGCCGCGGGCCCGGACATGAGGATCCACGGCCAGGGTTCGCGATGCCAGGGACGCGAAGCTTGCGGATGCATGGGATTCTCCTATCGCACCACGAAGGTGGAGCGTTCATGGGTCTTGATATCGGAGGCGTCGAGCGCCTCCACCGCGAACTCGACGCGGTGCGATCCGGGGCGCCCCTCGTCCGCGTCGATCCGCAGCCTGACCGGGATCATGCGTGTCGCCGCCGCCGGGACCTCGAACACCTCGTCCCCGGCGACCTCGAGCGTCGGAATCCCGGAAGCGCGGATGCGGTAGCGATGCGGGATTTCTTCGGTGTTCATGATCTGCAGGCGGTAGACGTTCTCTATCATCCCGCCTCCGACCTCGCGCGACAGGCTGGCGCGGTCGCGGATCACGTCCACCTTGAGCGGAATGCGAAGATAGAGAGAGAGACCGGAGCCGACGATGATGGTCCACAGGACCGCGGTGTAGACGAGGATGCGCGGACGCAGCACGCGCTTCAGCATTCCGGCGAAGTTCCAGCCGCGGCGCAGGGCGTTTTCCGTGGAATAGCGGATCAGCCCGGGCGCGTAGTTCATCTTCTTCATCACCTGGTTGCAGCCGTCGATGCAGGCGGCGCAGCCTATGCACTCGTATTGCAGGCCTTTGCGGATGTCGATCCCGGTCGGGCAGACCTGGACGCAGATGCCGCAGTCGATGCAATCGCCCAGTCCCGCCGCCTTCGGATCGACGGAGCGCGATCGCCCGCCGCGCGGCTCGCCGCGTGCGGGATCGTAGCTGATGATCATGGTGTCCGTATCGAACATGGCGCTCTGAAAGCGCGCGTAAGGACACATGTGCATGCACACCTGCTCGCGCATCCAGCCGGCGTTGCCGTAGGTGGCGAACCCGTAGAAGAGGATCCAGAAGGTCTCCCACGGGCCCAGGCCGAGCGCCGCGACCTCGCTGGCGAGCTCGCGGATCGGCGTGAAATAACCGACGAAAGTGAACCCGGTCCAAAGCGAAAGGGCGATCCAGATTCCGTGCTTCGCGAGTTTCAGGTGCAGCCGCCTCAGGCTGAACGCTTCTTTGTCGAGCTGCATGCGGTGTTGGCGGTCGCCTTCGACCCGGCGCTCGATCCACAGGAATATCTCCGTATAGACCGTCTGCGGACAGGCGTAGCCGCACCACAGCCGCCCCGCGACCGCGGTGAAGAGAAACAAGGCCAGCGCGGAAATCACCAGCAGCAGGGTGAGGTAGATGAAGTCCTGCGGCCAAAGCACCAGGCCGAACACGTAGAACTTGCGCGCACCGAGGTCGAACAGCACCGCCTGGCGCGCGTTCCACATGAGCCACGGGGTTCCGTAGAACACGAGCTGGGATAAGAGCACCACGGCGACTCGCCAGCGTGCGAACCAGCCGCTCACCGCGCGCGGGTAGATTTGCTTGCGGACTTCGTAGAGCGGCTCGTCGACCGACTCGGCCGGCTTCGCCAGCTCCACGTTCTTGAGGCTGTCGTTCATGGCGGTCCCGGAAGGAAAACCCCCTTGCCGCGGCCGCAACAGCGGAGCGGCAAGGGGCTATTCACCGGGAGGGCGGTGAATTCGTGGCTGGCGGCCGACCGCGCATCACCGGCTCGGTTTCCCCGTCGATTGCGGGCTGGAAAGTCCGTAGACGTAGGCGGCGAGGATATGTATCTTGGCTTCGCCAAGGAGTTCTCTGTGCGCCGGCATCGCGCTCGCACCCGGCGTCAGGCTATTGATGCCGCGCCCCTTGGTAATCGTTTCGATGATGTCGGCCTCCGAGCCCCCGTATTCCCAGATGTTGTCGGTCAGATTCGGGGCTCCGAGGGTCTGGTTTCCCTTGCCGTCCGGGCCATGGCAGGCGGCGCAGATCGTCGCAAACTTCTCCCTTCCCCGGCCGGCACGAGCCGAATCGTGCGAGCGTCCCGAGAGCGACAACACGTAATTCAGGACGTCCTTCGTTGCTTCGTCGCCGAGAGCGGTCCCGAGGGCCGGCATGACGCCGTTGCGGCCGTTCATGATGCTCGTCTTGATCGTCTCCGGGTCGCCGCCGTAGAGCCAGTCGTGGTCGGTGAGGTTCGGGAAACCCTTGCCGCCGGCGGCATCCGAGCCGTGGCATTGCGCGCAGTAATTGAGGAAGAGCTTCTGGCCGATCGCCCGCGCCTGCGGGTCTGCGGCGAGCTGCTTCAGGTCCTGGGCCGCGTATTTTTCGAAGAGCGGCCCGTATTGCGCGTTGGCCTCCTTCACCTCGGCCTCGTATTCCCCGCTCGAAGTCCATTTGTACGAGCCGGCGTAGATGCCAAGACCCGGATACAGCAGGAGGTACACGACGCTAAACACGATGGTGATGTAGAACAGCCAGATCCACCAGCGCGGCAGCGGATTGTTGTATTCGCCGAGGTCTTCGTCCCAGATGTGTCCGGTGGTCTGCGTCGTGCCCCCGGCGACGCGGCGCGAACTCATCGTCTGCAGCAGCACCGCGCAGGCGACGATGCTCACGACGGTGATGATGCCGACGTAGAACTCCCAGAAGCTGCTGGTGAAATCGCTCATTGGCGCGTCTCCCTTTTCGGGTTTTCGTCCTCGGCGAAGGGCAGCGCCGCGGCTTCGTCGAAACCGCGCTTCGCCCTGCCGCTGTAGGCCCACAGCACGATGCCGACGAAGGTCGCGAAAGCGACTACGGTCATGACCGATCTCAGCGCGTCGATGTCCATGGTCAGCGAGCCTTGAGGGAAGTGCCGAGCACCTGCAGGTAGGCGATGAGGGCGTCCTGCTCGGTCTTTCCGGCAAGGTCCTTCCGCGCGCCGGCGACGTCGGCGTCCGTGTAGGGATGCCCGAGCATGCGCAGTACCTTGAGTTTCGTTTCAATGTTGCCGGCATCGGCGGAAATTCTCGCCAGCCAGGGATACCCCGGCATGTTCGACTCGGGCACCAGGTCGCGCGGATTGTTGAGATGGCTGCGGTGCCACTCGTCGCTGTAGCGGCCGCCGACTCGCGCGAGATCGGGGCCGGTGCGCTTGCTGCCCCACTGGAACGGGCGGTCGTAGACGAATTCGCCGGCGACCGAGTAGTGGCCGTAACGCTCGGTTTCGGCGCGGAACGGGCGGATCATCTGCGAGTGGCAGTTGTAGCAGCCTTCCCTCACGTAGATGTCGCGCCCCGTAAGCTGCGTCGGCGTATACGGCTTGAGTCCGGTGACCGGCTGGGTCGTGGATTTCTGAAAATACAGGGGCACGATCTCGACCAGCCCGCCCACGGCGACCACGAGGACGATAAGGACGATGAGGAGGGCGCTGTTCTTTTCCAGGGTGGCGTGGCTGAAGCTCATGGGCGCTCCTCGCTAGGCGTGGGCCGGGGCCGGGATTGCGGCCTCTGCGGGACGGCCGGCGGCGATGGTCTTCCAGACGTTCCAGGCCATGATCAGCATCCCCAAGAAGTACAGCAGCCCGCCGAGCAATCGGATGGCGTAGAAGGGATAGGTGGCTTTCACCGCCTCGACGAAAGTGTAGGTCAGCGTGCCGTCGTTGCTGACCGCGCGCCACATCAGTCCCTGCATTACGCCGGCGATCCACATCGCGGCGATGTAGAGCACGATGCCCACGGTGGCCACCCAGAAGTGCAGGGTGATGAGGCGCATGCTGTGCATCTGCGGCTGGCCGAAGAGGCGCGGGATCAGGTAGTAGATCGCGCCCATACTCACCAGGCCCACCCAGCCGAGCGCGCCCGAATGCACGTGGCCGACGGTCCAGTCGGTGTAGTGCGAGAGCGCGTTCACCGTCTTTATCGACATCATCGGGCCCTCGAACGTGGACATGCCGTAGAAGGAGAGCGAGACGATGAGGAACTTGAGGATCGGGTCAGTGCGCAGCTTGTGCCACGCTCCCGAGAGCGTCATGATGCCGTTGATCATCCCGCCCCAGGAGGGCGCGAGCAGGATGAGCGAAAACACCATCCCCAGCGACTGCGTCCAGTCGGGCAGCGCCGTGTAGTGCAGGTGGTGCGGCCCGGCCCACATGTAGGTGAAGATCAGCGCCCAGAAGTGCACCACGGAGAGCCGGTAGGAATAGATCGGGCGCTCCGCTTGCTTCGGGATGAAGTAGTACATCATTCCCAGGAATCCGGCGGTGAGGAAGAATCCCACCGCGTTGTGGCCGTACCACCACTGCACCATCGCGTCCTGCACGCCGGCGTAGGCCGAATACGACTTCCACAAGCTCACCGGCACCGCGGCGGAGTTCACCAGGTGCAGCAGCGCGATCGTGAGGATGTACGCGCCGAAGAACCAGTTGGCGACGTAGATGTGCGGCACCTTGCGCTTGGCGATGGTGCCGAAGAAGACGATCGCGTAAGACACCCACACCAGCGTGATGAGGATGTCGATCGGCCACTCGAGCTCTGCGTATTCCTTGCCCGAGGTGATCCCCAGCGGCAGCGTGATCGCGGCGAGGACGATAACCGCCTGCCAGCCCCAGAAGGTGAAGGCCGCCAGGCCGGCGGAGAATAGCCGCGCGTGGCAGGTGCGCTGCACGACGTAGTACGAAGAGGCGAACAGCGCGCAACCGCCGAAGGCGAAGATCACGGCGTTGGTGTGCAAAGGCCGCAGCCGTCCGTAGCTCAGCCACGGAATGTCGAAATTGAGCTCGGGCCAGAGCAACTGTGCGGCGATGAGCACGCCGACGAGCATGCCCACTACGCCCCAGACGACGGTCATGACCGCAAACTGGCGCACCACCGTGTAGTTATAGGTCGTCTGCATCGTTTTTGCTCCCTGCCCGCCGCGGTCGTCACATCCTAGAGCCCGGCGCGGCTGCGCTTTTGACCTAGATCAAACCGGGTCACGGCCCGGGGGACGCTGCGGCGCGTCATCGTCGGCGAGGATCTTGAGCGCCGGCCCGTCCAGGTCGTCGAATTGGCCGCTGCCCAGGGCAAACCAGAACACCGCGCCCGCGAGGAACGCGAGCACCACGCTCAAGGGAACCAGGAGGTAGAGGATGTCCATGGCCTGAGCTTCAGGTCGGGGAAAGCGCGGCCGCGGCCTGCGCGACGTTTTCGCTGCGGCGGCTGCGCTCCAGCCGCAGCGCATTCAGCACCACGACGAGCGAGCTTCCCGACATGCCGATTGCCGCCGCCCACGGCGTGAGCACGCCGGAGATCGCGAGCGGCAGCACCAGCAGGTTGTAGCCGAATGCCCAAACGACGTTCTGCCGCACGATACGCAGGGTGCAGCGCGCGTACTCGACCGCGCGCGGCAATCCGCCCAGATGACCGGACAGGATCACGCAATCGGCCTGCATCTGCGCGAGCCGCGTGCCGTCGCCCATGGCGAGCGAAACGTCGGCCTGCGCAAGGACGGGGGCATCGTTGATACCGTCCCCGACCATCGCCACTCTACGCCCGCGCCGCTGCAGTTCTCCCACATACTGCTGCTTGCGCCTGGGCGTCGCCCGCGCCAGTACGTTGCCTATGCCGACTCGCGCGGCGATGTCCTGCGTTGCCCCCTCTTCATCGCCGCTCAGCAGATGAACCGCGATGCCGCGGGCTTTCAGTTCGTCGATGACGCTCGTCGCCTCGGACCGAAGCTCGTCGGCCAGCCGGAACGACGCGAGCAGGCCGGATTCGTCCGCGAGCGACACGACGCTGGCGTGGCTGTCCCCGGCCGTCGCGTCCGGATCCGCGGCGAAGGCGAGACTGCCGACGCGGTAGCGGCGTCCGTCAATGCGCGCCTCGATGCCGGCACCGGGAATGTTGTGGAGGTCCTCCAGCGGATATTTCGGGAGAGTCGCTCCGGCCGCAGCGATGGCTTTGCCGATCGGATGTTCGGAGGCGGACTCCATCGAGGCGGCCATCGCCAGGCAGCGCTCGCGCGGCACGGCGCCGTGCACGATCACCTCTTCGACGCGCAAATCGCCGCGCGTAAGCGTCCCGGTCTTGTCGAACACGATGTCCGTGACCGCGGCCAGGGATTCGACCGCGTGCCCACGGGCGACGACGATGCCGCACCGCGCCAGCTCGCCGGTCGCAACGGCGAGCGCGACCGGCGTCGCGAGCGAGAGCGCGCACGGGCAGGTCGCCACCAGCACCGAGATCGCCACGATAAGCCCGCGGCCTGGCTCATTCATCGCCCAGAAAACGCCGGCGATGAGCGCGAGAACGAGCACCATCAGGATGAACAGCGACGCCGTGCGGTCGGCGAGCAGGATCAGCGCGGGCTTTTCGGAAGCGGCGCGCTCGACCAGCCGCAGGATCGACGAGAGCACCGTGGCGGCGCCGACTCTCTCCACCCGCACGATGAGTGGGCTGGAGAGATTGACCGAGCCGCCGATGACCCCGCTCCTCGGGCGCTTCGCGATCGGCTCGGCTTCTCCCGAAAGCAGCGCTTCGCTCACCGCGCCGCTGCCTTGCTCGATCGCGCCGTCGGCGGGCACAGATTCGCCGGGCTTCACCAGTACGCGGTCGCCGGACTTGAGCGCGGCGACGGCCACGCGCTCGGTTTCTAGTGAACGCGGAAAATCCCGCAGGCGGTGCGCGAACTCCGGAATGAGCCGGCCGAGGTGCTGCAGGGCCAGCGTCGTTCGCTGCCGTGCCAGCAGCTCGAGATAGCGCCCCAGCAGCAGCAGGAACACGAACATGGTGACGGAGTCGAAGTAGACTTCGCCCGCACCCGCCAAGGTCGCAACGACACTCGCGCCGAACGCGATGCCGATGCCGAGCGCCACGGGAACGTCCATGCCAAGCTTTCGCAGGCTGAGGTCGCGCCAGGCTCCTGCGAAGAACGGCGCCGCCGCGAAGCCCACCACCGGCAGCGTCAGCGCGAGGCTCGCCCAGCGCATCAGCTGCTCGATGTCGCCGTTCATCTCGCCGTCCCCGGCCAGGTAGACGGGCAGGGCGTACATCATCACCTGCATCATCCCGAAGCCGGCGACGAACAGCCGCCAGCGCGCGCTGCGGCGCTCGTTGCGCCGTGTGCTTTCCATTCGCGCGGCGTTGTAGGGAAACGCGCGATAGCCGACTTTTCCGGCCGCAGCCATGATGTCGCTCAGGCGCGCGCGCGCCGGGTCCCAGCGCACGCTTGCGCGGTGCGAGGCATGATTGACCTCGGCGCCGAGTACGCCGGGTACGCGGTTGAGCGCCTGCTCGATCAGCCAGGAGCAGGCGACGCAGCGGATGCCTTCGAAAACGAGCAGCGCTTCGCGCGCAGCGCCGGTGTCGCACACGAAGCCGGCTTGCAACGCCGGGTCGTCGTACAGCGCCAGGTCCTCGGCGGGGAGCGCCGACGGGATCTCCCCGGACGCGCCGTCCCTCAAGCGATAGTAGCCGCCGAAGCCCTGCCCGAGAATCGCCTCGGCGACCGCCTCGCATCCAGCGCAGCACATCGCGCGCCAGGTTTCACCGACCAGGACTCGATAGCGGGTTTGCGCGGGAACCGGCTGGCCGCAGTGAAAGCACGCGGCCGGGGCGGTGTCAGTCTCTATGCCCAGGATGCCAGCCTGCGCGAGGTTTGCCAGAGGTGCCTCCGTGGGGACTGAAGCCGGCCCCAGGGCCGGAACCCCTCAATCCTAGGCTCGCGGAGCCCCGGTCATTTGACGTAAATCAAATCCCGCACCCGGCGCCTGTTCAGGCCGCGTACCACAGAACCGCGACAAAGTGACACGCGGTGCCCGCGACGACGAACAGGTGCCACACGAAGTGAAAGTACCTGATTCGTTCCGCCGCAAAAAACGCTGCTCCCGCCGTGTAGGCGATGCCGCCTGCAAACAACCAGACAATTCCCCACTTTGGAATCAGAGCCCACGCTGGCTTGGCCGCGATGAGGACCAACCAGCCCATCGCGAGATACACCCACGTCGAAACCCTCGTGTAGCGGACGCCGCCGAGGGCCTTTACCACCGTACCGACGACGGCCATGCTCCACACCAGCCCGAACAGCGTCCAGCCCCAGGCGCCGCGGAGCAGGCCGAGCGTAAACGGCGTGTAGGTCCCGGCGATCAGGAGGTAGAT
>JBGQFD010000040.1:0-29052 GCA_041496705.1 Gammaproteobacteria bacterium | reverse complement strand
GCTTCGGAGTTACCGGCAGTCGAGGTGAGCCTGACCAGGGAATTCGCGGTGGCGTTGTTGGCGAAGAAAAGCTCGCTTAACCCGCCGCCATCGGTCAGGATGATCAGGGTATTTCCCTGGTTGGCGTCCGCCAGGACCGTGGGAGGCAGGATCGAAAACCCGGCCAAAACCGCATTCGTGAGATCGGCCAAAACGAGTCCGCTCGGTCCGTCGTAGCTTGTCAGCCTGGTGACGCCCGCGCCGGACTCGCCCATCAACACGAGGCGCTCTGCTCTCTGAAACTCGTTGACCCCCCGCGTGGAGCCGCCTTGCCACGCCCACCCCAGCGCCGTCGTCGAGGGATCGGTAATGACTACTTCGTCCTGGCCGTCTTCGTGAACGTGTATGGCCCGGTTCGGGCTGTCGAGCGCCTCGCTGCAATAGACCCGCGCGCCGCTCACGAAGATCCGTTCGTCGGGGTTCGACGTGTCCAACCGGCAGACCAGATCCGGAGAGACGAACGTCGGATCGAAGGGAACCTTAGGAACGCTCGAGAGGTCGAGCTGTCCGGCAGTGTGCGTGTCCCGGAAGAGCACCCGGCTGTCGCTCAGCACGATCCCGGTCATCGTCTCGTTGAATCCGGTGTAGATCGCCGTCCAGGTCGCGCTGCCGTCCAAGGGCAGGCGCCGGACGGTGCGTCCCGCCGCCGTCGTGTCGGCACAGAAAAGATACGTTTCGTCGGCCTTGCAATCGAAGCTCGCCGGCAATGCCGTCGCCGCGTTCCCCGGGTTCTTGAGGGTGGCCGTGCCGTCGAATATCCTGACCTGGGAGTTGAGGGCGATGAATTCCCTGCCGGTCCCGCTTGCGAGGTAGCTGGCAGAGGTGACCGACGCGGCCAGCGGCTGGGACGTGCCCGCAGCCATGTCGGCCTGGAACCACGTCAGATTCGTGCCGAGCTGCATGATCCAGCCGCTGATGGCGCCGCTGCTGCTGTTGCGGAGCTCGCGTATCACGCGCGCGCCCGGCGTGCCATGCAGCACCGGTACGGTCGCGCCGTTCATCGACAGCGTCGCCATCGAAAGCGGATTGTCGGTCCCGCCGCAAACGCCATCGGCTCCGCCCTGCGTGAAGACGATGCGGCTGTTGTCCGCGCCGGCAAAGTCCGAGTAAACGGCGACGCTACACAACTGCGTCGTACCGCTATTGAGAAAACTCGCGCTCGACACCCTGACCGGCACCGGCGCGGCGCCCGTCAGGGCGCTTGCCTTGAAGAGCTGCAGCACGCCGCCCCCCACGTCCTTGAAATACGTCACACCATGGTGGTGGACGCCGGTGACCTGGAGCGCGGCAGCATCGTAGCTTCCGCTGTAAACGGGATTCACGTTGTTGATCGCGGCGGCGCTCGGCTCGACCGTGATCAGGCCGGCGGGCGTCGCATTTCCCGGGTCGACGGCGCCCAGCGCTGCGTTCGCGCCGCCGGTGAAGAACAGATACGTCGTCGGAGTCGATGCGCCGCCGGCGCTGCCGCTTCCCCCCACGCTTTTTCCCCCGCAGGACGAAAGAAAAACCGCGGCCGCAAGGGCAAGGCCGCAGGTCCGCAAGGTCCTTGTCACCAGCACGCTCGTCCTCAACGCATCAGTACGGTGCGCCATTAACCATCCAATTGACGAAAGTGTCGTACTGAGCGCGATAAAAGTCACCATAGGTGGCAAAACCCGAACAGGGCGCAGTGCACGGCGTGGTGCTATTGAAATCGAGCACGTGTCCGCCGTTATGGTGGTGACCGGTCGGTTTGCGCAAGAGCGGACTCGCAATCACATCGGTCAAATTGACGCGGCCGCGAAGCGCCTTGTAGAACCAGTAGTCGTCGTCGCCGGCGTTGGCTGCATAGACCCCGTCGCCTGCTGTTCCCGCCGAGAACGCACCGCCGCGGTTGTAGTCCGTATAGAAGATCGGCGGCGTGCCGCAACACGTCGGCTCGAAGGGCGGCGTCCCGTTCGGCCCAGTCGAAGCAATGTCAGTGTGGCAGCCCGTGCAGGGCAGCGCGGGGGATTGCAGGATGCCTCGAATATGCGAGAAGCGGATCGCCGAAGGCGCGGGCGAAAGTCCCGAGTTCACGGTGAGCGCGACCTGTTCGGGGCTGCTCGACGCGCTGCCGTTGCCCACAACCAGCTGCAGCACATACGTGCCGTTGAGGTTAGCGTTGAACACCGGGGTTGCGCTGTTCGCATTGGTGAGTGTCGGCGAGGACCCGGGTTCCTTGGAAACGATCGACCAACTGTAGGTGCTGGCAAAAAGGCTGTTCGCCCCGGAAAGCGTCACCGGCACCGTCGTCGGGCGGTCGGGTCCGGGATCGGCGAGCGGACGCCCGGGGCGCAGGACGGCGCCGGAGCTGTCGCGCACGTTGAAACCGTTGTTGCCGAGGAAGTTCGCCAGAAGCTCGGGAGCGTTCGAGCTCCAGAAGCGCTGGTTGATGATCTTCGCAAGCGGCATGTTGCCGCGGTCGAAGACGTGCGCCTTGATGCGGTCGGCGTAGCCCTGGAACTTGGAGAAACTCATGAAATCGATATCGTCCTGGTTCGCCGTGCCGCGCAGGATGTGGCAGACGCGGCAATTGGGGGCCACGACGCCGTTGTACAGCGCCTCCTGCCCGACCCAGCCGGGGTTGGGCAGATAGGTATCGGAGAACGTGGGAGAAGGCATTCCGTTGCCGCCGTACCAGGACTTGATCATCTCCGCCGCCGTGCTTTGCCACTGGTTCCCAAATTCGTCGAAACTCACGACGGAGCGGCAACTGTCTTCCGGAAAGGCGGTCGCTGCCGGGAGAGGATATGTGCATAGCACCAGCTGGTTGATCGTCTTCAGGCTGGCCTCCTGATCGGAGCGGAGGTAGCCGGCTGTGCTCGAGAACCCGAAGCTGTCGACGTGGAGCGGCTGTAAGCGCGCCCGCGTATTGCCCTCCCTCGGGAACCCGCCGACGGGGGTGAGCGGGTCCGCGCGGCCGCCGTGGCAGCTGATGCAGATTCCCGGCATCGCTTTCTGCCCGCGACCGTCCAGACTCGCCGTAAGCAGCCGTTCGCCGGTCGTCGGATTGAAGGTGAAGAATTTAGCAAAGGTCTGCCCGTTCGGCGCGAGGCTGAATTCGATTCCATTGGTCCCGACGTGCCAGCGCTGGTCGCGGACAACCGCAGCGTCCAGGTTGATGCTGGAGTAGGTGTAGTCGGCGACCGTGTAGGCGAGATAGTTCTCCACCATCGCCGCGATCGTGCCGTTCACGTTGCGCCGGAAGGTCATGCGCCGTCCGTAGCCGAGGTCGCGTGTGTCGCCGAACACGACTGTCACCTCGGTCCCCCCGGTTCCGAAGCCGTTCGCGTTCATCCACTTGGCGAGCGTGTCCTTGGTGTTGAGCGGATCGATCGCGGCGTAGTACGCCTGGGCATAGGCAACGCTGTCGGTCTGGAGAGTCCCGTCGTCCTGCTTCTGAGGATTCGGGAACAGAAGAAAGCTGTTCGGACCCGTGACCGCTTGCGCCGCGGGGTCGCTGGTGTCTTGCTGCGTGCACGCACAGAGCAAGGCAGCGAGCGCAAACGCTCCAAGGGGCGCAAGAGAACGCTTCCCGGTCATCGTTATCTCCTTGGCGGCTCCTAGAAGCGCATCAGGTAGGCAAGCGAGAGCTGGCTGACGGTATAGCGGACGTCGGACGCCGACCCGTAACCCGATGGATGCAGCGGCTTCGATCGCGCGTAGCGCCAGGATATGTCGAGAGAATGTCTTTCTGCAAAGGCGTGGTTGTAGCCCAGCGTCATGAGCCCGGTGTTCGCCTGGAAGCGGTAGGCAGAATATCCTTTATCGGTGAACGCGTCGTCCTGAACGAGCGCATCCGCCGTATTGACTCGGGCGAGCGACTGAGTCCCGCTCGATACGATATCGCCCCTCCGGTATTCGGCGCCCAGGTACAGCGTATCCGAGCGGCCGGGGCTCCAGTCGAGGTTGCCGCGGAGCGAGGTGCTCTGCGTATCGAAAACGACGCTCTTCCCGTCGCTGATGTTCTGCTGGATGGCGCCGAAGAACTGCATGCGGTCGGTGATGGGCTTGAGCACCGTGAGCCCGTAGGCGTACCGGTAGCCGTCGCGCAGATCCGAGTCGTAGTACTCCACCTGGGTGCGAAAGAACGCGCCATAGGTGGCGGCGGCGAATTCCGCCGAGGAGCGGAACTGGATGTCGCCCTGCCCGCCGATGAAGTTGTGCGAAAGACCGGTGTACGTTTGGAATTTTTCGGCGCCGGCGAATCCCTGGAACACCGCGCGCGTGCGCGTGGACACCGGCATCATCAAGCCTTTGCTGACACGCAGCCCCAGGATGCGGTCCCGCAGGGCATCGGCGCCGCTCGAGCGGGTGACGTTGTTGTCGGAAGTGTAGCTCGCCTCGATGCGCGTCGCGGAGAGCTCGACGTCAACGGCGTGCGCAAATCCGCAGGTGAAGGCAAGCGCAGCGGCGGCGCAGCCCGCGCGCAGTCCGCTACGGGTAATCCCGGCGCGGCGCATTGTAATCGTCCATCGGGAAGACGAACGGCGGCGTGCGGCCGACCAGGGTTTCGATGAGCATCAGTTCCTGGTCGGTGTGGTTGATGAAGGGCGCGCGGCGGATGCTCGCACCGGTCTTGCCCTTTGCCAGGATGTAAAGCGGTTTGTCGTGGTGCGTCGCCGACACCGTCTCGGTGCTGAGCGGATCGTTCGTGGCGGATATGTCGGCGACGCCGTAGCAGGTGCAGAGGTAAGTCTGCGCCGGGTCGCTCTCGACGTACACGCCGGTGCCGCGCACGCCGATGGTGGCGGTGGCGGTGGCGATGCGTGTCGGCCGGCCCCGGCCGAATACCGACAGCAGCTTGCCGGTTGCCAGGCGCAGCGCGGTCTTGAGCGGCGAATTCGCAGGCGGCTTCTCGATCACCACGCGGCTGCCGCCGCGCAGGATGAAGGCCTCCTCGGCGAGGACGAACACCAGCTCGCCGTCGGGCGACGTTTCCACGGTATCGCCGGGAGCGATGCGCGTCGCCACGGTCGCCAGCTGGCTGTTCACCAGCACGCGTCCCGAGGTCCGGTAGATCGATTGCCCGGAGGGAAGCCTGCCCGGTGCCGCGCCGAAGAGGCTTTGCGCGGCCACGCCCCAAGGCGTCGAGAAAAAGCCCGCGGCCAGCGCCTGAATCAGGATGCGGCGGCGCGGATCGTCCAATACACCGAAAGGTCTCACAACGGCAGATTCCCCCCGAAAATCGTCCGCAATGCGCGGCACTGTGCGCGGCTGCGCTTCGATCGGCCGATGTTAACACAGAATATCCGGGGCCCGAGCGCCACGACCGGGGAGAAGTGAAACTGTTGCGGGGCGTGTTGCGATTGCAGCGGGACGTGCTGCGATTGTCGCGCGGCGCGATCCCGACGGCATCATCTTCGACATCACCCATTCGGGCTGGAAAGGCGCGAGGGAATGGCCGCCCGCGCGTTCCCGCCCCTCCCGCGCGGGCGGGAGGGGCAAGGCAGAAATTACGCTGCCAGCGCCTCGCCGCGCTCGACGGGCAGCCCGGCGTCGGACCACTCCTGCTTGCCGCCCGGATACACGGCAACGTTTTCGTAGCCGAGTTGCGTCAGGCGGTGCGCCGCGATGTGCGAGTTCTGGCAGCTGCGGCTCGCGCAATAAACGACGATCTCGGCGGTCTTGTCCGGCAACACCCGCGCCGCGATCCGGTCCACCTCGTCGTGCGGGAGGTGCCGCGCGCTCGGCAGGTGCCAGTCGCGCCAGTACTTCTCGGGGAGCGCCTCGGCGAGTATGAGCGGGTTGGCGGCAGCCAGTCTCGCGCGCAGCGTTTCACGGTCGATAGTCTTCAGCATGCTTATCTCCTTTTCGGTTGGTTGAGCATCGCAGATAGTTGCAAATGCAACGATATGCTCGCATGGATTAGTTGCACATGCAACTACATCTTGGCATACTGCGGCCTGGGCCCCAGAATCCCCGAGGAATCAATGAGCAAGGACGCCGAATCGAAACTCCATGCCTGGGCGGTGCTGCTCGCGGCGCACGCCGCCCTCATCGAAAGAATCGAGGCCGCTCTGGTGGAAGCCAAGCTGCCGCCCCTTGCGTGGTACGACGTCCTCTGGGAACTGGAGAAGGCCGAAGGCGGGAAGCTGCGCATGCACGAGCTAGCGCGGCGAATCGTGCTTTCCAGGAGCAACCTGACGCGCCTGGCCGACCGGCTCGAGGACGCGGGACTCGTCCGCCGCATCGACACGGCGCACGACCGCCGCGGCTACGACTGCGTCATCACGCGAGCGGGGCGGGCGATGCGCGGGAAGATGTGGCCCGCGTACAGGGCGCAGATTGAAAACCTGTTCTCGGATCAGGTCACGCGCGAGGAAGCGCGCGCGATGGCAGATGCGCTGGCGCGGGTGCTCAGGTCGGCGCGGGCGGAGTGATCCCGCGCGCGCCCGCGAATCTTGAGAGGCGTGGGGTAGAATCGCCGTTCCGTACGTCCCCTAGACGCCCGCAGCGCAATGCCCCCTTTGAAAAAGCCGGAAGCCTCGACCTCCAACTTCATCCGCCAGATCGTCGAGGCGGATCTCATGGCGGGCAAGTACGCGAGGCGCAAGTGGAGCGGCAAGCCCGGCTCGGCCCTGTCGCTAGACGCCGCGGCCCCCGATCCGGCGAAGATCCGCACGCGCTTTCCGCCCGAACCGAACGGCTACCTTCACTACGGCCACGCCAAGGCGATCTGCCTCAATTTCGGCCTGGCGCGCGACTACGGCGGGGCCTGCCACCTGCGTTTCGACGACACCAACCCCGCGAAAGAAGAGACGGAGTACGTCGATTCGATCCGCGAGTCGGTGAAGTGGCTGGGCTTCGACTGGGGCGTGAACGAGTACAACGCCTCGGACTACTTCGAATACCTCTACCAGTTCGCCGAGGAACTCGCCCGGCGCGGGCACGCCTACGTCGACAGCCTGAACGCCGAGCAGATACGCATTCTGCGCGGCACGCTGACGGAGCCGGGCCGCAACAGCCCTTACCGCGAGCGCCCGGTCGAGGAGAGCCTCAAGCTCCTGCGCGAGATGCGCCAGGGCAAGTTCCAGGACGGCGCGCACGTGCTGCGCGCGAAGATCAGCATGGCCGCACCCAATATCAATTTGCGCGATCCGGTGATGTACCGCATCCGTCACGCCGCGCACCACCGCACCGGCGACGCCTGGTGCATCTACCCGAGCTACGACTGGGCGCACGGCGTGTCCGACGCGCTCGAGAACATCACGCACTCGATCTGCACGCTCGAGTTCGAGGATCACCGGCCCCTGTACGAATGGTTCAACGAGCGCCTCGCGGAAGACTGGACGGGCTACGACGGCGTGCGCAGGGCCGGTCTGCTGCAGCGGCCGCTGCCGCAGCAGATCGAGTTTGCGCGGCTCAATCTCACCGGCGTCGTGCTCTCCAAGCGCAAGCTCATCCAACTCGTCGCGGAGAAGCACGTCGAGGGCTGGGACGATCCGCGCATGCCCACGCTGGTGGGCGCGCGCCGGCGCGGCTTCACGCCCGAGGGGTTGCGCCTGTTTGCCGAGCGCATCGGCGTGTCGAAGGCCGACTCGTGGATCGAGTTCTCCGTCCTCGAGGACTGCATGCGCGAGCACCTGAACGAGGTCGCGCCGCGCAGGATCGCCGTGCTCGATCCCGTAAAGCTCATCATCGAGAACTACCCGGAAGGACAGGAAGAGGAATGCGAGGCGCCCAACCATCCGCAGAAGCCCGACTGGGGCCGGCGCAGGCTGCCGTTCTCGCGCGAGCTCTGGATCGAGCGCGAGGACTTCAGGGAAACGCCGCCGAAGGGTTATTTTCGTCTCTTCCCCGGCAACAAGGTCAGGCTGCGCTACGGCTACGTCGTCGCATGCACCGGGTACGACAAAGCCAGCGACACCGTGCGTTGCACCTACGATCCCGACACGAAATCAGGCACACCCGGCGCCGAAGCAGTCAAGGTGAAGGGCAATATCCACTGGGTGAGCGCGAAGCACTCGCACACAGCGGAGGTACGGCTCTACGACCGGCTCTTCAAGACACCGCATCCGGGGGCGGGAGATGCGGATTTTCTGAAGGAGCTGAACCCGGCCTCGAGGAAGCTCGTCGCCGCGCAGCTCGAGCCGGCGCTGAAGGACGCGAAGCCCGAGGAGAGGTTCCAGTTCGAGCGGCACGGTTACTTCGTCGCCGACCGCGTCGATTCCAGGCCTGGCGTGCCGGCGTTCAACCGCGCGGTGACGCTCAAGGATTCCTGGCAGAAGTGAGCCGCGTTCAACCTTGATCGATTCAGAACGAAGCCATCGATGCCTTTGTGCTTCATGTCACGCCTCTACGAGCGGCCAGCGGCTGACGTCGAAATCCCCGGGCATGCTCACGTGCACGAAGCCGCGCACGTCGCGAAGCGAGCGCGTGATGTGGCCCTTGCCCTTCATGTCCTCGGCAAAGATGAGGTCCCCCGGCCGGCAGACGAAGCGCCGGCCTTCGCTCGACTCAAGCTCGAGGATGCCCGAGGCGAGGAAGATCAGCTGGCGCCGTGGCGCGTTGTGCAGGTCCTGCACGTGGCCCTCGCGCGTCTCGCGAAAAAACAGGCCGCTGCACGCGAAGCTGTCCGACGTGGGCCTGTCGGACCCGCTCATCGGCACCTCGCGGATCTCGATCGCCGAATCCCCGGAGTCCTTGGTGAATATCCTGAATACGCGCATGCGGGTAAGCCTCGGTCGCCGGCCGCCGCCATGATACTGCGCTGGCCGGCGTGTAAGATATGCCGGGTGATGAAAAGCCTGCCGCTCGCCTTCGCCTGCCTGTTCGCCTGCCTTCCCGCCCTGGCGCAGGCACCGCACACAGCGGAGCACCGCTTCAGCGGCGCCGAGCACTGGGCGAGGGTGTTCGACGATCCCGCGCGCGACGCCTGGCAGAAGCCCCACGAGGTGATCGAGGCGCTCGCGCTCGCGCCCGATGCCGTGGTCGCCGACATCGGCTCGGGGACCGGCTATTTCGCGGCGCGCCTCGCGCATTTCGTGCCCAGGGGGCGCGTCTACGGCGTCGACACCGAGCCCGACATGGTGAAGTACCTCTCCGAGCGCGCCAAGCGCGAAGGCCTCGCCAACCTCGAGTCGGTCGCGGGAAAACCCGACGACCCGCATCTGCCCGCCAAGGTGGACCTCGCGCTGCTGGTGGACGTGTATCACCACATCGGCAACCGCGAAGGCTATTTCGGGAGACTGCGCGCCTCGCTGAAACCCGGCGGGCGCCTGGCGATCATCGATTTCCGCGAGGACGCGCCCACGGGACCGCCGAAGCGCGAACGCATCGCTGCCTCCCGCGTCAAGGCCGAACTCGCCCGCGCCGGCTATGCGCCGGTCGCAGAGCACGCCTTCCTGCCGAACCAGTATTTCCTCGTATTCGAGCCGCGCCGGCCCTGAACGCGGGCTGCGGTCCGAACCTTCGGGGCGGCCTCAGTTCTGGTACTTGAACGACAGCAGCACACGCGTGCGGTACGCCGCGACCTTGCCGCTCTCGATGGTCATGTCCTGTTTCACCACTTCGGCGACGCGCAGGTCGCGCAGGCTCTTGGAGGCCGTTTCGACCGCCTTCTTCGCGGCGTCCTCCCACGACGTGCTGCTCGTGCCGATCACCTCCACGATCTTGTAGATCCCGTCACCGGTCTTGGCCATGGTCGTCTCCTTGGGTTCGGAACACCCGAATTGGGCTAAAGCATGATGCGCCGCCTGCCCTAGGAGCGCAACGCGCCGGCGCCCCACCGGCGCGTGCCACCGGCTGAAGGAGTGCGGGCGCTCGTGCGGAATTCCCGTGAGTCAGGCTTTCGTAAAGGAGTAGTCTTTAGCGTTGCAGGCAATCCTCTCCGGAGAGCGCCATGAGCCTGGAGAACACCGACATACTCGACATCTACGCGGTCACCGAAAAGGGGACCGCCGAATTGAAGGCCGGGACTACACAGCTGCCCGTCGATGCCCTGAAGCTGTTGGTGATGTTCGACGGGAAATCCAGCGTCGCCGAGATCGCCCGGCGCACCGAAGGCTTCACCAGTCGCAGCGTCGCGCAGGTCCTTCCGATGTTGCTGGAGAACCGCTTCATCGAGATCGTCCGGCCGGGAGAGGGTGTGTCGCTGGAATTCGAATCCCTTTTCGTGCCGCCGCCCAGACCCGCCGTACCCTCTGCCGGGGACGACGCGGACAAGGTCCGCGCCGAAGCCGAAAAAGCCACGGCGTCGCTCAACGCCTACGGCTACTACGTCAACATCGCGCGGCAGGCCCCGGAAAAGCGCTCGCCCGCGAACAACTCGAAATACTCGGTTCTCATCGTCGAAGACAACGAGCCGCTGCTAAAAGTGCTCAGCATCCTGCTGAGAGTCGAGGGATTCGAGGCGCGGAGCGCGAGCAACCGCGATCAGATCGTTGCGGCGCTTCGCACCCAGCCCTTCCCCGACGTGATATTGCTCGACGTTGGCCTCGGGGACACCAATGGATTCGACGTCCTCGAGAGCATCCGGGCGCATCCGCAGTTCAAGGATATCCCCGTCATCATGCTCACCGCGCTGGCAAGCCGAAAAGACGTGCTGCGCGGACTCGCGGGCGGGGCCGACGGCTACATGACCAAGCCGATCGAGCACGAGGTACTGACGCGCGGGCTCAAGGCGGTGCTCGGCCTCGATTGAGCTGCATCAGGCGGCCACCTGGGCCCCGGTGGCCGATCCGGTCGGGGCGGTGTCGAGTCCGGTATAGTTGCGGGACTCGACACTTGAGGAGGACCGCGATGATCGATCTTTACGCCGCCGGCACGTCCAACGGCATCCGCGCCCGCATCGGGCTCGAGGAGTGCGGCCTCGCCTACACCTTTCACCCCATCGACCTCAGCAAGGGCGAGCAGAAATCACCGTCTTTCCTTGCCATGAACCCGAACGGACAGATCCCGGTAATCGTCGACAGCGACGGCCCGGGCGGGAAGCCGGTGACCGTTTCGCAGTCGGTCGCGGTGCTGATGTACTGCGCCGAAAAGTCGGGAAAGTTCCTGCCGAAGGACCCGGCGGCGCGGCCGGCATTCTGGCAATCGCTCGCGAGCGCCGCGAGCGACATGAGCGGCATGGTCACCGCGATCTTCACCCTGTCGCGCGCCAAGGAGCAGCACGGCCCGGCGATCGACACCTTCCAGTCGATGTGGAAAAACTACATGAAGGTCTGGGACGAGAGGCTCGGCCGGCAGCGCTACGCCGCCGGCACTGAAGTCACCGTCGCCGATTTCGCGCTCTACGGCGTGGTCGCACGCGTGAAGACCTCGCAGCCGGCGCTTGTCGAAGGCTTTGCGAACGTCGCGCGCTGGACCGGCGAGATGGCGGCGCGCCCGGCGATACAGAGGGCGATGAAGTTCTGAGCCCCGGCTCGAACGCGTTGTACCAGGACAAGCAGGGGCGCAAGGGCACGGCCACGCCGTGAGCGACAGCATCGCCTGCGCCCTGGGCGCTCTGTTTCTCTATGGTCTGGCCGATTTCGTCTACAAGCGCGGCGCCGCGGCCGGCGCGCTGCCGCACCGCTTCATGATGGTGCAGACATGGTTCTTCAGTTCGCTCGCGCTCCTCTACGGCCTTTTCTCCGGCACGCTCGCGTTCAACGCCGGCGCGCTTTGGGGCGCGGTAGCCGGCGTGCTGGTCGTGATCGGTTACTACAACTTCGCCTGGAGCCTGCGGCACGGCGCGGTCAGCACGCACGCGACGATCTTCCGGTTGAGCTTCGCCGTCACCGCGGCGCTCGCGGTGCTCGTCCTGGGCGAAGCGCTGACTGCGGCGAAGATCGCCGGCCTGGCGCTCGCGTTCGTCGCGGTGTGGCTGCTGCTCGCCGAGCCGGCGGCCAGAGCCGATACGGCGAGCCGCGAGCGGCGTGCGTCGCTCGTGCGCGTGCTCGTCGCGACGGTCGCAGTGGGATTCGCGAGCTTCGCCTACAAGCTCGGCCTGCGCCAGGGCGCGGTGCCGATCGCGCTGGTCGTGGTGCAGGGCGCCGTCGCGGTGACGCTTTCCACCGCGTTCTCGGCTTATGTGGACCGCGGCATACACGCGTCGCGCGCCGCGCTGCGCCATGCGCCGGTCAGCGCCGTGCTGCTCGTCGTCGCCTTCACCTTGCTCGCGAAAGGGCTCGAGCGGGGCGAGGCGAGCGTGGTGGTGCCGATCGCGCAGATGGGATTCGTCGTCACCGCGCTCCTCGGGTTCCTCTTCCTGCGCGAGCCGTTCACTGCGCGCAAAGGCGCCGGACTCGCCGCGGCGCTGGCGGCGCTGGCGAGCCTTGCGTGGGGGTGATGCGCGGCGCCTCGGGTTGCAGGCTCCGTCATTTATCCGAGGCTGGCGCTTACTCCTCCGCTCGGAGCAGTTCCGTGATCTTGTCGCGCGGCACCGGCCTGCTGATGAGATAGCCCTGCATCTCGTCGCAGCGCGCGAGCCGGAGGAAATTGGCCTGACCCTCCGAATCGACCCCTTCGGCGACGACCTTCAGCCGCAGCGCCCGCGCGAGCGAAATCATCGTCGAGACGAGCGTCATCGTGTCGGGCTCCTGGAGCATCGTGATGATGAAGGACCGGTCGATCTTGAGCGACTGCACGGGGAGCTTGGCGAGATAGCCGAGCGACGAGTAGCCGGTGCCGAAGTCGTCGATCGCGACGCTCACGCCGAGCTCGCGCAGCGCTTTCATCTTCTCGATGTTGGCCGTGAGATTCTCCATGAGGAAGCTCTCGGTGATCTCCAGGTCGAGTCCGTGCGGCGTTGCGCCGAACCTGATCGCCTCTTCGACGATCCTGACGAAATTGGGCCTGCGCAGCTGGATTGCGGAAACGTTAACCGCGACGCGCGGAGTCTTCAGACCCTGATCCAGCCAGTGCTTGTGGTCGCGCACGGCCTGCCCCAGCGCCCATGCGCCGACTTCGAGGATGAGCCCGGTTTCCTCCAGCAGCGGGATGAAATCGAGCGGCGGCACCAGGCCCCGCTCCGGGCTGATCCAGCGGATCAGCGCCTCGACGCCGACGATGCGCTGGGTCTGGATTGCGACTATCGGCTGATAGTACAGGGCGAATTCCTCCTTTTCGAGCGCCTGGCGCAGCTGGTTCTCCAGGGAAAGGCGCTCGGCGACCCTCTCGTTCAACTTGAGCGTGTAGAAGACGACCCGTTCGTTGGTCTCCTTCGCCTTCTTGAGGGCGGCCTCGGCGTTCCTGAACAGGGTGTCCGCGTCCTCGCCGTCGTCGGGGAATATCGCGATACCGGCCTTGACCGAGATCCGCTGTTCGGATTCGCCCAGGCGGAACGGGGTGCCGAAACAGTCCGCAAACCGCTGCTCGGCGCGGCGCGCGATGCCGTCCGCACCCTCCGCGCCCGGGTGCACCACGGCGAAGCGATCCGCCGCGACCCGGGCAAGGTGGCTCGAATCCTTCTCCGTTCGCGATATCCGCTGCGCGATCTGTTTGAGCAGATCGTCGCCTGACGGGCGCCCGAGGGAATCGTTGATTGTCTTGAACCGGTCCACGTCCCAGATCTCGAGCGCGAGCTTGTGTCCGGCCCCGCGCGCGGCATCCACGAAACGCGCGAGCCGTTCGCGCAAAAGAGTCGCGTTGGCGACCCCGGTGAGCGGATCGTAGTAGGCGAGGTAGTCGAGTTGCGCGCCCTTGTCGATGTGATCGAGCGCGAAGGCGATGTCGCCGGCAAGCTCGAGCAACAGGCGCATTTCATGCTCCTCGTCGAAGAAGCCGGCCGTCTCGGCGTACAGCGCGAGCACGCCGACCGGCTTCTCCGAAATGGACAGCGGCAGGATGGCCAGAGCGCGAAAACCCCGCTCGAGCGATTCCTTCCTCAAGGTGACCCGCGGATCGGTCGTCATGTCGTTGACCACGACGGCCTTGTTATCCTTGATCGCCCGGCCGGCCAGGCCGAAACCGGGCCGGTCCTCGTGCAGCCCGAGCGGCATCAACTCGAGATAGTCTTCGCCGATGCCCTTCCACGCCACCTGCTTCAACCGATCTCCCTGCTCGTCGATCATGCCGATCCACGCGAGCCTGAATCCGCCCGCCTCCACCGCGATGCGGCAGGCGTCGCGGAAGAGTTGCTCGCGACTGCGCACGCGCACGATGGTCGAGTTGATACCGGAGAGTACCGCGTAGATGCGGTTCAGGCGCCTGATGTGCCGCTGCTGCTCCTGGCGCACGAGGAACTGTCCCAGCTGGCTGCCGATTACGCGCACGGCGGCGAGCAGGCGCTCGTCGGGCTCGCGGGCGCGACGGCTGGAGAAGGCCATTACGCCGATCTTTCTCGCTTCGAACTCTACCGGAAACATGAACGCGCCTCGTATCCCGGACTTGCGCGCCAGGTCCGACAGTCGTATGCGGGGATCGGCGGTCACGTCGGTAGACCACAGGGGTTCTTGCGACTGCCAAGCGAGACCCGCCAGGCCTTCGCCCGGGGCGAACGTCACGTCGCGCGATCCCTCTATGAATTCCTCGATCGGCCGCTCGGGAACGCACCAGGCTTCCTCGAAGCGCAGCATGCCGGCCTTGCCGTCCGCGCGGAAATATCTGCCGAGGTCCCAGCCTTCGGTCTCGCACATCTCGCGCATGACCGCCTTCAGCCCCGCGGCGGCGCTGTCGGCATTCGCGATATGGCGCACCACCTTGTGTTCGAGATCGAGCAACTGTTCGCCGCGTTTGCGCTGGGCGCGAGCGGTCGCCTCGGTAACCGCGCGCTCGACGGCGGGCGGCAGGCGCACCAGGTTGTTCTTGAGGACGTAGTCGGTCGCACCGCTCCTCAACGCGCGAATCGCGTAGTCCTCACCGAGAGTACCGGAGATGAAAATGAACGGAACGTCGGGGGAGGTTTCGCGCGAGATCACGAGCGCGCTCATGCCGTCGAAGTGCGGCATCGTGAAGTCCGAGAGAATCACCTCGGGATGGAATTCGGCGAGCTCGCGACGGAAGTCCTCCTCGCGCTCGACCCGGTGCGAGTCTACGGCAAGGCCTGCGCGCTTGAGTTCGCGCTCTGCGAGGACGGCGTCAGCCTCAACGTCCTCGACCATCAGGATTCTGAGACCCTTTCCCATTCTCTTTCCTACCGTTTCTCCCGGCTTCTTCGAGCCCTGGCCACCCACTCCCCGATCCGAGCAACTTGTAACCATAAGGGAACACCGGAAGAACCGCAAGTTTCTGCCACGTTACCTGCGGACGCTCGAGTTCTTTGTCATGAATTCTCCCTTGCCGTCAGGAAAACACGACAAGCCTGTCAGGAAAACCCGATGGGTCGCCTGCGCTCTCGAAACTGCTGCGACGCACCCTGCCCAACGGGGCAACCTGCCGTGCGGGTCTTGGTTCAAAATCACCGCTGGCGAAATCGCGCGGCACTCATTCATGGATCGCGGTCCGACACCCGACGTGCAGCGGATATTCCTGTCGACGCTGCCCGCGGGGCGCAGCGAGTTCCGGCTCGCGCTGGCGACGATGCTGGTCTCCGCCGCGATCTTTCTCGCGGCGGCGCCGTTCGCCAAGCTGCAGCTCGCGCCGGTGCCGGCCTTCATCCCAAGTTTGGCATCGGCGCTCGTGATCAACGATCTGATCACGGCGGTCCTGCTGTTCGGTCAGTTCGGATTCCTGCGGTCTCGGGCGCTGCTCGTGCTGGCGAGCGCCTACCTGTTCACGGCCTTTATGACCGTCGCGCACGCGCTTACCTTCCCCGGCGTGTTTTCCCCGACCGGCCTGCTTGGCGCCGGGCCGCATAGCACGGCCTGGTTGTATATTTTTTGGCATGGCGGCTTTCCGCTCCTTCTCGTCGCTTATGCGCTGCTCAAGGACGATCGGCGAGACACGAACTTGACGCGCGGTCGCGCCGGCGCCGCCATCTCAGCCGGCGTGGCGGCAGTTCTCGTCGTCGTGTGCGGACTCACGCTTTTCGCGACGGCGTGGCAGGATGCTCTCCCCGCGGTCATGCAGGGCAACCGCATCGCCGCCCAAGGGCACATCGTCTTATCGGGCGTTTGGATGCTGAGCCTCGTCGCGCTCGCCGTGCTGTGGCGCAAGCGGCCGCGCTCTATGCTCGACCTGTGGCTCATGGTGGTGATGTGCGCGTGGATCTTCGACATCGCCTTGTCCGCGGTCCTGAACGCCGGCCGCTTCGATCTCGGCTTCTACGCCGGGCGGATCTACGGGCTGCTGGCGGCGAGCTTCGTGCTGATCGTGCTGCTGCTCGAGAACAACAGACTCTACGTACGGATTGTCGAGGCCCACCAGGGCGAGCTCCATGAACGCCGGCTAGCCCAGGAGAAGGCCACCGAGCTCGCGGCCCTCAACAAGGAACTGGATGCGTTTGCCTATTCGGTGTCGCACGACCTTGGCGCGCCGCTGCGTGCCGCGGACGGCTTCGCGCGAATGCTGGAGGAGGATTTCGGAGAGCGACTCGACGGCGAAGGACGCCGCCTCCTCGACGTGATTCGCTCGAGCACGCGGCAGATGCAGCAGATGATCGGCGATCTGCTCAGCTTCTCGCGGCTCGGGCGGCAGCCGCCGAAGACCCAGCCGGTGCGGCTGGGCGATATCGTCAGCCAGGTCATCGGAGATCTGCGCATCGCCTGCGCCGACCGCAAGGTCGAATTTGCCGTCGGCGACCTCGGCACCGTCGAGGCCGATCCCGCCCTCCTCAAGCAGGCGCTCTCGAACCTGCTCGGCAACGCTGTCAAGTACACGCGCGGCCGGCATCCTGCGCTGATCGAGGTCGGCTGCCGCCGTGACGAAGGAGCGGGTGACGCGCCTGCCTATTACGTGAAGGACAACGGCGTCGGGTTCGACATGCGTCAATCCGACCGGCTTTTCGGCGTGTTTCAGCGGTTCCACGCTCGCGAGGAGTTCGAAGGCACGGGCGTCGGCCTTGCCATCGTCGAGCGAATCATCGTTCGCCACGGTGGCCGGGTCTGGGCCGAGTCCAGGCCCGGCGAGGGTGCGATTTTCTACTTCACGCTGCCGCCCGGCCCTCGCAGTCCTGTTTGATCGAGATCAAAGCGCGTCCCTCGCCATGGCTTAGGGTTTCTGGATTCGGATTGCGTCGAAATCTGGAGAGACAACCATGAGACTTGCCGGAAAGGTCGCCGCCATCACCGGCGGCGCGCGCGGCATCGGGCATTCGACCGCGGTGAAGTTCGCGGCCGAAGGCGCGAAGGTCGCCGTGTGCGACATCAACCCGGATCTGATGCACCAGACCTTGACCGAAATCCGGTCCAGGGGCGGCCAAGCCGAGGCCTTTCACGTGGACGTCACCGACAAGGCGCAGATCGCCGCCATGGTGAAGGGCGTGATGGACAGGTGGGGGCGTATCGACTGCGTGGTCAACAACGCCGGCATCGTCATGGACGCGCAGCTGAAGAACATGACCGACGAGCAGTTCGACAAGGTCATCGACATCAATTTGAAGGGCGTCTATCACTGCACGCGCGCAGTGGTCGACATCATGCTCGCGCAGCAGTCGGGGGTGATCCTCACGACTTCATCGATCGTCGGCCTCTACGGGAATTTCGGCCAGACCAACTACGCGGCGAGCAAGTTCGCCGTGATCGGCATGACCAAGACCTGGGCGCGCGAACTCGGCCGCAAGGGCATACGCGCGGTCGCAGTATGTCCGGGATTCGTCGAGACGCCGCTCGTCAAGCAGATGCCGGCGCAGGTGCTCGCCGACATGGCGAAGAAGGTGCCCTGCGGCCGGCTCGGCCGCCCGGAGGAGATCGCCAGCGTGTTCGCCTTCCTCGCCTCCGACGAGGCGAGCTACATCAACGGCGCGGTGATCAGCGTCGACGGCGGCATGACCCTCTGATCCGGCTGGCCGGGCGGCGGGTGCGGCGCCACCGCCTGTCCCGCTGCACACTTCTTCAGCGATCCGATGCGCGCGCCGCAGCCTCGCAGCAAGCTCGCTCCATGCCCTTGGAATATGCACAGGCTACGCACAGATTCTGTGGATAACTGCGCCCGCCTTCGCAGGCAAAGCGAAACCGCAGAAGACCCACCGAAGTGAGCGCTACCGATACGCGAAGGTCAGGCCAGCGCCTGCTTGACCTTCTCCGGCGTGAAAGGCAGAGCGCGCAGCCGCTTGCCGGTGGCGTTGGCGATCGCGTTGGCGCCCTGGACGGCTTCTCCAGGTGCCACTTCGCCAGCAGATTGACGCCGTCCCTCGCGCCGGTTGTTGTGCGGGTGGCTCCAGACCTCGTGAGTCCAGTTGACGACGTTGCCCTGGGCATCGACCCCGCCCGAGAGCTTCATCACCATCAACGAGCCGTAGGGCTCCCACTGGAACTCGTCGTCGCGCATTCACTGCAATCAACTTGCCCGCCGGCGGCGCGGATGCGCTCCGCCCGCTGCTGGATGAACCGCTGGAAGCTCGGCTGCTTGCGATAGGCGCCGCTCGCCACGTAGTCGAGGCCGGAAGCGAGGTGGAACGGGTGGAGCCAGGATTCCAGCCGGAACACCTCCCGGCCCGCCGCATCGAAGAATGCGAAGCTCGGCGTGTAAACGATGCCGAGCGCTCGGCCCCACCGCTCCTCGGTAAGGGACTTGCCCTCGGGCGTCACCACCGGCGCGGCGCCGAACAACTCCAGCCGCGCCACCTCGAATCCGGCGATCAGCTCGCGCACTGCGGGCGCCGCGAGACCGCGCGCGTGCAGCTCGTCGCAAGCGCCGCACGATTTCTGCTCGAACAGCACGACGAGCGGCTTCGCTTGCGCACGCCGCGAACTGGAAAAATCGTGAGGCGGCCTGAGGTAGAAGGGCTCGTCATGCAGCGTGCCGCTTGCGGGCTCCCGTGCATGACGCTGCTGGTATGCGGCAAAGGCCACCGTCTTCTCGTGCCTGCCGGACACATAATCGAGAGCGGATTGAAATCGGTGCGGCGGATAGTAACCGTTGAGGCGCAACACCACCGCACCGCTTTCATCGAGGAACAGCAGCGTGGGGGTGAACTGTACCTTGAGGAAGGCCGCGAATTCCTTCTCGCGGCGGCTCCTGCCGTCCAGCCAGGTCACCTCGCGGTCGCCCCAGACGTTGACCGCGACGGCGTTGAAGTGCCGGCGCGTCTTTTCCGAGATCTCCTTCTGGCCGAAGTTGACGCGCATGAGTTCGCGGCAATATGGACATCCGTCCTGCCCGAAATAAAGGAGCAGGCGCTTGCCATCGGCGGCAGCGTCCCGCACGTCTTCCCGAATGTCGAGAAACGTCTCCTTGAACCAGGCCGGAATCTCGATCGCGCGCGGACTGGGATCTAAAGCTTCGACAGCCGCTGGCTCCGCACTAATAACCGGTGCTGCCACAGCGAGCATCGGCGCCAACGCGATCAGGGTAAACCACGCGGGTAGCATCAGAAGCTGCTCCGTTCGATTTCCAGGAACGCCAGACTGATGTGCTTCCCTATCACATCGTCGAAGTGCACCCAGTCGTGGTAGGGCTTCAGCTTCGCCACGACTGCATCTTTCATCTCGAAGTCGCTCTTCCCTGCGTCGTAGTGTTTTTTCACCTCCGCATAGAGGGTAGCGAGATAGGTCTCGTAGGCCTTCACGATTTTCACTCCGCCCGTCGGCCCGTGGCCCGGCACATAGTGCCGGGCATTGAGGCTCGCCGCCACGCGGCACGCCTCGATGTTGCCCTTGAACGTGGCGTCGTCGAGCCGGGGCAGGCGCTTGAAGAGAAAGTTATCCCCGCCGAACACCACGGAATCCTCCACCACCTGGATCATGATGTCGGTGTGGCTGTGGGCGTCCGCCGGGGCATGGATGCGAAACGTCATCCCGCCGGTCTTCAGCTCCTCCCCATTGCCGATCGCCACGGTGGGAAATACCGCCCGGGTGCCTTCGGTAAAACCGCCGGACAGGCGATGCACCGTGCTCACCCACTCTTCCCCCAGCCCCCCGACCCGGCTGATCATTTCCGGATGGGCCATCAGCACCGCCCCGGGGTAAGCCTCGAGCACGGCCTGGTTACCCAGCCAGTGATCGCCGTGAACGTGGGTATTGAGCACGTGCGTGACCGGCTTGTCGGTCACCGTGCGCAGCTGCTTCATCACCATGCGCCCGGCCTGCAGGCTGGAACCCGGGTCGATCACGACGACGCCTTCCCCGGTGACGATGAATGCCGGGTTGTTCATGAACCCCTGGTTGGCCACGGAGGCGAATTCCCGCGGCCCGTGGATCACATAGGTATGGGCAGCGATCCTGTCCGCAGGATAGTCGCGCACCCTATCGCGCGCGGTGACAGGTTGATGCGAAGTCTGGGCGTCGGGAAACGCAACACAGCCGATCGCAAACAGAACAAGCGCGCCGAGAACGATCCATTTGATGAGATTCATCTACTTTGTGTTGACCGGCGACTGCGGGTCGATCAGGTACGCCACCAGGTGGGTGATCTGCTCGGAACTGAGATGCCTTGTTGCCCCGAGCCGCGGCATGTTGGAACAGGGAGCGTAGGCCCAACCGTTGTAGATCCGCTCGTAGGTAAGCTTCGCGACCGCCTCGGAATTCCCGCGCTGCAGGCCGTAGCCGGTCAGGCTCGGCCCCACGTTGCCGACATTGATTTCTCCGGGAGCGAGAGCATGGCAATTCTGGCAAAGCCCGCCGTTTTCCTTACGCTTCTCGAGCCTTCCGAACTGGATACGGTCGCCGGCACCGTCAAGCGCGAGCGTTTCGCCGGCCTTCCAGTCGCCCACGAGCTTCCCGGATTGCGGATATTGGATGGAGGCGCGCGCCAGCTCGACCACTTCGGCCGCTTCCTCCTGCGTGAGCCTGGCATCCCCGATCTTGCTGCATATTTGTTGCGACCGGTCCTGCACGAGGCGCCTGAGCATGTCCGGTGTCGGCGCGGTGAAATCTTCGCTCACCATCTTTTCTGCGATTTGGCGCGTCGTCGCCTGATCGGGATAGGTTGCACAGCCCGCGGCAATCAGCGCCAGGGTGCTGAGCGCTGCCCATTTCAACCACGTCTTTTTCATTGGCTTTTCCCCTTCCGTTCAGCGCTTGAATCCGGGCACCTTGATCACCGCCCCGTTGCCTTGATAGTGAAGATAGGTGGTCAACGCGATTGACACATCGGACGCGTAAGTCAGTTCGGGCAGCCGCATCTGCCAGAAGCAGTCGGAGAGCCGCCACTGCATGGTGCGGACTACGAAATGCGCGCCGCGATACGCGGGCCAGGTCGAGGTGACCTCCTGCACCCCCTTCTTGTCGGTCATGTGTATCAGGTCCTGCAGGCGAATGCGTTTGTCAGCTTGGCCATGGCACTGCACACACGCGAAATCCGTCTGACCGCTGCGCCGGTAAAAGAGGTACTCGCCCGCCTTGTACATGTCGTATTCCTTCTGGCGGCTGAGCGAGACGTTCATCTTCATCCCGTTCGACCTGGAAGTGATGTAAAGCGCCAGGGCCTCGACATCGGAGCCGTTGCTGCCGGCAGGACTTATCGCCCTCTTGACGATGTCGTCGCGATTGAATCCCTGCAGTCGAACCATGCAGGTCAGCAACCTCGACTCCAGGTCCTGAACCCTGTCGGTATCGGGGAAATAGCGCGGCAACCCGGTGGTGGCGCCCTCCAACTTCCCCGGGCCCAGGCCGAAGTCGCACTGCTCCAGTGACGCGTCCTTGGGGCCCCGTTTCTGATGGAACAGCGTCTTTCCCCGTTCAATCCACAGTTCCCCGGGATTGTCCTCGGCGAGCATCTGCCGCCCGACCGCCAGCCCGTCCTCTGTTTTGCCTTGCGCCAGCGCCGTGCCGTATACGGCCAGGCACGCAACGGCGATTGCGCTGATCCGGCTCCGTGTTGTCGGCATGTTTGCTCCTCCGTTCGTTGTCGTCGAAGACCGTGCTCAGGAAGCCGCGGTCACAGTCCCTTCGTCAGTGCGCTTGTCGCCCTTGTTATCTGCCCAGGTGACGCCGAGCTTGTCGCCCAGCTTGGCCCCTTTGATTCGCAGCCCCAGGACCGGGTTGCGCGAAATCGCCTGGCTCCACTGGGCGTCGAGCACCGTTTTGCCGTTGTGCGTAACCGCCACGTTCTGAATGAAGTGCTGCGGAACGATGTCTCCCTTGGAATCCTTGCGCGCGCCGGTTTCCATGGGGTGCAGCATCAGAATTCTGACATCGGCTACGTCGCCTTCCAGCCTGGCGCGGATTTTCATCGGTTCAGCCATGATTCGGTCCTTTCTTCAGGGAGGGATGGACGCCGGATCAGCCGCAGCCGCCGACGGTAATCTTGATTTCCTTCTTTGCCGCGAAGAAATTCCCGTCCGCCTTCACCACCGCCCACACGTTCGAGGTCTCCCCCATCTTGATGCGCGTCGAGATATAGCCTTCGCTGCCGTTCGAGACGTCGAACGTTGCCATCAGCGGACGCGGATTTTTTTCGGCAATGATCGAGATCTGCTGAGTATTGGGGATCTTGCTGGTGACGGCGACCGGCACGACGGCGCCATTCTCGGCAATATCCGGGGCGGTGATCACGATATCCCTGCTCTCGACTGGCTTGCCGGCTCCCAGGGCTTTCAGGGCGTCCGCCATGGCCTTGGATTCGAATCCGGCGCTGTTCCACTGGGCCGCCAGGGCGTTCGACGACCTGACGAGCCCGCTGACGAGTCCCATGGTAAGTACGCCGAACGCCCCGGCACGCTTCAGGATGGTTCGACGGGAACGATCAATCATGATGTTTCCTTTCATTTGCAAGTGAAGAGCGGCTGGCGCGATCGGCAAGGCCACGAAACATCCCGGTCACCTTTCGACGGCTCGAAGCCATGTGCAAATTCTCGTGGCCGCGGCGCAGAGCATCAATCGGACTGACGTCTCGACCGGACGGCCAAGTCAAGATGCACCGACCGAGGAAACACATTGTTCGAAAAGACGATTGCGGCGCATCAGCCTTGTTTTGCCTGCGGCTTCGACCAGTACCAAGGTCTGGGTCTGAAGTCTGGGCAGGGTGATCTCCGCCTGTGTCGGGGGTAATCTATAGGCAAGACCGGACGAGAATCGGAGCCCCGTGAAGACGTTTTCTCTCATGACGCTGCTGGCGCTCTCGCTTGGATACTCGCCGATGGGGTGGTGTGCGGCGCAACCGGGCAAGATCTATCGCATCGGTTACCTTGCGTTCGCACCGCTCGCTGATACACCTTCCCCGCAGCGCGCGGCCTTGCTGCGCGCCATGGAGAGACTGGGTTACGTGCAGGGCAGGAATCTGCTCATCGAGTACAGCTCGGCCGAGGCCAATGTTGAAATGCTGCCCGACGCAGCCGCCGACCTGGTGGAAAAGAAACCTGCAATGATCTTTGCCATCGGCACTCCTACCGCGCTCGCTGCCAAGCAAGCAACGCGGACGATCCCGATCGTGATGTTCGCTGCGGATGCGGTAGCCAACGGGATCGTGGCGAGCCTCGCGAAGCCGGGCGGCAATGTCACAGGCGTCTCGGGCGCCCAGATCAAGCTCAGCCCCAAACGTCTCGAAGTGCTCAAGGAAGCCGTGCCGCGCGCCTCGCGCGTGGCGGTGCTGTATTCGCGAGTTCACCCATCCCACGCTCAGGAGCTGACGGCAGTCAGTGCTCGAGCGAGGGAGCTCGGGCTCGCCTTGCAGCCATTCGACGTAACCCGGGTGGAGGACCTTCAGGCGGCATTCTTCCGCATGAGCGCGCGCCGCCCGGATGCGATCCTGGTGCTGTTCGACTACCGGACGCTGATTTATCGGCAGTTCATTTCCGAGTTCGTGGCCACGAATCGGCTGCCTACCATGTTCGGCGCGAGGGAATCGGTCGATGCCGGCGGCCTGATGTCCTACGGCTCGAATCTCGAAGAAATGTTTGCGCGCGCGGCGAGCTTTGCCGACCGGATCCTCAATGGCGCGGATCCGAGCACGCTCCCGGTTGAGCAGCCGACGCGCTTCGAGCTGGTCATCAACCGCAGGACCGCGCGGATCCTCGGGCTCCAGGTACCCGAGGCACTGCTGTTGCGCGCAAACATCCTCATCGAATGAAACTGCGCGAGCCGCTGTTCGTCAAATATGCGGCCCTGATCATGGCGCTGGCCGGCGTCTCGCTGCTCGTGAGCGGTACGATCGAGATTTACTTCTCGCACCGACAGCATCGGGCAACGCTGGCCGAGCTCCAGCGCGACAAGGCCGCAGCCGCGGCGTCCAGCGTGTCGCGCTATGTCGAGGATCTGGCGCGCCAGATCGGCGAGGCGACCACGCCAGCGTTGGACACGGCGGTTTCCGAGCTGGGAAAGCGGCGCATCGATTACCTCAAGCTGCTGCGTCTCGCGCCCGCCATCACGACGCTGCGCTTCGTCGATCGGCACGGGCTCGAGCGTCTGCGGGTGTCACGAGTGGACGCAGATCGGATGGACAGCAAGGCCGATCTCTCAGGTGATCCCGGCTTCATCGCCGCGCGCGACGGCCGGATTCATTTCGGCCCGATCTACTTCTTCGAGCAGACCGAGCCGTATATGAGCATTGCCGCGCCCGACACTTCGGGGGACGGGGCGGTTACGCTGGCGGAGGTGAACCTGAAGTTCATATGGGTAGTGGTGACGGGGATCAAGGTCGGCGAGCAGGGTTACGCCTACGTCGTCGATGCACGCGGACGTCTCGTCGCCCATCCCGACATCAGCCGGGTCCTGCAGATGACCGACCTGTCCGCGCTTCCGCAGGTCCGCGCGGCACTTGCCCAACGCGATGGCACCGGCGCGTCGCTTGAGTCGGTAGAAAGTGCCGTCGACCCTGAGGGGCAACCGGTGCTCACGACGCACGCTGTGATCCCGCCGCTCGGCTGGTTCGTATTCGTGGAGCAACCGCGCTCGGAAGCGCTGGCGCCTCTCTATGCCTCGCTGTCCAGGACCGCCGTGGTCCTGTTGTTGACCCTGGGTCTGGCGGTGCTGGCGAGCATGGTTCTCGCGCGCAGGATGGTTTCCCCGATCCGCGAGTTGCAAGCGGGAGCGCAGAAGATAGGAGCCGGCGACCTCGGACACCGCATCTACGTGGACACCGGCGATGAGCTGCAAGAGCTGGCGGAGCAGTTCAATCGCATGGGCATGCAGCTCCAGGGATCCTATGCGGACCTCGAACGCCGGATTGCCGAACGCACGCGCGATCTGGAGGCCGCCAATCAGGCGAAATCGCGCTTTCTGGCGGCGGCGAGCCACGATCTGCGCCAGCCCATTCACGCGCTCAGCCTGCTCGTGGCACAGATGCGTTCGCCGGGGCGTTCGGCGGATCGCAACGAGATCGTCGCTCAGGTCGAAGCCGGCGTCGCGGCGCTGGGCAATCTGTTCGATGACCTGCTCGACATCTCGAAGCTCGAAGCCGGCGCGGTGGCCGCCCAGCTCGAGGATTTCGCAATCTCAGCCGTACTCGGCGCGGTCCATGCCCAGTTCGCCCCGGTGGCGCAGGAGAAAGGACTCAGGCTCAAGGTGCTGCCGGTCAACGCGCGCGTGCACAGCGACCCGGTGCTATTGCAACGCGTCGTGTCGAACTTCGTGTCCAACGCGGTTCGATACACCGAGCGCGGGGGCGTTCTGGTGGGCTGCAGGCGACGCGGATCCAAGCTGCAAATCGCAGTCTGGGATACCGGCTGCGGCATTCCCGAAGACCACAGGGAGGATATCTTCCGCGAGTTCGTGCAGCTCGACAGCCCGGACCGGGATCGCGGCAAGGGATTGGGATTGGGGCTCGCTATCGTTGCACGGCTGGCGCCGCTGCTCGGCGGTCGCGTCGAGCTGAGATCGGTGCCCGGCCGGGGCTCGATGTTCGCGATCAACGTTCCACTTGCCGAAGCGCAGGATGCGCGCAACGCCGTTTCATCGTTTCCCTCCCGCTACGAGCCAGCGCAGGGGGCGCCGCTGCGCGGCGTTTTTGCCGTCGTCGTGGAGGACGACGAGGCTGCACGCGCCGCGCTGCAGGAGTTGCTCGCCGGGTGGGGATGTCTGACGCTTGCGGCTCGCTGCGGCACGGACGCGCTTGCCATGCTGGCACAGCACGACCGCGCGCCGGAATTCGTGATCTGCGACTATCACCTGGGCAACGGCGAAAACGGCATCGAGGCTATCCGCCGCATTCAGGCCGCTTCCGAGTGTTCCATGCCGGCGATTCTCGTCACGGCAGACCGGAGTCCGGAGGTCTTGCGGACTGCGAGGCATCACCAATACCCGTTACTGCTCAAACCGGTGGCGCCCGCCAAACTGCGCGCGCTGCTCACCCAGTTGCTGGCGAAAAGTCCAAGCAGGCGCGACGGGGAGTCTTATCAACAGGCCGTCTGAGCTATTCGTCGGCGGCCGAGGCTTTATCGGGCCATGCAGCTCGTTCGAACACCAGTCCCATCCGCGCCGCGGCGATCACGGCTTGCGTTCGGCTCGTCACGTTGAGCGCCTTCAGTATCAGCGCGACATGATTTTTCACCGTGGATTCCGCCAAGTCGAGTTCGCGGCCGATAAGCTTGTTGGAATTTCCTTCGAGCAACAGCCGCAGGACCTGCGCCTGTCGTTCGCTCAGGCCGAAATCGGCCGGAGTCCGCCGGGGCGGGCTGCCGCGCCCGGAAGCGGCGGTCGCTTGCCGGTCCGCTGCGGGCGGGGACTCCCAGCGGGCGAGGATCTCGGGCGGAATGTAGATTCCACCGGACAGCACCAGGCGCAGCGCGCTGATCAATACTTCATTGGATGACAGTTTGGGGATATAGCCCATCGCGCCCTGATCGAGCGCCTGCGTGACGCTGGCGCGATCATTGGCAGACGATAGAACGACGACCGGCAACGCGGGGTGGCGCGTTCGCAGCTCTTCCAGGGCGGCAAGCCCGTGGATCCCCGGGAGGCTCAAGTCGAGGAGCACGAGGTCGAGGTCCGGCTGCGCTTCGATCAGGTCGAACGCGCCGCGGCAATCGCTGGCTTCGAGGACTGTAACGTCGCGATCGAGCTCACCGAGAACCCCGCGCAGCGCAGTGCGGATCAACGCGTGATCGTCAACGACAAGTATCTTCATGGCGTTTTGAAATGTTCCGCGCGACGAACCGCCAGCACCAGCCGCAGTGCCAGGCGCCGTACACGAGCACGAAAGCCGTAACGCTCAGACGAGTTACGCCAGCGCCTGCTTCACCCGCTCCGGCGTGAAGGGAAGCGCGCGCAGGCGCTTGCCGGTCGCGTGGGCGATGGCATTGGCGATCGCCGCGGCGGCCGGGCCCTGCGAGCCCTCGCCGACCCCGAGAAAGCGCTCCTGCGGCCGGTTGAGGAGCACCACCTCGACTTGCGGCACGTCCCCGAAATGGATGATCGGGTAGTCCGCCCACGACTGCGTGGTGACGCGCGTGCGGTCGTATCCCACCGACTCCATCAGCGTCCAGCTCGTCGACTGGATGATGCCGCCCTCGATCTGGTTGACGACGCCGTCCGGGTTGACGATCTGCCCGGCATCGACCGCCGCCACCGCGCGCGTGACGCGCACCTTGCCGCTCGCGCGATCGACTGTGACATCGGCGACCATCGCGACGTAGCACGCCAGGTTCTTGTACTTGGAGAATGCGAACCCGCGCCCGCGCGCGCCCTCCCCTTTCGCGTTCGGCTGCCAGCCGGCGCGCTGCGCGGCGGCCTCGATCACGGCGCGGGCGCGAGGGTCTTTCAGGTGCCGCAGGCGGAACTCGACCGGATCGGCGCCCGCGGCGAGCGCGAGCTCGTCGATGAAGGATTCGAGCGCAAACACGTTGGAGTAGCCGCCGAGAGTGCGCAGGGCCGAGGTGCGCAACGGGGCCGCCGGCACGTAGTGCTTCACCACCCTCTGGTTCGGAAAGTCGTAAAGCGGGATTGCGTTGCGGTCGGAGCCGCCGGCCGGCTGCGGTATGTCGGGGGGATATCCCGGGTCGAGCGGCTTCTCCAGATGGCGCGCCGCGAGCAGGTTGACGCCGTTCGATGCGCCGGGCCGGGTGCTGTGCGGATGGCTCCATAGCTCGTGCACCCAGTTGACGACGTTGCCCTGCGCGTCGAGCCCGCCCGAGAGCTTCATCACCATGGCCGAGCCGTACGGCTCCCACTGGAATTCGTCGTCGCGCATCCACTGCAGCTTCACGGGCCGGCCGCCGGCCGCGCGCGCGATGAGCGCCGCGTCGAAAGCGACATCGTCGGCGCCGTTGTGCCCGTAGCAGCCCGCGCCTTCGGCGTGGATGCAATGGATGTTCGCGGGCTCCATCGCGAAGGCCTTGGCCAGTTCGCCGCGCAGCGGATACACGCCCTGGCTGTGGGTCCACACCGTGAGCTTGCCGTCCTGCCAGCGCGCGACCGCACACGAGGGTCCGATCGACCCGTGGCACTGGTACGGCCGCGTATACATTGCGCTGAGCGTCTTCGCCGGCGAGGGCGCCGCAGCGGAGGTCTTTTCATTGACCACCGAATCCTGCGACTGCGCTTTCGTCATCAGGTGCTCGAACAACGCTTCCCCCGAGGGCGGCAAGGTTTCGGATTCCGTCCAGCGCGCCGACTGCCTGAGAGCCGCACGCGCCCCGATCGCCTGCTCCTCGCGCTCAGCAGCCACGCCCAGGAAGTTGCCGTCGCGCACGACTGCGATCACGCCGGGCAGGCGCTTCACGGCGGCTTCATCGAAGGATGCGAGCCGCGCGCCGGGCGAAGGCGGACGCACGATGCGTCCGAACGCCATGCCGGGCAGGCGCATGTCTTGGACGTAGGCGGCGCCGCCGGTCATCTTCTTCGGGATATCGCGGCGCGCGATGCTCTTGCCCACCCACTTGTGCTCCGACGCGGGCTTGGGCTTGATCTTCGCCGTGGCTTCGCGCTTGGAGCTCGCGTTCGCCTCGCCGGCGAGCTCCCAGTAGGTCGCCGACTTGCCGCCGGGTGCCGAACAGGTGCCGTCTTTCACCGCAAGCTGGCCCACCGCCACGCCGAGTCTGGCGGCGGCGGTATTCAGCAGAATGTCGCGCGCCTCGGCGCAGGCGAAGCGCACCGCGGTGCCGCTCTGCTCGACCGACTGGCTGCCGGCGGTCTGTCCTTCGTTCGGAGTGAGCGC
>JBGQFD010000039.1:0-29783 GCA_041496705.1 Gammaproteobacteria bacterium | reverse complement strand
GCGGTTTTCTGCTGCGCCACAGCAGGACTCACGGCCGTCGTCACCGCCAAAAGAAAAACCGTTGCCGCAACAAGCGCATGCCGCCAGCATCCCCTAGTGCGCGCGCGCATCTGATGCGCGTCCCCGTGCCCATGGTCGCAATTCGCGCCACTGTAGCACGCGCGAAGGGCGGCGATGATATTCGCAGCGCTTCAGTCGGCGCGAGCGCCCGAGAACTGGATCACGCGGAGCCACTTCTCGGCTTCGACCTGCATGAAGCGGCGCAGCTCCTCGGGCGAGCTGCCCACCGGTTGCGCGCCCTGGTTCGCGAGCTGTGTGCGCAGCTCGGTCGCGGCGAGCGTCGCCACCAGCGTCTGATTCAGCTTGTCGACGATCTCGCGCGGCGTGCCCGCGGGTGCGACCACCGCGTGCCAGGATCCGCCCTGCACGCCGGCGAGTCCGGCTTCGGGCATGGTGAAAACGTCCGGGAGCAGCGGCGAGCGCGTGCTCGCCGTGATCGCGAGCGCCTTGAGGCGCCCGGCCTGCACGTGCGGCAGGAACGCAGGAATCGTGTTGAAGGCGATCTGCACCTTGCCCGACATCATCTCGGGCAGCGCCTGCGCCACGCCCTTGTAGGGCACGTGCACGATCTGGATGCCCGCTTCGCTCTTGAAGAGTTCGGCGATCAGGTGCAGGCCCGAGCCGACGCCGGTCGAGCCGAAGTTGATCTCGCCGGGATGCGCTTTCGCGTACGCGACGAGTTCGGCCACGGAGTTCGCCGGCAGCACCGGGCTCGCGAACAGCACGAAGGGCAGCGTCGCGACCAGCGACACCGGCCCGAAGTCTCTTGCCACGTCGTAGCCGAGCTTCTTGTACAGGCCCGGCCCGATGGCGAGCGGCCCGACGTTGCCCCACAGCAGCGTGTAGCCGTCCGGAGCGGATTTCGCCACCGCCTCGCTGCCTATCGTCCCGCCCGCGCCGCCGCGGTTGTCGACCACGATCTGTGCCCCGAGCGCCGCCGACCACGACCGGCCCACCAGCCGCGCGGTCTGGTCCACCGATTCTCCCGCGGGGAAGGGCACGACCAAGCGCACGGGCTTGGCCGGGTATTGCGCGAAGGCGCCGGTTCCGAAAACCAGGGAAACCAGAAAAAGTATCGTTCGTTTCATGTCGTACCCATCAGACGTTGGCCGCGATCCAGTCCGCAATATAGCCGATCCCCAGCGGCCGGTCGTCCACCGGGCAGTGCTCGGCGCCGCCCTCCTCGGGCGTGAATATCTTCAGGGTCTTCTTCGTCTTCAGCGCGGCGTACAGGTCGAGCGCCGCCTGCACCGGCATTCCGTTACGAGGGAAGTTTCCGCATCCAGTCGACCATCGCTGCGACGACCGCGGCGGGCTGCTCGGGGATGAGCGCGTGGCTCGCGCCCGGGATCACGGCGACGCTGACGCGCTCACCGAACTCTTCCTTTAGCTCGTTTGCCGTCTCGCGTGGCTTGAAGGGATCGAGCTCGGCCTGCAGGTCAAGGAGCGGCACGCTTCCCGCTCCCCACCATTCTTCCTGCCGCGTGGCGCGGCCGGCGGCGAACTGGCTCTCGTTCACCTGCGGGTACCAGCCTTTCAGCCATTCGCTCGGGTCGTGGCCGGGCGCGAAGAATGCCGCACGCAGGTATTTCAGGCGCTCCGTTTCGGCGAGCGCGGGGTCGCCCGCCTTCTTCACGGCTTCGACCAGGCGCTGCGCCCCGGCAAAGTCAGGATAGGACTTCGACGCCGCGGCGAGGATCGCGACGCCGCGCACCAGGCGCGGGTGATCGGCCGCGGTCATGCGCGCGACCCAGTTGCCAAAGGCGTGCCCGACGACGACCGCCGAGCCCCCGCCCGCGCGCGCGATTACCGCCGCCACGTCTCGGGCGAAATCGTGGAGCGTGAGGCCCGTCATCGGCCCGGTGCTGCGGCAGGTGCCGCGCGGCTGCGGGCGCAGCACGCGGTATCCGGCCTTCGCGATCCCGGCGGCGACCTCGTCGTAATCCTCCGAATCGCGGCCGCGCGAGGGCAGGAGGACGACCAGGGGCCCTCTGCCTTCCGCGATTACCTCGATGCGGGCGTCGCCCGCGGCGACAAGCTCGCGCGTGCGCCGCGGAACGATGGCTAGCCCGCTCACGGCAGGCGGCGCGCGCGGATGCGGAAGCGCAGATCGAGGCCGTTGCGCACCGCGATGGCGCCGCCGAGGAGCGAGTAGGGCTTGATGCCGAAATCGGTCTGCTCGAACGAGAAGCGCCCGGTCACGCTCATCTGATCGGCGCCGGCTTCGATCTGCGCCGGCACCTGCAGCGTGCGCGTACTGCCGTGCAGCGTCAGAGTAACGGCGAGCGTCGCTCTACGCAGCCCGGCGTCCGCGCCGCTCACGCCGATCAAGGCGAACGGAAATTTCTCCGCCTCCAGCACTTTTTCCAGCATGTTGGCGCGCGTTCCCTCGATGTCGGATTCGGTGGGTTGCGTCTCGAACCCGGCCTCGGCGCGCAGCGCCGCCTCGTCCACCGCCAGGCGCCCGAGCGCGACGTAGAGGTCGGCGCGGCCTTCCTGCGGCGCGAGGTAACCGACGACCTCGTGGCTGGCGACGACGTGGTCGTGCCCCAGGCGCGCGAGCGAGCCGGCGCGGCGCACCTCGATGGCGACAAGCGATTGTTCCGGATCGACGCGATAGACGGGCTTCCCCTGCGCCGCAGCCTCCCGGTAATGGGCCTCGGGAAAATCCGCCGGCGGAGCGGCAGGTGCGGGTGCGGGCTCGCGCACGAGCGGTGCGCAGCCCGCGAATATCAACGCGAGCATCGTCGATGAAAGCGCCGCCGCGACGCCGGCGCGATAGACGGGCAGGCGCATCTCAGCCGGCCTTATGCAGCTTCACGCGGAACTTCACTTTCACGTCCGCGCCGATGACGTCGCTCGCCGCCCACTCGCCCGCGCCGATGCCGAAGGCGCCGCGCTTCACCGTCAGCTCGCCTTCCATGACGGCGCCGTCGGCGGAAGCCGTCCAGGCGAACGGCACTTCGACCGGCTGCTTCACGCCCTTCAGGGAGAGCGTGCCACGCGCGAGGTAACGATTGCCTTCCGTGCGGCGCAGGTCGGTCGAGCGGAACTCGGCCTGCGGAAAGCCGGCGTAGTCGAACCAGTCCTTGCCGCGGATTTCCTTGTTGACGTCGGCGATATTCATGTCGGCGCTCGTCACCTTGACCGTCACCTCGAGGCTGCTCCCTGCGGGCTTCTCCGGATCGAAGCGCAGACGCGCGTCGAACTCCTTGAACACGCCCGGCGCCGCGGTCTTCTCGAAGGTGGCGATGAATTCGAGCCTGCTGCCGGCGGGATCCATCTTCCAGTCGACGGCGAGCGCGGCGCGCGGCGCTGCAGCGATCACCAGCGTGCAGAGCCCGAGCCTGGCGAGGATGTTCTTCATGGCGTTCTCCACTCTCCCGGCAGCATGCGCACCAGCACGCTGTTGCGCTTGACGAAGTGGTGCCGCAGCGCCGCGCCGATGTGAGCGACGAGGACCAGCGCGAGCAGCGCGAAGAGCCCGCCGTGCACCAGCGCGACAAGGTCGGCCGTGGGTTTGTCCGGCGCGACGATCGCGGGGAGCGGAACCAGCCAGAAAATCCGGAACGGAATATTGGAAGCGGAGTTGACGATCCAGCCGGTCGCAGGCATGGCTATCATCAGAACGTAGAGGAGTCCATGGCTCAGCTGCGCGGCAGCACGCTCCCAGGCGGGCATGACGGCCGGCAATGCGGGAGTCGGATTGGCGAGCCGCCACAGCAGGCGCAGCGCCACGAGCAGAAGGATCAGCATGCCGGTCGATTTGTGCCAGAAAAAGAGATTCAGCTTCGTCGGCGACAGCCGCCAGCTCGCCGCCATCAGACCCAGCGCGATCTGTGCGAGGATCAGCGCCGCCATCACCCAGTGGAAGAGTTTGGCCGGGGCGCCCCAGGAGCCGGCGTCGTTGCGCAGCATTTCCGTATGGTAACGGCTGGCCGGGCAGTCGTGCTCGCTGCAGGTAATTCGTCCTGGGCAGGCGGAGAGGGGCCGCGCCGGCGGTCCCTTTTTTTACGGTGTGCGCCGCCGCAGGAAGGCTACTTTTTCGTCTTGATCAGCGCGTCGTAGGCGTTGTCGCAACGCTCGACTTCCGCGCTGTCCGTCGCCGGGTCGACGAACAGAATCTTGGCACCCCGCAAAGGCGATTCCAGGTTCTTCACCGGCGACAGATAGTTCAGTTTCAGCATCAGCGGCTGCGCGTCGCTGATCGTGAATTCGTAGAACAGCAAGGCGGCATGCGAATGAGGCGGCTTGCGCGATACGCCTATGCCGTTCGAACGTCCGATCGTCGGATCGATTGCAAACCAGTCCACCGGCGCACCCTGCTGCTTGGCCTGCTCGATCATGTGGCTGTAGACGGCCAGCGCCAGCGGCACCTCGCCCGATACGACCATGTTGGCCAGGACCGAATTGCCGCTGCGCACCGACCAGCCGTTGCGCGCCGCGATCTCCCGGAAGAGCTTGGCGCCTTTTTCCTCGCCCAGGTTCTTGAGCAGGCTGCAGTACCATTCGCCGGCTTTCGCCTCCACGCCCAGCTTGCCCCTCCATCTGGGCTCGAGCAGGTCGGCCCAGCGCGTGGGCAGATCCTGCTTCCTGACCTCCCGGGTGTTGTACGCCTGGACAAAAACGTTGATGAACTGCGGGGCCCAGCCGCGATGGGCGGGCAGGGTGCCTTCGAGCATTTCCTTGTGCCAGCCGGAATTGACTTCCTGCAGAAGTTGCTCCCGATACACCGCTTCAAGTTCCGGCGAAGAAATGCTCACCGCGTCGAAGTCCCAGCGGCTCGCCTTTTTCTCGGCCACCATGCGTTGCAGCACCTTGACCGAGGATGCCCGCCACACGTTGACGCGAACGCCGTAGCGCTTCTCGAAATCGGCGCTCAGCAGCTTGATCGTTTCTGCGGCATTGGACGTGTAGAGCGTCAAAGAACCTTCTTTTCGCGCCGCCTCCACCAGCCGTTGATGACGCGAAGGGCTGTCGTCGGAGGCCAGCTCGGCGAACGATTGTGCCGATGCGCAGGGAGCCGCGACCGCCAGCAGGAACGCGGAAATCATCACGCGTGACCGAAACAGCATGGAGCGACGACTAAGGACTAAGCGGCCGCTTGCGCCGCCTGGGCTGCTTGCGCCGCCCTGGAGACACCGGCCGGGAGCGTCGACAGGTCGAGGCCGTACAGCTTGCAGGCGTTCGCGGCCAGGACTTTCGTTTGTGTCTCCAAAGGCAGGTGGCCCAGATCGCGCCGGATGACCTTGATCGAATTCGGCCAGGTCGAATTGGCATGGGGAAAATCGTTCGACCACATGAGGTTGTCCTGGCCCCACCACTCGAGATTCCGGCCGCAGACCGAATCGTTGAAGAAGCAGGAATAGACCTGGTTGCGGACGTACTCGCTCGGGTCCCTCGCGAACGGCGGCGGGTTCACGCCGCGGAAGCGGCGGAAGTAATAATCCCACTGCTGGACCATGAAGGGGAGCCAGCCGGATTCGTTTTCCACCGTCACGAGCTTGAGCCTCGGTTGGCGCTCCAGCACGCCGTAGAAAATGAAATCGAAGAGCGCGTTGGCGACGTCGGCGAGCTTCAGGTTGACGCTGCCGCGGTAGTGCTCGATGCCCTTTCTTTCCTTGCCGTGATAGCTGTGGCCGGTCAGGATGTGCATGCTGACGGGCGCATCCAGGTCCTGGGCCGCCGCCCAGAACTTGTCGTAGTGAGCGGAGTGAAAGGGCAGATCCGGATGCGGCGCCTGCCAGATCAACGCGCCTTTGAGTCCCGCCTTGCGGCAGCGTTCCAGCTCCTTGACCGCATTGTCGACGTTGTAGACGGAGATGGCCGGAACGCCGACCAGACGGTTCCGGTCCGCGCTGCAATATTCGATCAGCCAGTCGTTGTAGAGGCGAAAGCAAGCTTCCTGCAACCCGGCATCCTTGAGCGCGTAGAGACTCAAGGAGAGCGTCGGGTAGAGCACTTCGGCGGCGAGGCCATCGACTTCCATCTCCCTGATCCTCGCGCCCGGGTCCGAACCGCCCTCGCGCCGCTGGAATCCTTCGCCCAGTTTGTGAGGAGGAAACAGCGGCGCGGCCTCGCGATATTTTTCCGGCACGCCCTTCTTCCAGAGATCGACCGGTTCCATGACATGGGAATCGGCCGAAATGATGACCCCGTCGATTCCCAGCCCCTGGCTGTCTGTCGCCCCCATGTTCGCGGCCTGCTCGCCGGGTCGACGCTATTCGAAGAACTCGCCGTCGCGGACCACCACGGGCACGCGCTTGTTCTCCTTCGAATCACCGGGCATCGGCTCGCCGCGGATGTTGAGGCGGCCGGAAGCGTCCTCGCGTCCCACCCGGCAACCGATCCGCACCAGCACCAACGGCTCCTTGCTGGTGGCCTCGAACCAGTAATACGCACCGGCGGGCAGCATGATCCCCTCGTGCTTGCCGACGTCCGTATGGCCGCCGTCCGCGTCGTAGTAGCGCGCGCTGCCCTGCAGCACGATGAAGGTGTGATCTTCGTTGGGATGCGTGTGCAGCCCGTTCTCGCCGCCGGAGGCGTAGACCTTGAGGATCGCCCACAGGTTGTCGGTCCTGGCCAGCATCGTGTTTGTGCGTCCCTGATCGAGCATCTGGGCGCGCATCTTGAAGAACGACGGTTTCTTCGCCGTCGCCTTGTCGGCCGCACGCGCGATGTGCTGCTTGTCGTCCTGGTCGGTTGCCTGCATGGTGTCTCCTCCTTCGCTCCAGAGCGCGCCCGGAACCGGTCAGCGCGCGGAATGTCACGATGTTAGATTAGTGCAGTGTCAACCTCAAGTTTGATCCTTTCCCTGGCGGCGCTGGCAGCGGCCTTGCCCGGCTTCGCGCAAGATGAGTCGCTGGCACGGTATGACGGCCCGGATCGGACACAGAAGCTGATTGCGGCGGCGCAAAAGGAAGGCTCGTTCGCGCTGTACACGAGCTTTGCCGAAAAGGACCTGCCGCCGCTGACCGGCGCGTTCGAGAAAAAATACGGCGTCAAGGTCAGGGTCTGGCGTGCCGGGTCGGAGAAAGTGTTGCAGCGAACCCTCGCCGAAGCGGCGGCGAAGCGCTACGAGGTCGATGCGATCCACTCCTCCGCGCTCGAGATGGAGACGCTGCATCGGGAAAAAATCCTGCAACCCGTCGCGTTGGCGCATTCGACGGAGCTGATCGCGGGCGCGCTGCGGCCGCATCGCGAATGGGTGGCGACCTACCTGTCGGTCTGGGTACAGGCCTACAACACCAGGCTCGTCAAAAAGGAAGACTTGCCCAGGACTTTTCAGGATTTGCTCGACCCGAAGTGGAAGGGCAAGCTCGGCATCGAGGCCAACGTCCCGGAGTGGTACTCGACCGTGGTCCTGGATATGGGCGAGGAGAAGGGCATCACCTTCTTCCGCGACCTGGTGGGCCGCAACGGCATCTCGGTGCGCACGGGGCATTCGCTGCTCAACAACATGGTCGTCGCGGGCGAAGTGCCGCTCGCGCTCACGGTCTACCAGTTCCTGCCGGAACCGGCGAAGCGCAAGGGTGCGGCGATCGACTGGTTCGTGCTGGAGCCGGCGGTCGCGCGCACCAGCGGCATCGGCATCGCGCGCCGCGCGCCGCATCCGAATGCCGCGCTGCTTTTCTACGATTTCATGCTGTCGATCGAAGCGCAAAAACTGATGCTGTCGATGGAATATGTCCCGACAAATACCGAGGTGCCATCGCCGCTCGCCAGGCAGCGTTTCACGCTGGTAGACCCGGCCGCCGCGCTCGACCAGAGAGACAAGTGGGCCAAGTCCTTCGAGGAAGTGATACTCAAGCGGGGTGGTCTTTGAAGCGTGTTCTTGCGGCTGCCGTATTCGCCCTGTCGTCGGCCGTTCACGCTGCGCATTCGCAGACGCTGCAGGAGCTCGCCGCGTATCGGGGCGAAGACCGGCAGCAGCGGCTGGTGCAAGGCGCAAGAAAGGAAGGTTCGCTTGTTTTCTATACGACCTTCCCGAACGAATACGCCAACCAGCTGATCGAGCCGTTCAGGAACAAGTACGGCATCAAGGTGGAGCTCTGGCGTGCGCGTTCGGAAATCGTCCTGCGGAAAGTCATCGCCGAAGCGCGCGCCGGCGGCCCCAGCGTCGATGTCATCACCGTGTTTTCGCCGGCGGCCGAAGCGCTGCGGCGCGAGAATCTGTTGCAGGAAATTCACTCGCCGCATCATAAAGACCTGATCCATTCCGCCGTGCCCGCGCACCGCGAATGGGTCGCGACCTTGCAGCACGTGTTCGTTCAGGCCTACAACACCGGCAAGGTCAGGAAAGAGGACCTCCCCAGGACCTATCGGGATCTGCTCTCGCCCAGGTGGAAAGGCAAACTGGCGATCGAAGGCGACGATCACGAGTGGATGTCGTCGGTGATCGCGGACATGGGCGAAGCCAAAGGTGTCCAGTTCTTTCACGATCTGGTCGCAGGGAACGGGCTCTCGGTCCGCAGCGGCCATCCTTTGCTGACGAACCTGGTCGCCTCGGGCGAAATACCGCTCGCGCTGACGGTCTATCAATACAGCGTCGAGCAGGCGAAGAAAAAGGGCTCGCCGATCGACTGGTTCGTCATCGAGCCCGCGGTGAGCGTCACGAACGGAATCGGGGTCGCCAGGCGGGCCCCCCATCCGCACGCCGCATTGCTCTTCTACGACTACATCATCGGCGCGGAAGCGCAAAGCATATTGGCAAGAATCGGCTACGTCCCGACCCACGCGAGAATCGAATCGCCCGTCAAAGGCGTCAAGCTCAAGTTGCTCGACGCCGCGACCCTGGTCGACGAGCAGGAAAAATCATTCGGCCTGTTCGAGCGGATCATCCTCAAAGGCGCGAGCCGCTAGGGGCGACACCCGGACCGGTCAGGGAATGAAGCTCAGGGTCTCCGGGAGCGGACCGGCGATCGGAACTTCGAAGAACGGCCCGATGCCGTCGGGGTCGACGACCAGCACGCCATCGGACGCGAAGAACACCGCGATCTGGGTCTGCGCGCCCACCGCGAACGGCGCGCCTGCGGCGCTCGCGATGTTCGTCAGGAACGTGTGCGGGTTCTTCGCTATCGCAGGGTTGGCGGCGAACGCGAGATCGTTCCGGAAGTAGGTCGTCTGCCCCGTGAGATCGCCCGCGCGGATGATGGCGCTGGTGGCGGGATTGGGAACCGTCTGGTCGCCTTTCGCAAACTGGAAGATCACCGGCTTTGGCGCGTTGCCGCGCAGCGGGTGCTTGCGAATGTACGGCGCATACGCAACGGGATTCCCCGCCTGCTGGACCCATTCGCTGTAGTCGAGATATTTCTGGATCTCCATCGCACCCGCCACGTTGTTCACGAGGGCCGGCTGGTCGCGCAGCGGGATGTTCTCGCTGAACGCGATCCCGCTCGGATCGGTGATGTTGATGAGCGACGGTACGCGGGTCGCGAGCGCAATTCCGATCAGCGGGCGGAATCCGCCCAGCCGTGCGACCTCCGCGACGGAACCACCCGCCACGTTCGGAACACCGGCCCGGATGTTCGACTCCACGCCGAGGATGATCGTGCCGTAGATGCCGCCGAACGACTGCCCGACGTAGAAGATGCGTGAAGCGTCCAGGTCCGCCGCACCGTCGCCGTCGGCGTCGACCCCCACCTCGATCTGGCGAACGAGTTGCATCAGGTCGATCACCGTCTGGCGCAGGCCGTCACGATTGCTGATGAGAGTGCGCGGCGGGGCCGCGTCCACGCCTTCGGTCAAATCGATCGTGCCGTTCCCGTCCTGGTCGATGCCGCGACCGCCGGCTGAAAGCACCACGGCCTCGCCGTTCGTGCGCAGCACCGCCAGCGTACCGAGTGCGCCGCCGCCGTGGCCCACGACGTTGATCGCGATGGTCGCAATCCCCCGGGACGCGAGCACCGATGCCACCACCCACGGCGCGCCGTACATGCTGTCGGTGAAGCCGTGTCCGAAGATCGCGACCGGCCAGCCGCCCGCGGGCTTCGGCCCGGCCGGCAGGAACAATTCGAAGTGGATATCGCTTGTCGACTGCGGTACCGGTCGACCCGTCCGGGTCGGCGTCGCGGGAATATGCCTGTCAGCCGTCCGGTAGTCGGCCGAACGGAACGTGCCGAATGCGATCTGTGCGACCGAACCCGGCACGACGTTCAGGGCCGGCGTGGGAAGAAAACTCGTCGCAAAGACCGGCGCCGTACCGACCTGCCGGCTGAACTGGATCGCCGTGACCTCCACGAGCGGAAATACCGCGCGCACCACACCGCTCGGACCTTGGCCGACCATGAACTCCACGGGCGCGGGGTTCGAGTGTTTGATTTGGTCGCGGATCTTTTCCAGATCGGCCGTCGTGCTCTGCGTCGTGAACACACTCAATGCCGCGACGCGGTGGCGCGCGGGCGGGACGTGGCGCCTTGCGTCGCGATCTTCCGGATCGAGGCGTTCCCAGCGGGGAGTCTCTATCGGGTGGCCTGTCGCGTCGCGCACCCCGTCGGTCACGACCAGCACATACCGGGTGTGCTCGTTCAGCTGTTGGTCGGACTCGAAGACCAGCGTGTTCGTGCCCGGGTCCCATGAGACTTGATTGATCCCGACGCGCTGGCCGAAGCCGCTCCCCGACCGGGTATCGCCCAGGTTGATCAGGAACACCGTCTCGCTGTTGACCGTGCTCACGTCGATCGCGCCCGTAAACGGCACCATGATGCGCGGTTGCACGTTGAAGCCGTCGAGCGTGTTGAGGACATCGATGTCCGCGCAGTCCGACGGCCGTACGTTGCAGTTTGGCTTGGGCAACAGCACGCGCCGGAATGTGTTCTGGGAAATATCAAGCCGCGTGAAACGGTCGCTCGGGAACGGACTCGTGTCGGGACTCGACAGGTCGAACCTCACGCCGACGCCCGCAGCCAATGCGGCCGCGGACGTGACCGCGAGACCGAGGGCTACTGACACGCGCCCCATGTGGCGGCGGCAATGGCGGATCATCGACATTCTGAATCTCCTTCGGGAGTTTGTTGTCGCCGCAACCTGCAAGCGGAGAATAATAGGAACAAATGATGCAAAAATCAATTTGCCGCCTGTTCGCGTGGCGGCAGGGATCGAATGCGAGTTCGACAAGCGCCGAAATCATGGTCGATAATCATGCTCTCGTTACTGGAGATTGAACCTCGGGCGTCATGGAGATCCTGGGCATCTCGGGCAGTCTGCGCGCAGCGTCGATCAATTCCGCGCTGCTCCGCGCCGCAGCGCGCATGGCCCCTCCGGATGTGAACGTCAGGCTCTTTCGAGGTGCTGGCGAATTGCCGCTGTTCAATCCCGATCTCGAGCCACAATTGCCTCCGCAGGTAGCTGCGCTGCATGCCGAGGTCGCAGCTTCGGACGCGCTGCTGATCGCAAGTCCGGAATATGCCCACGGGGTCACCGGCACGATCAAGAACGTACTCGATTGGCTGGTGGGCTTCGAGCTGTTCGTATACAAACCGGTCGCGGTAATCAACGCATCGCCGCGTGCCCATCATGCGGACGCGGCCCTTCGCGAAACACTCAAGACCATGTCGGCGATCATCGTCGAGGCAGCTTCGATCAGCATTCCCTTGCTTGGCGCAAACCTTACCGAACAAGGCATGGTTGAGCATCCTCTGGTCTGCCGCGCCATCCGGAGTTCCCTTCTCGCGCTGTACGGCACTGTCGTCCTGGGGCAGTCCAAACAGGGCGCCGCATTCCCGTTACCCTAGCGAAGAATGATGCCCAACCCTTCCAATGCCAATACCGTCAAGCGACGTAGGAGCAGACATGAACCTCCGCAAGACCACGCTTGGCCGGGAGGTCCGTTGACGTTCGGCGGACTCGCGATAGCGGCTCATGGCTACGCTGGGAGCGCGTGCGAAAGGCCGGCGCTGGCACCGGTGGTGCCGCCAGGATGTCGATTCCCTAAACCCAGCTGGAGGCATCATGTGGCTTCGAATCGTCACGCTATTTGGCATTATGGCCGTGCTGGCAACGGCACAAGCAGCTCAGCAACTCCAGCAGGCTCCGGTGAATCCCGCCATCGATATGGAAGGATTTCTGCGCGTCTCGGCGAGAGCGGCAAAGCACCGGGAATCGCGGCGCATTTCGCAGGAGGAGTTTGCGCGGATGAGTCGCGAGGCGGAAACCATCGTCCTGGACGCACGCAGCAAGGACAAGTACGATCAGCTGCACGTCAGGGGAGCGATCAATCTGAGCTTTCCGGACATGGCCATCGAGAGTTTGCTCAAGACGATCCCCGACAAGAAGAGCCGGATCCTGATCTATTGCAACAACAACTTCCTGAATGCACAAGGCCCGTTCCCTTCCAAGCTGCCAAGCGCGTCGCTCAATTTGTCGACGTACATCGCTCTGTACAACTATGGCTATCGCAATGTGTACGAACTCAGAGACACTCTGGATATCAATGAATCAAGGCTGGAGTTTGAGCCGATGGTGAAAAGGCCATGATCGCGTTGCGAGGTACGCTACGGCTGTCGCGGCCAGCCACGCGCTGCAACCGACGCGCGGCGCGCGCGCTCCCGCTGCTGGTCCTCGCTCTGGCAGGCTGCGCCACCGAAGGGCCGCTCGTGCTGCGCGACATGGGTTCGTTCCACGTCGGCGGGCGCACCGTGGTGGTGTCGGGCAAGCCGGTGACCGAAATCCGGCGCACGCCCACCGGTCCCCTGACCAAACTCGATCCGAACGGGACCTACCAGGTCGAGCAGGCCTACGTGCAGTACTTCCTGCCTGCGAACCGGCGCGGCGCGCTTCCGTTGCTCCTGTGGCACGGCGGCGGTCTCACCGGCGCGTCCTTCGAGACCACGCCCGACGGCCGCCCGGGGTGGCTGAATTATTTCGTGCGCCAGGGCTGGGACAGCTACAACTCCGACGCGGTCGAGCGCGGCCGTTCAGGCTTCGCCTCGCCGGACATCTTCGCCGGCCAGCCGATCTTCCTCACCAGGACCGATCCGTACGAGCGCTTTCGCATCGGCGGCGGCGCCGGCACTTACAGCGAAGATCCGGCGAAGCGCAAGGTGCTTCCGGGCAACCGCTTCCCGGTCGAGGCCTACGACGACTTCACCCGGCAGCTGGTGCCGCGCTGGCTCTCCACCGACCAGGCGGTGACCGACGCTTACATCGCGCTGGTGGACAAGGTCTGTCCCTGCGTCATCGTGGTCCACAGCCAGGGGGCTCTCTTCGCGTTCAAGGCGGCTCAGGCGCGGCCGGAGAAAGTAAGAGCGCTGGTGGTGGTCGAGCCCGCCGGCATCGGCGACGCCGACCAGGTCGCGGCGCTGAAGTCGATCCCGGTGCTCGCGGTGTTCGGCGACTATTTCGACGTCGATGCGCGCTGGGCGACGCTCCGGAAGACCGCGGAGACCTACTTCGGGCAGATCCGCGCAGCCGGCGGCAGCGTGCGCATCGTGGATCTCCCGCGGATGGGCATACGCGGCAACGGCCACATGCTGATCATGGACCGGAACAACCTGGAAGTCGCGGCGATCATCCAGGACTGGCTCGCAGGACAACCGGGATTGTACAAATGATGCAAAAGCGCCTCACGCTTTGCTCCATCATCGTTGCGGTGCTTGGCCTGTGCAGCGCCGTCCTGGCGGAAGCGAAGTGAAGCGAACGCCGTTCGACGCGATCTGATCCGACAATTTCTCCGGAACGCCTGCGCTCCGGACAAGAAAAAGCCTGGAGAATCTCCAGGCCCATCTTGCGCACGGCGTTCCCGGCGGCGCCTTTTTCGGGCGGCTCCTTTTCCGGTCGGGCACTTACCTGTGGCTTCTCCGGCTCAGTTGAACATTTCCGGCGTCGAATCGATTTCCTTGCCCTGATTGACGTCGTCCGGGAAATAGCCGGCAAGGCCGGTGTTGCTGTAGGTATCCGGCATCGGCTCGATTTGCTTGGCCTGATTGACGAACTGATCCGGGAAATAGCCGGTGGGGCCGGCATAAGCCGCGGTGGACGAAGCTTGGGAGGTCGCTGCCGCCGGCGCCAGCAGGGCTACTGCACCCACGGCGCAGATCGCGATCACGGCGGCGACAAGCGTGAAGGGGCTGAAAGAACCGGGGTCGCCGGCGGGGTTTTTGCTGTTGATCATCGTGGTCTCCTTGGTTTTGCGGGCCTGCGAAAATCGCTCGCCCGATAGAGACCACTATATGATTTCGATCCTCCGGAATCGCCGTCCCCCGGCACAGCCGTTTTGTGCCATATGCACATTTCGGCGGTCAGGGCCCTCTTGAGCCCCTGCGCCGGGCACCCGCCGGCGCCCTTACCAGTGCGACGGCAGTTTCTTGTGAACCGTAATCTGCTTGGCGTCGACCGAAATGTAGCCGCCCTCTGTGAGGTCCTTGACGATGCGGTTCACCATCTCGCGCGAGCCGCCGATCCGCGCGGCGATGTCGTGCTGGGTCAGGCGCTCGGGCACCACGCGCGCGCCACCCTGCTCGATCGCGCTCTCGTCGATGAACTTGACGAACCGCCCGTAGACGTCCTTCAGGGCCAGATCGAGGACCTTCTGGGTGAGGCTACGCACCTTGGCGATGAGCATGCGGATCAGGTGACGCGCGAACGCCGGATTGCGGTCGAGGAGTCCCTCGATGTCGCCGCGCGGGATCACGAAGAAGCGGCACGGCTCCAGAGTCATGATCGAAGCGGAGCGCGGGCCGCCGTCGAGCACCATCTCGCCGAAGTAGTTGCCGACGCCGACGGTGCTGAGCACCACTTCCCTGCCGTCCTCCTCGCTCACGTACGCCTTGACGCGCCCGGAAAGCAGGATGTAGAGCGAATCGGTCTCGTCGCCTTCGTTCACGACTACCGCACTCTTGGCAAACGAGCGCACGGCGCCGTGGGGCGCGAGCGAGCGCAATGCGCTCTCGTCGAGATTGGCGAACGGACTGACTGTTAGCGGCATGGCGCGTCCCCGGGTGGCAAACGGCGTGTACCGAAATTCTGGCACGGCCAAAGCCGATTGTCGCATACGGCCGAAGCGACCCTCGACCATGCGCGACAGCACCGCGGCCTTACTTCTCCGTCTCCGCGGAGCGCCCGGCAAACATTCTCACCCGGTTGCGCCCCGCTCCCTTGGCTTCGTAGAGGGCATGGTCGGCGGCGCCCAGGAGAGCCTCCGCGTCCATCGCGTGGGTTGGACACAGCGCGACCCCGAGCGACGCGGTGACTCCATGAAGCCGTTGCGGCTCGCGCCGGATGGCCGAACAGATCTCCACGCCCCTGCGGCGCGCGCTGTCGAACGTCGTATTGGGAAGCACCACCACGAACTCCTCGCCGCCGTAGCGGCAGGCGATGTCGCTGCCGCGAACGTGACGTTTCAGAAGCACACCCACTTCCACGAGCACCTGGTCGCCAGCCTGGTGGCCGGCGCTGTCGTTGACCCGCTTGAAATGGTCGAGATCGATCATGATCACCGCAAGCGGTGCGCGCTCGCGCTTTGCGCGGATCAGCTCTCTCGGCAGGTAGTCCAGCAGGAACCGGCGGTTGTACAGGGAAGTCAGCGGGTCGCGGATCGCCTGCTCGCGCAAGTCCCGCAGGAGGCGCTGCATCCCTTCGGTCGCGCGCCTGCGATCGCCGATGACCGCATTGAGCACGAGCCCTGTCGTCACCACGGTGCACATGAACGCGAGCAGCAGCAGCAGCGACTCATTCAGCGATCCTTGCGCGAACGGTCCGCTGCCTTTGAGCGTAAACCAGACCGCCAATGTGCACACCAGCGCGTTCACTGTCGCGACTTCGCGCTGCCGGAAGCGGAAGGCGACCCAGATGATGAACGGCAGGATCGCGAAAGTGAGCGGCAGCGAAGGGATGTACGAGGTCACGCCCGCACCGAATATGGCGTACATCACTCCCGACAGCAAACAGACGAGAATCGCTCCCTCGGCGATTCTCGAGGGTGTCCATGCGGGATGGGTGCGGACCGCCCAGGAGAGGATCAGCGGGGTGACGACGATGATGCCGACGGCGTCGCCCTGCCACCATGTCCACCAGTTCCACAGCAGCTCGGGCGATCCCAGCGAATGCACGAAGGCGAGCGGCACCGCCGCGACCGTAGCCGCGACCGCCGCGCTAGCCGCCGCAATACCAACGAATTTGACCACGTCCTCACCGCTCCGGAACGCCCCGGGCAAGCGGATAGCCGCGCGGAGGAGCGCCGCGCCGACAAGCGCCTCCAGGGTGTTGCCCGCGCCTATGAGCGTCGCAGCCACGAGAGAAGACTGGACCGTGACGTTGATGAGGGAAGCTCCCAGCCAGATCCCGGGCCAGATGCGATTTCCCAGCAGCAGGATCGACGCGAGGGCGATTCCCGAAGGCGGCCACACCGCGGTGGCGTAGCCCGGCGGTATCGCCATCAGCAAGGCAAGCTTGGCCGCTAAAAAATACGCGCCGGCGAGCACGACAACCGTCGCCAAATAGGGAACCGTGCGGGTGAACGCGAAGGCCTGCGCCTTGCGCGTTGCGAAAACCACGGTCCGACTCAGCGCTTGCTCGAAGGACAGAAGGGGACGGCCCATAGGAATTTGGACCAGCGGTGCGCGCCCGATATCCGGGGGCAATGGAGGACATTATGAACTATGACGGAGTCATAAGGAGCCCTCGCGAACGGCACATCGTGAACAATGACACGATCACGAGCTTGCGCAACGGGGTGAGGAGCGGGATTGACCCCGATGCTAGACTGGTCTTTTCCGATCGGGGAGCCTCGATGATGGGTGCGCTGCGAGTCTCCCTCGTCGCCCTGCTGCTCGCGGCCGGCGGCGCGCAGTTCAGCCATGCCCGCGCGCAGCCCTACCCGGCGAAGCCGGTGCGCCTCGTCGTGCCCTTCCCGCCCTCGGGAGGCAACGACGTGTTCGCGCGGCTGCTCGCGCAGAAGCTCTCCGAAGCGTGGAAGCAGCAGGTACTGGTGGAGAACCGCCCGGGAGCGGGCGGCAACCTCGGCACCGAATTCGTCGCGCGCGCCGCGCCCGACGGCTACACGCTGCTCCTCGGCCATACCGGGACGCTCGCGATCAACCCGGCGCTGTATGCGAAGACGGGCTACGACCCGCAGCGCGACTTCGCGCCGATCGCCCTGCTCGCCTCGGCGCCGCTGGTGCTGGTGGTGAACCCCGGATCGGCGCTGCGCTCGGTCGGCGACATCGTGGCGATGGCCCGGGCGAAACCCGGCGAACTCAACTACGCCTCGAGCGGCAGCGGCACCGGCTCGCACCTCTCCGCCGAACTGCTGCAGGCGCAGTCCGGCATCAGGCTCACCCACGTGCCCTACAAGGGAACGTCGCCCGCGATCACCGACGTGCTCGGCGGGCAGGTGCCGATGATGTTCAGCGTCATCCCCACGGCGCTGCCGCAGATCCGCGCGGGCAAGTTGCGCGCCGTTGCCGTCACCGGCGCAAGGCGCATGCCGCAGCTGCCGGAGGTCCCGACCGTCGCCGAATCCGGGCTGCCGGAATTCGAGAGCACGCTCGCCTACGGCATCCTCGCGCCGCGCGGCACGCCGGCAGGGGTGATCGAGGAGATACGCGCGCAGACCGCTCGCGTCGTCGCCACACGCGAATACCGCGAGCGCCTCGAATTCGAAGGCGCGCTGCCGCTCGAGGGGACCCCCGCGGAGTTCGCGGCGCTGATCCGCGCGCAGGGCGAGAAGTGGGGAAAGCTGATACGGGCCGCGGCGATCAGGCCCGAGTGACCGCGGCAATCAGTGGCGGCGCCCGCCCCCGGCTGCGCGCCGCGCTTTGATCTGAGCCGGCGCGCGCGATGAGGTTCGCGGTAACGTCGTTGCGCGCTTGGCGCGACGCAGGTACCTCACCACCGAGGATGGGAGATTGCCCGAACGTGCCAGCGGTTCCGCTTCACGCACGAAGTGGCCAAACAGATAGGCGACGCCCAGCCCGGCCAGAAGCCAGCCGACCAGCACTGCCGCCAATGTGATCCAGCTCATATAAGCCCACGCAGCGATATGCGGATTGCGCCCGTCGACGGGACGCGATATAGCGCCTTTGACGATACCTGAAGGCGCGGCATCTGGCCAAGCAAAGCGTGGCGCGCGGACCACTTATTGGCGATTCCGAGGGTGAATGCACCGGGCAACGGTGCGATTTGTCTCCTGCAGGCGACAGTCCCGCCAACAATAGTTGAGTCAATTACGGACGGTTTGACACTTCAGCGCTTCGGCAGGAATGGCACGAGCATCGGCACGCGCCGGCGATATTCCTGGTAGGCCATGCCGAAGAGCTTGATCAGGTCGCGCTCCTCGAACTGCAGCGCAACCAGGATGTAGCCGGTGGTCATCACCGCGAAGAGCAGATGCCCCGCGCTCATGTCGGGCGTCCCCCAGAAAGCGAGGAGGAACCCGAGCATGAGGGGATGGCGCACCAGCTTGTAGAGCAAGGGCGTCCTGAACTCGGGATCGGGCAGGTCGCGCTTGCGCAGCGCCGCGAACACCTGCTGCAGGCCGAACAGGTTGAAATGGTTGATGAGGAAGGTCGAGAAAAAGACGATGCCCCAGCCGAGCCAGGACACGCCCAACAGCGCGATGCGTCCGGCTTCGCCTTCGACCCGCCAGATCTGCGCGGGGATCGGCTGCCACTGCCAATAGAGCACGAGGAGCAGCAGGCTCGACACCAGCACGAAGGTGCTGCGCTCGGACTCGGCCGGGATGATGCGCGTCCACCAGCGCTTGAAGGCGGGCCGCGCCATCACGCTGTGCTGGATCGCGAAGATGCCGAGCAGGAGCGCGTCGATGAGAAGCGCCTCGGCCAGAGGCCTGGCGCCGCCGGTGTCGATCGATTTCGGCACCCACAGGTTGCCGACGAAACCGATGGCGTACAGGATCGTCACTATGAATACCGCGTAGCTTGAGATGCCGTAAAGGAAGATGAAGGTGCGTGCGAACATGAGCGATTCTCCTTGGTTGATCTAGCTGCGTTGCGTGCGCGGGCTGAGCGCGCCCGCCGTTGCGCGGCTTGAAAGCTCGTGACAAACCCTCGCCAGGCGATCCAGAAGCCGGGTCGCCATGGCGGCGAGCGGCGCCCGATCTTCTGCGCCGTGCAGCCGCTCGATCCTCTCGACCACGTCCGCGGGCAGCGGAACGCTGGAACGGAGCCCCGCGCGGCGCAGCAGGCTGCCGCGGCCAATGAGCGTGAACCACTCGCCCGCCGTGTAGAGTTCGCCGCGAGCGCCCCTGAAGTCCGCAACCCAGGCGACGCCGCCGCGCCGGTAAATCGCGATCTCGCGCGTTTCGCTGAGCCGCAGCAGGTTGCCGTTGGGCACTGCCGCCTCGTTCCGTCCGAGATTCCCGTCCATGATCCGTCTCCTTGTCCAATGAGCCACGGTGCCCATTGTGTAGAGACGCAAGGTGCGCGTCATGAGACCTGAGTCCCAGATGGCGGGGAAAACCGCCTGATTTCCCGGGACAGCGGCCCTAGTAGTACATTTCCGGTATCGGTTCGATTTCCCTGGCCTGGTTGGCGATCTGGGCCGGCAGATAGCCGGTGTCGCCGCCGGCAACGGCACTGAGTGCCGCGCTGATAGCCGAAGCGGGCGGCGTCGCTGCGGCGGGTGCCCGCAGCGTTGCCGCTCCCAGCGTGATGCTGCAGATCGCGATCGCGGTAATGACGATCGCCGACGGGTTGAAGGATCCGGACTCGCCACCGGGATGCTTGCTGTCGAGCATGGTGCTCTCCTTGTCGCGTTCGAGCCGGCGGAAATCGCCGGCCCGGTTGAAACCGGTGAAACAGGAAATGGCCGCGCAGTCTAGCGGAGGGCTGTATCGGGGAAATTTCGCCGGAACGCCGTTCTTGTTTCGTTTGTTTCGCGAGCCGGATGCATCGCTCGCGCCGGCTGAGCGCGCCGGCCGAACTTCAGGGCGCTCTTTTGCCGAAGCCGGCTTCGCGCGCGAGCACGATGGCGCGCGAGCGGTTCTCGACGCCGAGCTTGGCGAAAATGCTGGTGATGTGGTTGCGCACGGTCTTGTCGGAGAGCTCCAGCCGCGCGGCGATTTGGGCGTTGTCGAGACCCTGCGCGATCAACTCGACCAGCTCCGACTCGCGCGGCGTCAGCCCCGAGAACAGCGCGCCACCCGGAACGGCCGGCAGGAACTCGCGCACCGCCTTCAGCCACTGCGCCCAGGCCGGCTCGTGCTCGAGCAGCACGTGGTTGCGGCTCTCGAGCGGCTCGAAGCGCGCCCCTGGGATGAGACCCGCCAGCCTGCGGCCCTCCTCGAAGGGAACGCGCATTTCCGACTTCGAGTGCGTCACCAGCGTCGGACAGCGCACGAGGCGCGCGAGCTCGGTGACATCCACCTCGCTGGCCACCCGCATGAACCACGCGGCGTACGCGGGGGAAATCGTGGCGCGCTGCAGCTCGTTCCACCAGCGCTGCTGCTCGAGCGTCGAGTCGGGTATGAACTGCGTAGTGAAGAACTGGCGGTACGCCGGGTCGTCCCTGCCCCAGCCGATCTCCGCAAGCTTGATCTGGGCCTCGGTGTCCTCGCGTTCCTGGAGCGAGGGATCGCGGCGCAGACGGCCGCGGTGGAACGCCCCGTGCAGGACGAGATGGCTCACCCGCTCGGGATGGCGCGCCGCGTAGGCAATGGCGATGGCGCCGCCCTGCGAGAGCCCGAGCAGCGGGAAGCGCTCGATGCCCGCTGCGTCGGCCACCGTCTCCAGATCGCGCACCCAGGCCTCGAACGACACCTCCGGGACCTCACGATCCGAGAGCCCGCAGCCGCGTGCGTCGTAGCGCAGGAACGTGTGGTCGCGCGATAGCTCGCGCAGCCAGTGGCGCCACACCGAGCTCTCCCAGTCGAGCTCGACGTGCGTCATCCACGTCCCGACCTTCACCAGCGGCGGCCCGCTGCCCGAAGTCGCGTAGGCGATGCGGACGCCGTCGGCGCTCGTGCAGAAGCGGATCTGTTGCGAGGGGGCGGGCATGGCGGGGATCATGCGAAGTCTAGACGAAATGGGCGGGGGGGCCGTTTGCGGCGCTTGTGAAAGCCCCCTCCCCTTTACCGGGAGTACCATGCCCTTCGGGAGCGATCGCAACCAAACAACGAGGATGCACGCATGAAAACCCAGTACACAGTAGCGTTGGCAATCGTCGCCGGTTTCGGACTCGGCGCCGTAGCCGTCGAGAGTCTTCACGCTCAGGCCAAGCCGCCGGTCTACTACATCGCGGAGGTCGACGTGACGAACCAGGAAGGTTATGCGAAGGAGTACGCCCCGAAAGTTCAGGCCACGACTAGAGCGGCCGGCGGTCGTATCCTCGCCGCAGGAGGAAAGGTCACGGTGTTCGAAGGGGCGCCTCCCAAACGCGTTGCGGTGCAGGTCTGGGACAGCGTGGAAAAAATTCAAGCGTGGCGCAATTCGAAGGAATATAGGGAAAATCGGAAAATCGGCGACAAATACGCGACATTCCGTTCTTACGCCGTCGAAGGCGTATCGCAATAGCCAAGGCGCCTGGCCGGTGAACGAGGCCGCCTCCGTTGGCGGCCTCGTTCTTTCACAGCCAATCGCGTTCCCGGGAGAATGGCCGTGTCCAAACCGCTATTGAGCGCCGTGTTCGCGCTCGTCGCCTTTGCCGCGCCGGCGTTCGCGCAGGACTGGCCGGCGCGGCGGGCGATCACCATGGTCGTGCCCTTTGCCGCCGGAGGCCCGGTCGACACGGTCGGACGCATCCTCGCCTCGGGCTTGAGCGAGACCCTGGGCCAGCAGGTGATCGTCGAGAACGTCGGCGGTGCGGGCGGCATGACGGGCGGAAATCGCGTCGCAAAGGCCGCGCCCGACGGCTATGTTTTCCTCCTCGGCGGCAGCGCCACCCTCGCGTTCATCCCGACGCTCTACAAGAAACCGCTCTACGACGCCGTTGCCGACTTCGCGCCCGTCGCCCTGGTCGCGGACTCGGCAAGGTTGCTGATCGCGCGCAAGGACTTTCCGGCGAATACGCTTGCCGAATTCATCGCCTATGCGAAAGCGAACCAGGAGAAAATGCAGTACGGGTCGGCCGGCGCCGGCTCTGGGGCGCACGTGTGCGCCATCCTGCTCGATTCGGCCATGGGCACCCAGATCACGCACGTCCCCTATCGCGGCACCGGGCCGGCCATGCAGGATCTGCTCGCCGGCCGTCTGGACTTCATCTGCGAACAGATCTCGACGATGCTCCCGCAAATTCGGGCCAACAAGGTGAAGGCGATCGCGACGCTGGGCTTGAGCCGCGCGCCGGGGCTCGCCAATCTCCCGACGGCGCACGAGCAGGGCCTCGCCGGTTTCGACTGCAGCGCCTGGGCCGCCATCGTCTATCCGAATGGCACACCCGAGGCGATCATCCGCCGCCTCGCCAAAGCGGCAAGCGAGACCGTCGACCGCGCGTCCGTACGCGCGCGCCTGGAAACCGTGGGCGTGACCGTTCCGCCGCCGGAGCGCAGGAGCACGGAATACCTGGCAAAGCACATCCCGAGCGAAATCGAAAAATGGGCCGGGCCGATCAAGGCGAGCGGGGTGCCGGCGGATTGATGCGAGATCCGCGTCGCGGCATTGATCCGCGCGCAGGCGGGAGCTACACGTAGCGCGGATGCGGCGGCGCGATGTCGTGCACCAGCACCGCCTCGGCGGCGGGGGCCCCGTTTGCGAACGCGAGCGCCGCGAGGGCGCAGAACTTACGCAAGCGGCGGAAAGGCGGAACAGGAATTTACCGGATCCTCACGGCGGTGCCGCTGCGGCCGCAATTGCGCGCAAGCGGGCTGCCGGTCCCGGAGAAAGTAATGGATTCCAAATTCGACCTGGTATTGCTGATGACCAGTGTCTGGGCAAAAATTCCGATATGGCCGGTGCGGCGAATGCCGGGTTGGGTGAAGGTCTGGCCGGCGATGGGGCCTGCGACGACCGTGCCGGAACAACTCAAGTCCTCCGAGAAGCTGCCGTCATTGTTCACTTGATAAGTGCCGGTGCAGGTGAAGTCGAGCTCGTTCTGATTGGTTCCAACGTTGATGATATTCAACGCATGACCCACGGCACTGCTCGTGCCGTCGCCGTTGTAGGTCTGGACCATCTCGATCGCCGAGGTCAATTCGGTCGCCGGAGCCGCTGCCAGCCCCTGCAGACTGAAGCCGTTCGGCGATTGGGAGCAGACCCGGGAATAGGCAAGCGCGTAGTCGCCGTGGAGCACTCGATTGAGGTCGAACGCCTCGGCCTGTGGCGCGAGGACCAGCAGCATGGGCAGTGCCAGAGCCTTCAGATTGGTAAGCATGATCTCCCTCCCTGTTTGTACGGGTCGAACGACACCGCTCGAGCAAGTCTGCTCCGGGCCTTGACAACGCGTCAACCAGTCGCGCTCAGGCCGGAAAACAAAAAAGATGTCTGGTTTACCCGAATGGCCATGTCAGAAAAACCCCACTGTCGATCGTCGTGCACCTGTACCACCTCGGCGGCATTCACAAGCGGTTCCCTGCAGCTTGCGCATTCGCGCCGCAAGTCAGAGTGATATATTTGCGCTGGACTCTCCCTTTTCCCTCATGCCTAACACGACACGGGCCTCTGTTGTTGCCGCGCTCGCCGCGCTCTCCGGCCCGGCCTGGGCCCATCACTTCATGGGCGGAGGCTTGCCGCAGACGTTCGCGCAGGGACTTCTCTCGGGCCTGGGCCACCCGGTGATCGGCCTGGATCACGCGGCCTTCATCGTCGCCGCGGGATTCCTCCTCGCCGTGATCGACGGCGGGATGTGGGGCGTGCTCGCCCTGATCGGCGGAAGTCTTTTCGGCGCCGCGCTGCACCTCAGCGGGGTCGGCGTGCCGGGAAACGAAGCCGGCGTGGCGCTGTCCGTGGTCCTGATCGGCGGCCTGGTGTTGGCCCGGCGCCGGATCGAGCTGCCCTGGCTTTCGGGCGGACTGGCGCTCGCGGGCGTGCTGCACGGATACGCCTATGCGGAAACCATATTCGGCGCGGAGGCGGCGCCGCTCGCCGCGTACCTGATCGGCTTTTCCCTCGTCCAGCTGGGCATTGCGGCGGCGGCGTTCCTCGCGCACCGGCGCCTGATCGCCGCCCGCGAGACCTGGGCGAAGCCGGTTTCCGCCGGGCTGGGAGCCGCGGTGGGAGTGATCGGAATGGCGTTCCTGCTCGTCAACATCACAAGCTGAAGCACGCAAGAATCATGAGCGGCACGCCCTCCAACAGAAGCCCCGCCGATATCGGCGGCGATGAGGCCGGCCCGGTGGACACCCTCGACCACGGCATGAAATTCTGGGAGCGGCAGGCCAACGCGCTGCGCTCGGCCGTCCAGCGGAACCAGATCGCCCTGGTCGACGAACTGCGCCGCGCCGCGGAAGACCTGGGCGAGCGGTACGCGAAGCTCGAGTACTTCGAGCGCACGACCCTGGCCCTGCGCACGATACTGATCGAGAAGGGCCTCATCACCGAGCATGAGCTCGAAGCGAAGATGGCTGAAGTCCGGGCGCGCTTCAACGTTCCTAGGAAGAAAGAATCGCCGATCAAGAAAGGAGCGAGCCGGTGACTCCGGGTGTCCTCACGCAGGGCGCACCGCCCTCTCCCTCCAGCTATGCCCCGGCGCCGGGGCACCGCTTCGAGGTCGGCGACCGCGTCGCGGTAAAGCGCCGCTATCCGCCCGGCCACCGCCGCACGCCCTATTACATCCGCGGCAAGACGGGCGTGATCGAGCGCATCTGCGGGGCTTTCCCCAACCCGGAAGAACTGGCCTACGGGTTCGACGGCGAGCCGAAGAAAGTGCTGTACCGGGTGCGCTTCGCGCAGGCGAGCGTCTGGCCTGCCTACCGGGGCCCTGCGCGCGACCTCATCGAAATGGAAATCTTCGAGCACTGGCTGGAGCCGGCATGAGCGATCATCCTCACGACCATTACGCCAAGAAGAAGCACGGCCACGATCACCGGGATCACGCGCCCGTCGAGCAGCGCGACGAAGGGCCGCCTTCGGAATACGAGATCATGAGCCGCGCCATGCAGGAGCTTCTCGAGGAAAAAGGCGCGGTCACCGCGGAGCAGGTCCGGCGCAGGATGGAGCTCTTCGAGGATGAGCTTCCCTACCGCGGCTCCAGGGTGGTCGCGCACGCCTGGACCGACCCGCAATTCAGGAAGCGCCTGCTCGAGGACGGCAAGGCGGCGTGCGCCGAATTTGGCATCGACCTGGAAGCCGACCGCCTGATCGCGGTCGAAAACACCCCGGAAGTGCACAACGTCATCGTGTGCACCTTGTGCTCGTGCTATCCGCGCGCGCTGCTCGGCATGCCGCCGACCTGGTACAAGAGCACCAACTACCGCTCGCGCGTGGTGTTCGAGCCGCGCGCGGTACTGAAGGAATTCGGCACCGTGCTCGCCGACCACGTCACCGTGCGCGTGCACGATTCCAACGCCGACATGCGTTACGTGGTGGTCCCCATGCGCCCGGAGGGCACCGAAGGCTGGAGCGAAGAGCGACTCGCGGCGATCCTGACGCGCGACACCCTGGTGGGGGTCACCGTGCCGCGGGTCGACGCGGCGGGACAGACGTGACCTGAGGCCGCGCTCTGTGGCGGCTGCGATCCATCGCCGTCAGGAATCGCCCGCGCTGAGAATCGCGGGGATCGTCAAGCGCCGGAATATCGCGAATCTCGCCGAGTCGAAGAACTACGCCGCCACGCTTTCCATCCTAGACCTCGCATTCGGCACGTTCCACTACCGGCCGGGGCGCGTGCCGGAGCGGCTCGGCGTGCTCGACCAAGCCGCCTATCCCAATTCGAACGAGCTCTGGAAGGTGATGAAGCTTCCGTTCGTTTCGCGCGCCTGAATCTCCTTGAAACGAAGCGCCCGCGCGGCGCGCTAGCGCTTCGGAGCTCCCAGGTGCGCGAGAAAATGCGCCACGTCGGCGAGATCGGCATCGCTCAATCTCGAGACGGTCTCGGGCATGACCGCGCTGCCGTAGCCGACGCGCGCGCCGCTCTTGTAGTCGCGCAAGGCTTTGAGCAGGTAGTCCTCGCGCTGGTTGGCGAGGCGCGGCATGTTTTCGCGGCCCGAGAAGTCGGGATTATGGCAGGTGGCGCAGTGGTGGTCCTGCGCGAGCGCGCGGCCGCGTGTGAAGCGGGTGCGATCGGGTTCCGGCGCAGGCGGCGGAGGTGGGGGAAGGCGCGCGATCAGCTCGGCAAGGACGCGCAGGTCGTCGTCGCTCAGTCCCTTGGCCGCCGCGTTCATGGCGGCGTTGTCGCGCCGCCCCTCGCGAAACAGGAACAGCTGCGCGATCACGAAGAACGAGGGCTGGCCGCCGAGCGAGGGCGTGAGCGGCGTCTGCGAAACGCCGCCCCCGCCGTGACAGGCAAGACAGGCTGCGAGAACTGCTTCCTTCAATTACTTGCCGTAGGTGACCCGGTAGATCGCCCCGTTGTGGTCGTCGGAGACGAGCAGCGATCCGTCCTTCAGCACCATCACGTCCGCCGGCCGGCCGAGGTAGCCGTTGTTCTCCACCAGTCCGGTGAGAAACGGCTCCATCCTGGCGTTGCCCTTGGCATCGATGAAGATCGCGACCACGTCCGCGGCGTACTTCTCGGTCCTGTTCCAGGGGCCGTGGCGCGTGAGGAAGATCGCGTTCTGGTACTTCGCCGGGAACATCTTGCCGGTGTAGAAACGCATGCCGAGCGGCGCCGCATGCGGTCCGATCGTCAGCGCCGGTTTGACGTAGTTCTTGCAGTCCTTGCCCCAGCCGAACTGCGGGTCGGTCATGATGCCCGAGTGGCAGTAAGGGAAGCCGAAGTGCTGGCCGGTCTTGGTGACGCGGTTCAGCTCGTCGAGCGGCATGTCCTCGGCGAGCCAGTCGCGCTGGTTGTCGCCGAACCAGAGCTCGCCCGTCTTAGGGTGCCAATCGAAGCCGACCGTGTTGCGCATGCCCTTTACCACCGACTCGACTCCGGTGCCGTCCAGGTTCATGCGGAAGATCTGCGCATGCGAGGCGGGAGGCTCGCAGATGTTGCAAGGCGCGCCGACCGGCACGTAGAGCTTGCCGTCGGGCCCGATCTTGATGAACTTCCAGCCGTGCGGCACGTCGCCCGGCAGCTTGTCGTACACCATGACGGGCGCGGGCGGGTTGTCTAGCTTCGCCTCGATGCCGTCGTAGCGCGTGATGTCCTTCGGCGTGGCGACGTACAGCGAGCCATTGTGGAACTCGATGCCGTTCGGCAGGAACAGCTTCTCGGCGATCGTCTTCACCTCGCGCTTGCCGCCCCTGTCCACGACGGCGTAGATCTTGCCGGCGACGAAGAGGGAGCTCACGAATACCGTGCCCTTGTCGCCCTGGCGCATGCCGCGCGCGTCCAGAATCCCGCTCGCCCACACCTCGGCCTTGAACCCGGGCGGCAGCTTGATCTTCCCGACCGGCAGCTTGTCGGCCGCGGTCGGGATGGGAAACGCGGGCACCGGGGCCATCTTCGCGGTGGCGTCGCCTTTGGGCCGTCCGACCGCCCAAAACGGCTCCTCGTCCTTTTTCTCCTGTGCAAACGCCGCGGATGCGGCGAACATCCCGGCCGCCGCGAATGCGAGCAGCGCTCCCCAGCGCTGCATGAGCGAAGCGTTCATGTCCTTGCTCCTCCTGAATTGGGTCGGCAGAGCTTACTCCTACCGAGCTATCTTGACACCGTGCAGGACTGGGACGATCAACCTCGCAGCTACATCGAACGCGCGCCGACAACCCTGACCGAGCGCGACCGGCAGCATGGGGCGCCCGCTGAGACATCATTGCGCTACTCCGCCTTGATGTTGTTCGCCCTCACCACCTTCGCCCAGCGCTCGGACTCGTTGCGGATCTGATCGCCGAGCTGCTCGGGCGCGCCGCCGACGAGGCGCAGGCCCGCCTCTTCGAGCCGCCGGGTGATGCGGGGATTGCGAATTGCCGTGTTGAACGCCGCGTTGAGCTTCTCCACCACCGCGCGCGGCGTGCCGGCCGGCGCCATGAAGCCGTACCAGGGTTCGACGACGAAACCCTTGTAGCCGAGTTCCTCCATAGTCGGCACCTCGGGCAGATAGGCCGAGCGGCGCGGCCCGGTGACGGCGAGCGGCCGCGCCTTGCCAGACTTGATCTGCGGCAGGATCGAGGGCTCGTTGTCCACGAACATCATCACCTGGCCGCCGAGGAGCGCGGTGATCGCGTCTCCCGCGCCCTTGAACGGCACCCAGAGCATGTCGACGCCGGCGATGGAGGCGAACCACACCGGCGTGAGGTGGTTGGAACTGCCCACCGCGCCGATCGCCGCCGGCAGCTTGCCGGGATTGGCCTTGGCGTAGGCGACCAGGTCGGCGATCGACTTGATGCCCGTGGAAGGATGCACGGTGAAAATGTTCATCACGCCGCCGACGAGAAACACCGGGACGAAGTCCCTCTGCAGGTCGTAGCCGGTCTGCGCGTAGATGCTGGGATTGATGGCGCAGGTGCCGATGGTGCAAACGACGAGCGTGTAGCCGTCGGGCGCGGCTTTGGCTGAGCGCGCGGTGCCGATGTTGCCGCCCGCTCCCGGCACGTTCTCGATCAGCATCGGCTGCCCGAGGGCCTCGCCCGCACCGTCGGCGACGATGCGCGTGACCACGTCCGAAGAGCCGCCCGGGCCGAAGGGCACGACGAGCTTCACCGGCTTCCCCGGGAACGTCTGGGCGTGGACCGCGCCTGCGAAGGCAAGCACGGCGGCGAATGCAATAAAACGCGGCAGGCGGCTGAGAAGCGCGGCGGAAGACCGGGTCATGGCGGCTCCTTGACGGTGCGCACGCGGAAATCCCGCGCCGCGGCTGGCACAGATGCTATCGCAGTTTCGCGGCGCCCGCGCCCTGCCCGGCGGCACGCATCGCGGGTACGACAAATCGCGGTGCCGCGCGACCGACACCGCCGCAAGGGCGACGCGTGGGCAATGCATGCGATGGGCATTTTCCTCGTAACCCCGCGTGTTTACTTGCCCACCGCGCGCGCGGACCGGCGCGCAGGCCGGGAGGATTCCTGCCCACTTGGGCGAGTGGGCCCGGCTCTCGGAAAGTTGTGGACGACTTCGCGAAAACATGTTGCTAGACTGAAATCGAAAGCTAGCCCGTCCGAAGAAGCGGGCCGAAGGAAGGCAGGAGGAGTTGAACGTGCGCATTTCCCAGATCGCGGCGCGTCCACTGGGGACGCGCCCTGAAGCTCCGCGGCACGCGCTGCGGTATCGCAACTCTCACTTCGGAGGGGGAAACCAAGATGTGCAAACTGTGCGATGAAGGAAAGCCGCAGGACCATTCCGCTTCGCAACTCGGGCGGCGCGATTTCCTGAAGGCCTCGACGGCGGCCGCGGCTGGCGCGGCAGGAATGAGTCTGTTCGCCGCGCGCCCTGCCGCGGCGCACGACGGGGGGGACCCGCCCGAACACCACGGCCGGCACGGCCGACGTTACGTCATTCGCGGCGGCGCCGTGATGTCGATGGACCCGAAAGTGGGTGATTTTTCGAAGGCCGACGTGCTGGTCGAGGGCAAGAGGATCCTCGCCGTCGGGCCGAACCTGCACGCGGGCGGCGCGGCCGAGATCGACGCCCGCGGCCGCATCGTCATGCCCGGCTTCATCGATACTCACCACCACCAGTTCGAGACGGCGCTGCGCAGCTTCCTCGCCGACGGATTGTTGATCAACGACGGCTCCAACTCGCCGAGCGGGAGCACGACTTACTTCGAATTCATTCTCCTGTCGTTCGCCCCCGTGTACCGT